>CACWLT010000102.1 GCA_902761695.1 uncultured Ruminococcus sp.
CTTCAGGACGTTGCTGAGACTGTCGTTAATGCAGATGGTGGAGTGGTGGTGCAGGGACACCAGCAGTCCAGCCACGGCCTCGTAGGTGTGGTGGTAGGGCAGGACGGAGAGGCAGGTCTCGTAGACCGTGGAGACCTGCAGGCCGTAGTAGACGATGGAGATGAGGTTGTGCTCGGACAGCATGACGCCCTTGGCCAGCCCCGTAGTGCCGGAGGTATAGACGATCATCTTCATCTCGCACTCGCCGCTCTGATGGCCGTCGTAGTAGGCGTATCCCTGATCCAGCAGGTCGTACCCCCGGGCGATGAGATCCCGGAAGGATACGTGGCGGGGATCGTCTCCGGCCCAGGACGCGCGGCATTCCTCCTCGGAGGCGTCCTCGTCGTTCACCACCCGGACGAAGAGCTTGATGCGGGAAAGGGCACCGTCGGCGTTCTGCTGCACGATGTCGTCGTACTTCGGGGTGTAGAACAGCACGGTGGAGTCGCTGTGGGAGAGGATGTTCAGAATATCGGGGGCGGGCAGGTCCTTGTCCACGGGGACGTAGACGCCGTCGCCCCGCAGGACGGTGAGATAGACGTTGATCCAACGGTAGCTGTTCTCGCCGATCTGGGCGATGTGGTCCCCGATGAGCCCCCGTTCGGTCAGGGCGGATCCCAGGGCACGGACGTCCCGGACGAATTCCCGGTAGGTGACGTCGCGGATCGCGTCCCCGTTTGTGCGGAAGCGGAAGGCGATCTTGTCCCCGGCCTCCTCCTCCGCCATGGCCAGAAGCTCGCGAACGGAGTGGACGGGGGTGACCTCGTAAAGCGGATAGTTCTTCAGTTCCTTCATGCGTGCGGCCTCCTTGAGCCCGGTTTTCGGTCATTATGGTTATTATAGCAGTACAGTAAATCATTGTCAACGAAAAAACGGAAAATCGGAGGGGATTTTTGTGAAGGATAACGGCCGGATAAAAAATTACCTCTTGGTACAGACGCGGACAAAGGCGGTGCGGGGGACGTTCACCCCCAACTCCCGGCATCGGGCGGCAAATCCGCTGTCGTCCCGGTCGGTGGGTCGGGCGGACGACGTAACGCTTTCGATGCGGGCGAAGCCTGCCAGGACGGCGGCCTCGTACAGATCGGGGAAGGCGTCCGGGTATTCGCGGCGGAGCAGGGCGAGAACGTCTTCCGGCAGGGAGGCGGCGGTCTCCGAGGTGACGAAAAGGCCGTAGGTGAAGAGCGCGCCCCCGGACTTCAGGACCCGGTACGCTTCCCGGAGCGCAGTCCGCTTGTCCCCGATGGCATTGGCGATCCCGCCGCCGTCCGCCACGGTATCGAAGACGCCGTCCGGAAAGGGCAGGGCGGTGAAGTCGCAGGCGGCGTACCACAGGTTCGGGGATCCGAGCTCCGCGTCCAGAAAGCGTTTCCATTCCGTGAGCACCCCGGGGACGAGATCCGTTACCACGACGGAGGCGTCCGGATCCGCGCGGAGCACATGGGGCATGAATCCGCCGCCGGGGCCCGCGCCGATCTCCAGGATCAGCCCGCCCCGCTTCGCGATTTCCGCGCCTCCCTCCGCCAGGGGATGGCCGGGAAGGGCTGCGCGCTCCCAGTTCTTCGGAACGGCCTTCTCCCGCCGGATGGACCGGACAAAGGAATCGTAGGCCGAAAGGTCCCGGGCTCCCGTCAGGATGGTCACGCCGTCCCGCACCTCGCCTGTGAGTCCCATTTTCTGAAAAGGATCCCGGTCCTCCAGCAGGGCGTTGACGGTTTTTCCGAAGAGATGGGACAGGGCGAGGAGCAGCTCCGGATCGGGGAGGCTTTCGCCGCGCTCCCATTTTGAGACGGCCTGTGCGGTGACGGAGAGGGATCCCGCCAGGTCTTCCTGCGTCATGCCGAGCCGTCTGCGTTCAGCCCCGACCCGTTTTCCGAAATGCTTTCTGTCGATCATATTCCGCCTCCGTGGGTGATGTTCTCGTCCTGATTATACCACGCGGGCGGATCCCGTGCAAGCGACGGGCAGGCGAGCCGGGCGGCGGGAATCAACCGGCGGTTGAACGAAGGAGAAGCGTGTGACAAAAAAGGCGGACCCCGCAAAGGATCCGCCCTGTGGCTTGCTTTGATTATTACGATCCCATCCCCGGCACGGTCTGCCGGATGATCGAGAGGAAGGTCTCCTCATCCACGGCGTCCGTGAGCTCGAGGTAATAGGA
The DNA here is from genome assembly GCA_902761695.1 of uncultured Ruminococcus sp. Classification (GTDB taxonomy): domain Bacteria; phylum Bacillota; class Clostridia; order Oscillospirales; family CAG-272; genus UMGS1696. The sequence goes on from CACWLT010000102.1 coordinate 2,198, forward strand.
ATAGCCGCCGTACTGCCAGGAACCGGCGTTGTACATTCCGCCGCCCTGAATGCCCCAGAGGGACACCGCCGTGCCGTTCAGGTCCGCCTCCGCTTCGGACGGGTACTCCGTGTCCGGGAGCTTGCCGGAGATGTCCTCCGTTCCGGGCTGCTTGCGGAGCTTGGCGCTGTGGCCCTCCCCGGTGACCGTGACCTCCGCCATGCCGTACCAGTAGGCCTTACAGGTCGTTTTCTCCGGGGTGAAGGACAGGCCGGCGGGCTCCTCCACGGGATATCCCATGAGGGCTTCCAGGGCTTCGATGCTGTCCGCCTCACGCACGGTCTCCACGGCGTCGGGATCCGTCTCCGTGCCGGGAGCCAGCGGTACCGGGCCGTCGTCGGGGATCACGGTCGGCTTGGCCCACCACTGCCAGGCGATGACGCCGGAAAGAACCAGGGCGGCCATGGCGGCGACGGGCATCAGCTTTTTCCAGTAGGGGGCGCGGGTTGTTCTTTCCTCCGCCTGCCGCCTCAGGTCCATTCCGCGTATGTTGTCGAGAATGCGGGCGCGGGAGGCGGGGGTCAGGGTGACTTTATCCATGATTTCATTATATCGTCCCTTCAAAATCGTACGCCTCCTTCAGAATGGTCTTCAGCTGCGCGCGGCCTCTGGACAGGCAGGACCGGACGGTGGACTCGTTGCGCTGCAGGATGCGTGCGATTTCCGCCGTGCTGTAGCCCTCGTGGTAGAACAGGTGGATCACCTCCCGGTACTTGACCGGCAGGGATTTCACCGCCTCCCACACGAAGGACAGATCCTCCCGCTCCTCCGCCACCAGCTCGTCGTTCAGCTCGTCCGCGGACCGGATGCGGTTGTAGCGGATCCGGTTCTTGCTGAGGTTGCCCGCCACACGCATGAGCCAGCCCTCCTCGTGGGACTTGTCGCTGAAGACCGGACCCGTTTTGAGAAACTGGACCAGGGTGTCCTGCACGACCTCCTCCGCGTCCGCCATATTATGCAGATAGGAATAGGCCAGACGGAGGATGCTGTTGCCGTAGCGGGTCAGAATGCTCTCAGCCCGGCGGTTCAGCTCCTCCCGGTCCGCGTCCGCGGTTTCGGTTCCGGCCGCCGGGATGGGTTTCGTGACGGCAGATTTCGGCGTGGAGGCAGTCAGGAGGGACAGAAGAGTTGCGGAAAAAGCCCTGAGCCGGTCCGCGATCCGGAGAGGCAGGGGGAGGAGGGGGCGGACGGTGTCCATGGCGGTCTCCTTTGTGACGGTTGTCCGCTGCGGATGTGGCGTCTGTTTTGGCGTTCTGCTCTGTAAACACACAGCGGCGGGCGGATGTTGCGGCGGAGCGGGGCAGGATTTGTGAACAATCTGTAAAAAAATCTCATGCCTGCGGGCCCGGATGACTGCCTGATTGTCCTTATTTTACCATAGGACGCCGGAAAAGTAAAGGGGAAGGGGCGGAAAAAAGGGTCCGCCTTCGGAAAAAAGCTGGAGAATCCATAAAGTGAGGGATGCAATTGCGTGAATAATATGGTATAATACCTCTGGTGCATGATGGAATGCGTTCCATCCGTTCGGGGGAGCGATCCCCCGGGACTGAAACCGAAAGGAGAATTGACATGAGCAAACGGATTCTGACCCTGGTACTGGCCTTCCTGCTCTGCGCGGGACTGCTGCCGGTCGCCGCGTTGGGAGGGGAGTTCAAATTCACCGACGTGCCCTCTGACAAGTGGTACTACAACTCTGTGAAAAAAGCTGTGGAGGACGATCTCATCAACGGCATGACGGAGACCACCTACTGCCCGGACGATAATCTGACCTACGCCCAGGCGGTGAAGCTGGCCGCGTGCATGAACCAGAAGTACACCACCGGCGTGGTATCCCTGGTCAACGGCGACCCGTGGTACAAGAGCTACGCGGATTACGCGTCCATGCACGGCATCATTTCCCGCGACTACGACTGGAACGCGCCGGCCACCCGCGCCGGGTACATGGAGATCTTCGCCCATGCCCTGCCGGACTCCGCGCTGACCGTGAAGAACGAGATCCCGGACGGCGCCATTCCGGACGTTCCCATGACGCATCCCCAGGCGAAGGAAATCTACAAGCTCTACCGGGCGGGCGTCCTGGAGGGCTCCGCGGATATGTACGAGGGCGTCTGGACCAAGAACCTCTGCAAGCCCGCGGACAACATCCAGCGCTCCGAGGTGGCCGCCATCCTGATCCGGATGATGTACGTCACCGAGCGGAAGGGCTTCACCATCGAAGGGGCTCCGGCCGCGCTGAAGATCGTGAAGAACCCCGTTTCCGCTGCCCTGAAGGCGGTGGACGAGACCGTGGAGTTCACCGTAGAGATCGCCGGCGGCAAGGGGCCCTATGCCTACGAATGGAGCATGGAGATGACGGACCACACCGTCACGAAGAAGCAGACCTCCTCCGTCTTGAAGGACACTCTGCAGGTCTCGGACGCGGACGATCTGCTGGCGAAGTACACCGAGGTGACCGTGTTCTGCACCGTCACCGACAAGGTCAAGCTGACGGGCAACGATCTCAAGGCATACGTGGATCCCACCGAGGTCACTCTGTCCTCCACCGAGGAGGTCTTCACCCTGAAGACGGCGGTCACCGGCGGGACGGAACCTTACAAATACCAGTGGTTCTGGGGCGAAGCGAAAGATAAGATGCGGGATATGTCCGAATGGGATCCCACTTTCAACACGCCCAGCTTCAGCGCAAAGCCCGATGACCGGTTCGAGGTGCAGTACATGAGCTGCCGGGTGACGGACGCGGACGGAAACGAGGCCTTCACGCCGACAGTCACCATCACCGTGAAAGCGGGGGGTGCCCTGAAGATCACGAAGCAGCCGCAGGATCAGACCGTCGGGATCGGCGATATGGTTACCTTCTCCGTTGAGGCGGCAGGCGGCACGAAGCCCTATACCTATACGTGGTTCATGGCTGCGCCCGATGAGCAGGATTGGCCCATGGCAGACAGCCTCAACGGCAAGCCGACCCTGACCTTCAAGGTGGAAGAAGAGGATTATGACTTCGAGTTCGTCTGCCTGGTGACGGACAAGAAGGGGGATTATGTATTCAGCAAGCGCGTTGTGGTCAAGGAGCCCGGCGGCAGTGCCGGTCCGCTGAAGATCACAAAGCAGCCTGTGGGCGGTACGTTCAACGAGGGCGAAACGGTTACGCTGTCCGTAAAAGTCACGGGCGGGACAGGCGCGTATTCCTATGAATGGCAGGCTACACAGGGAAGCAATATCTGGGGCAGAATCGGCCAATCCGCTGACGGCACATATGATGATACAATGTCATTCAAGGCAGCGTACGGTTATTTCCCGGCGAACGAATACATCCGCTGTGTGATCGAGGACAGCGACGGCACTGAGGTTATCAGTGACGAGGTGTACGTGGAGGTCAAGCCGACCTATACCGATCCGCTGAAGATCACGAAGGATCTGGAGGATTTCCGGCTCGGCTCGAAAACAGACATAGGCTGGTTTGAGGTGGAAATCAGCGGCGGCAAGGCGCCCTATACCTACTGCTGGTGGGTGGACGTCGGTTATGCCACTGACAACGCGTACACCGAAACCAATGAAGGGACCTACTCGCCGTTTGCGATAACGGATCCTTACCATTATCTTGACACGACAACCTATCCGGGCTATGTGGTGGTTTACTGCGAAATCACGGATGCCAATAATACGAAGGTGACGACCAGCAAGGTCAAGCTGCTGCCCTACGCCGAAGAGCTGACCGCTGAAGCGGAGGTGACCCCGGACGGAATTCTGTGTACGGCGTCCGGCGGGACCGGAAACTATAAATATCAGTGGCAGGCGAAAGCGAAGAAGGCCGCGGCGCAATGGGAGGATGTCGGAGGGGGTATCTTTGCGCAGAAAGCCAAGCTCGAGGTCGTCTCCAACGTTACCACGCGACAGTTCATGTATCGCTGCGTAGTCACGGATTCCGCAGGGAACACGACTTCCACCAATTACATCTATCTCGATTAAAATCCCCTGAAAGTCACTGTCCCCCTTTCCGTCGTGAAGGAGAAGCAGATCACTCTGACGCAGAAAAGCGCGGACAGCAGAATCTGACCATTACGCGGACCGTCTGAGCCACATCGCAGGTAAATCCGGCCCCGGTCAAAAGCAAAAAGAAAACCCGCGGAGTTTCATCGCTCCGCGGATTTTTATGGGGAAAGACCTTTATAAGGCGTTCGGGAAGGGTTCTTATACTATTTCCATCCTAAAAAGGCAAACTGACCAAGGTGTGCGAAAAAGGAACTTTATAAGATGCGCTGTACGTTACCCCGTGCTGCACTTTGAGAAGGAAACTGCACCAGTGTATTTAAAGTTCTTGCCAGGCTTCTTTCAAGAAGCCGCGTTCTCCTTTTAGCTTGAGATTAGTATTAACCCTGCTTCTCCGTGACCTTGAGGAACCGGATCACGGCGACCTCGAAGTCTCCCTCGGTGACCATGGGGTCCAGGCGGAAGTTGGTGATGGTGCCGTCCCACATCGCGCTCTCGTCGGTGAAGAGGTCGATCTCGTTCCAGTCGTTGTCGTCGCCGTCGTCCCCGTTGAAGTACCTGGAGAAGCGGTAGGAGGCGGGCTCGGACCAGCTCACGCTGTCGGTGGTGAAGAACAGCTGGCCGTCATAGCCGTCGCCGTAGTTCTTCAGCTTGATGTAGATCTGCTGGACCTCGTCCCAGCTGAAGGCCGGGAACTGCTTCTGCTGGAAGGTGATGAAGGGGTCGCCGCCGGTGGAGGTTCCCTTCAGAACGCCGTCCTCGATGCGGAGGCCGGATACCTGGTTGGCGGAGAACGGCGGCTTGTTGGTGTCCTCCATGGTGGAGAAGTCCAGCTCGAAGACGGTCTCGTACTCGTATTCGATCTGGGGGGCGGGTTCCGTCTCGGGCTCCGGTTCCGGTTCGGGTTCGGGTTCGGGCTCCGGTTCGGCTTCGGGAGCGGGTTCCGCGGCCTCACCGTTGTCGGCGGGAGCGGCGTCCTCACCGGCGGGAGCGGCATCGGCCTGGGTCGGCGCGGTCTCGGCCGGCTTCTGCTCTTCCTTTGCGCAGGACGCAGCGGTCAGGACGCACAGACCGGCCAGCGCGGCGATGAGAATTCTCTTGAACATTTTCGTACTCTCCTTTTCGGATTTTGTGAAATCATTATACGCGCTTTCAATTTGATTGTCAAGGGGATCGGAAAAGAAAGACGGGGGAGGCATGCCGTCCGAATTTGAATAAAATCACGAAAAAACCTCTTGACACGGTGCGGATTTTGCCTATAATAGTAAATGACGGAGAACGGTCAGGAGGCCGCGCGCCGTCCTGATTCTGACCGGATGTCCCGCCGGAGCGTCCTTTTTCCGGACGGCCGTGGGATTGTCATACCGCAGCGTCTGCTGGCGGGGAAATGGAGTGTCTACTTATGAAGAAAAACGCAGCAGTGATCGGATACGGCGGAATGGGCGCCGGCTTTCACGTCAAGAATATTCTCGCCAGCGACGTTGTGAATCTGGCGGGCATTTACGACATCGATCCCGCCAAGCAGGCCAAGGCCGCCGCAGACGGGGTGAAGGTCTACGAATCGAGAGAGGCCCTGCTGGCGGATCCCTCCATCGACATGGTCACCATCGCCACGCCCAACGACGTGCATGAGGAAATCGCCATCGCCGCCCTGGAAGCGGGGAAGAACGTCATCTCCGAAAAGCCCGTGACCCTTTCCATGGAGTCCCTGGAGCGCATGATCGCGGCGGCGAACAAGGCCGGGAAGATCTTCTCCGTCCATCAGAACCGCCGGTTCGACGTGGACGCTCTGGCCATGAAGCAGATCCACGATTCCGGCGAGATCGGCGAGGTCATCAACATCGAGAGCCGCATCCACGGCAGCCGGGGTATCCCCTCCGACTGGAGAGGCATCAAGAAG
>CACWLT010000103.1 GCA_902761695.1 uncultured Ruminococcus sp.
GATGGTGTCCCTCCCCCGCGCCTGTCCCGCGCAGGGACATTATTCCGAAACGCGTAGCGTTTCATTCCTTATATCCCTTTTAGAAGGGATTTAGTATTATATAAAACCCCGTCTCCCATTATAAAAGTCCACGAAAAAATAGTCCGGGGAGGGAACTGCCTCTCAGAAAGTTCTCTCCCCGGATTTTTCTTTCATTATCTCAGTACGTCGGCGAATCCAGACGCCAGCCGTTTTCCGTTTCCGTCAGCCACATCTCCACGTCCACGGAAGGCTCCCCGCCGAAGAAGGACTTCAGCCGGACCTGGACACCCGTCTCGTTTTCCCGCAGGACCTCCAGGGAATCCAGATCGTACGTCCTACCCAGCGGGATCGCGTCGTCCTTCAGATTCACCCGCTTCGTCAGGAATCCGTCCTGCTCCAGATACATGGCGTAAACCGCCGTGGTCCGGTGCTCGGTGTCCGTCCCCTCATCGAAGAGGGCGGAGATCCCTGTGAAGGCCCGATCGAAGAGAAACTCCGCGTATTCCTCCGTAAAGACCTCCAGCGTAGCCGCCTTGATGTCATCCACGGTCTCGTAACCGCAGGCGGGATCCACCGGCTCGTAGCTGATGGCCGCAATGTCCGTGTCAAAGGATTCATAGAAGGCGCGGACGGCGTTCTCGTCCCGGTTCGTCGGCAGGCCGTCTCCGAAGTAGATCTCGTTCAGCTCCGCGGACTTCGGCAGAAGCTCCCCGAGAACCGCCCGCATCTCCTCCGCCGTGTGCTTCGGCTTCGAGCAGGATACAAGCGCCGCACCCAGTGCCAGAACCACCGCCAGACAGATTAAAGCGCCCCGCCATGCAGCCTTATTCCTCATCGCCGTCCGGAATCTCTTCCGCCTCCGCAGGTTCCCCGTCGGATATATCTTCTCCGGAACTCTTTTCACCGAGATCCATTTCCGTCACGAATTCGTCTCCCTCCCCGGTGAGTGCCGCACCGCCGTCCGGGGAGTCCCCGTTATCCTCGTCTCCGGCTTTTTCCTCTTCGGAATCCGCCAGAGCAAAGTTCACCAGCTTCGCGCCTTCCGCCAGCCGCATCAGGATGACCCCGGATGCGCTCCGGCCGTAGTGAGGAATGCCCTTCGCCGGCGTCCGGATGATGACGCCTTCGTTGGTTATCATCAGAAGGTCCTGAGCCTCCGTCACCGTGGCTATGCCGCAGAGATCGCCGGTCTTTTCGTTCAGCCGCTGGATGATGTTGCCCTGGATGCCGCGGCCCTTCGCCTCGAATTCCCCGGTCTTCATACGCTTGCCGAAGCCGTTCTCCGTCACCGTCACCAGCCAGTTCTCCGCTTCCCATTCGGGATCGTTCTCGATGACGCAGGCGCCGGCCACCTCGTCCCCTTCCCGGAGGGAGATGCCCCGAACGCCCCGTCCCGTGCGCCCGATGACGGAGACCTTGTCCTCGTGGAACCGGGCCGCCAGTCCCTTTCTCGTGGCAATCAGCACGTCGCTCTCCCCGTGGGTCAGGGCCACGTAGATCAGCGCGTCCCCTTCGTCCAGGTTCAGCGCGATCTTGCCGCCCTTCCGCTGGACCTTGAAGTCCGCCAGCCTGGTCCGCTTTACCACGCCGCGCCGGGTCACCATCAGCAGATAGTTCCGGTCCTCGTATTCGTCAATGAGGGACGTGTCCTCCAGATCCGGCACCGAGAGCATGGCCGTGATCTTCTCGTCCTGTCCCACCTCGATGAGGTTCACAATGTGGGAGCCCTTGGCCGCCCGTCCCGCTTCCGGAACCCGGTAGGCCTTGATCTGATAAACTCTCCCCTCCGTGGTGAACAGCATGAGATAGGAGTGGGAATCCGCCACCGCCACCCGCTCGATGTAGTCCTCTTCCTTGGTCTGCATCCCGATGACGCCGCGCCCGCCCCGCTTCTGTGCCGCGTAGACCTGCTCCGGCTGCCGCTTGATGTAGCCCTCGTGGGTCAGGGTGATCACCGCGTTGTGCCGCTCGATCAGATCCTCCAGCACGATTTCGTTTTCCGCTTCCTCGATGGTGGTCCGCCGGGGATCGCTGTATTTCTCCTTGATCTCCGTCAGCTCTTCCCGCACGATGTCCCGGATCCGGCTCTCGTCCCCGAGAATGGCCCGGTATTCGCCGATGGCCTGAAAGAGTTCCGCCAGCCTCTGCTCCACCTTCTGCCGCTCCAGACCGGACAACCGTCCCAGCGTCATCTGCACGATGGCCTGCGTCTGCTCGTCCGAGAGGGCAAAGCGCGCCTTCAGGTTTTCCCTGGCCGTGGGCGTGTCGGGAGACTGCCGGATGATGGTGATCACCTCGTCGATGTTGTCGATGGCGATCTTGTAGCCCTCGTTGATGTGGGCCTCGTGGAGCGCCTTCTCCAGATCGAACTTCACCCGGTTGATGATGACCTGCTCCTGGTGGTTGATGTAGACCCTGAGCGCTTGTCTGAGATTCAGAATCTTCGGCTCGTTGTTCACCAGAGCCAGCATGATCACCGAGCAGGTGGATTCCAGCTCCGTGTATTTGTAGAACTGATTGAGAATGATGTGCCCGTTGGCGCTTTTTTTATATTCCACGACGATGCGCATGCCCTTCTGGTCGCTCTCGTCCCGGATCTCGGTGACGCCCTCGATGCGCTTCTCGTTCACGTGGGAGGCCATGGTCTTGAGCAGCTCGCTCTTCTGCACCATGTAGGGGATCTCCGTGATGATGATCCGGCTCTCCTCCTCCTCAACGCCGGTGGGAAAGTCAGGCCCTTTGATGAACTGCATCAGCTCGGAAACGCCCGCGTCCGGATGGTCCATCAGGTAAATGGTCCCGTCGATCACCTCGCCCAGATTGTGGGGCGGGATGTTCGTGGCCATACCCACCGCAATACCCACCGCGCCGTTCACCAGCAGGTTCGGGAAACGGGAGGGAAGCACCGAGGGCTCCCGGCGGGTGTTGTCGAAGTTCATGTCCCACGGGATCGTCTCCTTGTCGATGTCCCGGAGCATCTCGTTGGCGATCTTCGAGAGCCGCGCCTCCGTGTACCGGTAAGCGGCGGGGGAGTCGCCGTCAATGTTGCCGCAGTTGACGTGCCCGTCCACTAAGGGCGCGCGGTAGGAAAAATCCTGCGCCATGCGGACCATGGTGTAGTAAACGGACGTGTCCCCGTGGGGATGGTACCGGCCCAGCACGTTGCCCACCGTGGTGGCGGACTTGCGGAAGGGCCTGTCATAGGTCAGGTTATCCTCCCACATGGCGTAAAGCACCCGTCTCTGTCCGGGCTTCATGCCGTCTCTGGCGTCCGGAAGCGCCCGGGACACGATCACGGACATGGAGTACTCGATAAAGGACTTCCTTACCGACGCCTCCATGTTGACCGGCTCGATCTTCTGATCCGGAAATTCGATATTCTGTTCTTCTCTCGGATGCTTCGCCATGATAATTTAATACTCCTTGTAGGGGAAGACGCGGCTTCTTGAAAGAAGCCTGGCAAGAACTTCAAAATAGACCGGTGCTGGCTCCTCTCGAAGGTGCAGCACGGGGTAACGTACAGCGCGGGGGTACTGCTTAACGGTATCGACTCTCCCCCGCTTTTCATGTGACGGCGTCACGCATAACCGGATATGTTTCACGTGAAACACTCACTTTTCGACGCTCTATTTGCCCGCCACGTAGTCTCCGGCGACAATGGACGCGAATTCCATCGCCATGTCGTCGTCGCCCCAGACGTATCTGGCGTAGACGAACGCGCCGAGGAAGGTATCTCCGGCCCCTTTGAGACGGACCACCGGACGCTTCTCCTGCGCGAAGGAGATCGTTCCGCGCTCGTCCGTCAGAAGCGGATCCTCGCCCGCCCGCGTGGTGATCACCGTCGGAATCCCGAGTCCTTCCGCCGCCCGGGCCAGCTCCCGCGGATCGTCCGGCGAGCATCCGCAGAGGGCGGCCAGCTCTTCGCTGTTCGGCTTGATGAGGTCGGGCTTCACCGGGGCGTTTACTGCGATCCGGAGCGCCTCCCCGTCGCAGTCGAGGACCGCTTCGGCGCCGGTCTGTTTCACTTTTCCGACAAGCTCGGACGGATAGGACTTCGGCACGTCCTTCGGGCAGCTTCCGGCGATCACGACGCAGTCTCCGGGGCCGATCCCGTCCAGCACGGCGGCCTCGATTTCGGACAGCGCGTCCCCGATGGGCGTCCCCGGCGCGTTGATTTCCAGGGATTTTCCGTTCTCAGGAATCAGGGAGACGTTCACCCGGGTGTTCTCCGCGATGGGAACCGCCGTGATCTCCATTCCCTCTTTCCTGAGCAGGGACGCCAGAAGCTCCCCGATCTCCCCGCCCAGCGGCGCCACGGTTTTCAGATCCACCGCACCCCCGTCCTTTTCGGCGCACCGCAGAACGGATCGGGACACGTTGATCCCCTTGCCCCCGGCGGACACGTTCTGTCCCATGGTCCGGTTCAATCCCACCGCAATGTCCCCGGCTGCCCGGTATTCGATATCCACCGCCGGAGAAAGCGTCAGCGTAACGATTTTCATATCTGTATCCTTTTACCCGATCGTGTCCAGATTCATGGCGTATTTCGCGTTCTGTTCGATGAACTCCCGCCGGGGCTCCACCTTGTCCCCCATCAGCGTGGAGAAGATCTCGTCGCAGAGCCGGGCGTCCTCGATGTCCACCCGCAGAATGGTCCGCTGCTCCGGGTCCATGGTGGTCTCCCAGAGCTGGGACGCGTCCATTTCGCCAAGACCTTTATACCGCTCGATGTCCACGTTTCCGCCAAGCTCCGCCACGATCTGATCCCGCTCCTCGTCGGAGTAGGCGTGACGCTCCACCCGCTGGCCCTTCCGGATCCGGTAGAGCGGCGGCTTTGCCAGGAAGATGTGCCCCTCCTCGATCAGCGGCCGCATGTGCCGGAAGAAGAAGGTCAGAAGCAGCACCTGAATGTGCGATCCGTCCACATCGGCATCGGCCATGATGATGATCTTGCCGTACCGCAGCTTCGCCATGTCGAACTCTTCCCCGATGCCGCAGCCCAGCGCCTGGATGATGGGGATCAGGCTCTGGTTCCCGTAGACCTTGTCGATCCGGGTCTTTTCCACGTTCAGCACCTTGCCGCGCAGGGGCAGGATCGCCTGGAAGCGGGATTTTCTCGCGGATTTCGCTGACCCGCCGGCGGAGTCTCCCTCCACAAGGAAGAGCTCCGTCAGATCCTTCCGCTTCTCCGAGCAGTCGGCCAGCTTGCCGGGCAGGGCAGAACCCGTGGAGAGCACCGTCTTCCGGGACGCCTCCCTGGCCTTCCGCGCCGCCTCTCTCGCCTGCCTGGCCACCACGGATTTCTCCACGATGGCCTTGGCGATGGCGGGATTTTCCTCGAAGAACTCGCCCAGCTTCTCCGAGACGATGTTGTCCACAATGGACCGCACCTCGGAGTTGCCCAGCTTGGCCTTGGTCTGGCTCTCGAACTGCGCGTCCGGCAGCTTCACCGACACCACGGCGCAGAGTCCCTCTCTCGCGTCCTCGCCGGAGAGCTTTTCCGAATCCTTCAGGGCCCCTACCCGGTGGGCGTAGTCGTTCAGCACCCGCGTGATGGCCGTCTTGAAGCCCGTCTCATGGGTGCCGCCGTCGATGGTGGACATGTTGTTGGCGAAGGTGACGATGGTCTCCGTGTAGCTGTCGTTGTACTGCATGGCGACCTCGGCGGTGATGTCCCCCTTCTCGGCCTTCATGTAGATCACGTCCGGATGGATCACGTCCACGTGCTTGGCCCGGTTCAGGTGCTCCACGAACTGCCGGATGCCGCCGTCGTATTTCAGGTCATATTCCACGGCCCGGCCCCGGCGGATCTTTTCGTCCCGGTCGTCCTCGAAGCGGACCCCCTCCACCGTCACGTCGCCTTCGTCCTCGTCGGCTTCAGACGCATCCGCATCGGCCGCAGCTTCAGCCGCCCCGGAACCGGATTCCTCCGCCGCCCCGGATTCGCTCTCGGCTTTGTCCGCGCCTTCGGTCTCCTGGGACGCCTGGGCCGCCGCCTCCAGCAGACGCCGGATGTCGGGATCGTCCGCGTTCATGGAGAACGGTTTCGACAAGAGATCGTCCTCGTCCTCCGTCAGCCGCCGCTCGTCCCGGAGAATGATCCGGATGCCAGCGTTCAGAAAGGCCTGTTCCCTGAGCCGGGTCAGAAGGATGTCCGTGTCAAACTCCACCGTGTCGGTAAAGATCTCCGGATCCGGCTTGAAGCGCACGTAGAGGCCGTGCTTGCCGTGAGAGTCCCCCTCGCAGGCGAATTCCCTGGCGATCTGGCCTTTCTCGAAGCGCATGGTGTACCGCTGCCCTTCGTAGCAGTTGTCCACCTCCATCCATTCGGACAGAGCGTTCACCACCGACGCGCCCACGCCGTGCAGACCGCCGGAGATCTTGTAGCCGCTGCCGCCGAACTTGCCGCCCGCGTGCAGTACGGAGAAAACCACCTCCAGCGTGGGCCGTCCCGCCTGATGATGGATCTGGGAGGGAACGCCGTAGCCGTTGTCCTCCACCGAGACGGAGCCGTCCGGATGCAGAACCACCTCGATCCGGTCGCAGCGTCCCGCCATGGCCTCGTCGATGGAGTTGTCCACAATCTCGTATACCAGATGATGCAGGCCGCGCTGGGACGTGGTGCCGATGTACATGCCCGGCCGCTTCCGCACCGCCTCGAGACCCTCCAGCACCTGGATCTGGTTCTCGTCGTAATTGATTTCGCCGTTGATCTTTCCGTTTATGTTCTTGTCCATGTTTTCTCCGCAAATTACAGCTGCTCAAAAGAAAATATAAAGTTTTGATCGACCTTTTTCAAAAGGTCGCGGGTTGTTAGGGCAGAGCCCTGACCCGACCTCCGCAGAGGTCGGAACACCCAGGACTTCCGGGGAGTTCCTCTTTTTGCTTCTTTTTCTCCTCGATAAAGGAGAAAAAGAAGACGATTTATTCAACACTCTTCTTCACCCTCCCCACGACCGCCGCCGTGGAGATGTGGGTGAAGATCACCCCGCCGTCCGTAAGGATAAAAGTCCTCGGCAGATCGTCCCCCGCGCTTGAGGTGACGCCCCGCCTCTCGGCCGCCTTCAGAAAATCCCGGTTCACCTGGGAATCCGCCCGGCCGTCCATGTCGAAGCAGCCGAGGATCTCCCGGTCCCGCACCAGCCGCCCGGCGCCGATGTGCAGATACATGTTCCGCCCGCTCCGCGCTCAGCCGTTCATCCGGATGGGCATGACGAAGTACATGAACATGTCCTCCCGCATCTCCCTGTCCCCGGCGGAGGCCATGGGCGCGCGGTCCCCGTAGGCCGTGGGATCGGGTCTGGCGTTTAAGAACGTGGTGCCCTCCGCCGGCTCAATGACCACGCCCATGAGGGGAGTCTGGAGGCGGATCCGCAGCCGGTCGCAGTCGGAGGGGCAGGCCTTCAGAGCTTCCAGCAGATACCGGCAGTTGAAGCCGATGGACAGGGGCTGCCCGTCGATGGCGGCGGGGATCTTTTCATAGACCGATCCGCCGGCGGACACGGAGGACATGGTGATCTCGCCCCCCTCGAAGTCCAGCTTCACGTGGGAGCGCCCGCTTCCGCCCAGCTTATCCTCCGTGACGATGGAGGCCCGCTCCACGGCGGAGAGCAGCTCGGACCGGGAGAGGTAGGCCTGGGTCATGTAGGTCTGGGGCAGGAGCCGCTCGTAGGCCATGTATTCCGTATCCAGCATCCGGGTGAAGAAGTAGGTTCCCCCGATGCGGAAGACGATATTCTTCCGGCCGATGATCATGTCCGCGTCCTCGTCGGTGTCGGAGAGGAGCTTCGAGAGCTCGGAGAGGAACTTGCCCGGGATGATCATCTCGTTCTTCTCGCCCATTTCGGCGGAGGTCACCTCGCATCTGGCGGCGGAGAGGCGGTTGCCGTCGCAGCCCACCACGGTGAGCCAGCCGTCCTCGACGCGGAAGAGGGCACCGTTGAAGGCGGCGCGCTGGTCGTTCTGGGCCACGGAGAAGACGGTCTCCTGAATCATGGCTCTGAGCTTCCTCTGGGGAACGAGGCAGCGGCTGTCCCCCACGAACTTGGGCATGGAGGGGAACTCGTCGCCGGGGGTGGCGGTGATTTCAAATTTGGAATATCCGCCGGAGATGGTGACCCGCCCCCGGTCGCTGACCTCCACGGTGATCTCCCCCTCGGGCAGGGCGCGGACGATCTGGAGCATCTTGACGGTATTGATGACGTACATGCCATCTTCCTCGATGCGGCAGGGCACGGAAGTCCGCAGGCCCTTTTCCAGGTCGAAGGCGGAGATGCGGCAGACGCCGTCCGGGTCGCCCTCGAACTCGCCGAACTTCGGATTCGGGGGGCACTCGAAGAGGATCCCGTCCACGGCGGCCATGGTGTTCCTGGTCTGGGCCACGGACACGGCGGGGTTGATGGCGGCCAGCAGCGCGGCTTTATCAAAAACAGCTTTCATGGTGATATTATTCTCCTGTTTGTAAAATTGATGTGAAGGGGGGGACGAGAGGAGACGCGGCTTCTTGAAAGAAGCCTGGCAAGAACTTTTAACTTACACTGGTGAAGCTTCCTTCTCAAAGTGCAGCACGGGGTAACGTGCGGCGCATTCTCAGGTTTGCGTTTTTCGCCCTTTCTCCTGTTCGCCTTTCATTTCTTTTCGGATGAAAAGAAGAGAAGGATAGATAAGACAGATAAGTTATATAAGATTCAGCAGAAGCAGCAGTAGGCGGTGTGGGTGGTTCGGAAATCCCGTATCCGATCCGCCTGTTCCCATCTTCTCCCATTTTTCCCGTTTCTTCTCAAAACGGACTACATTAATTATAATCATCCGGCGGGCCGTTCATGCGCTCCCATAACCGGCATTCCATTTTTTTCCAGGTCACCCCTCGCGGAGCCTTCGGAAAACCCCGGCAAATTCTTCCGGATTTTCCGCGTCTCATCCTTTGTTCCGCTCCCGTTCCGGGGAGGAAGCCGTCCCGGAGCCCGTCGTCCGTCCCTGACGCACCTTCCGGAAGGACCTGTGGAAAGCCGGGCCTTTGGAAAAGCACTCCGGTCCTTTCTCCCGCATCCCGGCTGTCAGGCCTGCGTCGGACGGGGATTAATTCTTCTCCTGCCTTATCCATGTCGGAAGGGAGGGGGTGAGCGCTTACTTTACCCGTACCGCAGGCCGGGAGGCAGTTGCGGAAAATACGCGGCAGACTCCCGTTCTTTTGCAGATTCTCTGCTGTTTGGCCTGCTCTGCGTTGTCCTTTTTTCCACAGGTTTTCCACAGCTTTGACGGACGGGAAATCGGTTTTTCCGTCGCACGGGGGACCCGGATGTGGCTTTGACGGGGGATTTCGGCGGTGATCCCTGAGTTTTCCACTTTGTTTTCCAAAGACCTGTGGAAAACTCCTTCTCCAGACTTTTCCTAAGCGGAAGTTTTCCACAACCTGTTGAAATCACTGTTGATAAACGTCAAAGATGAAAAATCGGAAAACCCTGTGGATTTCTCCCCGAAACCCCTTGGAAAATTACAGACTGAAAGGGGGACGCGGCTTCTTGAAAGAAACCCAGAGCAGCAAGCTGCTCGGCAAGAACTTTTAACTTACACTGGTGCAGCTTTCTCCTCAAAGTGCAGCACGGGGTAACGTGCAGCGCATTTTTTCAGTTTCTGCTTTTTTTACTGTTTTCCTTCTATGGAGCTATCTATATGGGTTTTGATCGCAAGGTGTAGAAGGCGAATCGCCTTGCGATGAGCTCACGTGCAATAACTCTGATAAGGTTGGATGACTATAATATTGGTGTGTCAAGGTCTCAACTTTATATTATTGGTGTAGCCTGTTCCTATCCATTTCAGAAGTTCTTGCCGAGCAGCTTGCTGCTCCGGGCTTCCCTTTCAAGAAGCCGCGTTCCCCTTTTCAGCTCCGCCGGATCTCCTTCAGGATCTCGTCCACGTTGGCCTCGAACACGGCGTCGTCGGCGATTTCGGCCTCCACCTTGGCGATGTTGGAGTGAACGGTGGAGTGGTCCCGGCAGAAGAAAACCGCGATCTGGGGCAGGGACGCGCCGGTGACGGTCCGCACCAGGTACATGGATACGTTCCTGGCGGTCTGGATGTTCTTTTTCCGCTCCTTGCCCAGAACGTCGTCCACCCGTACCCCGTAGTGCTCCGCCGTGGCCTTGATGATGCGGGATACCGTGTCGGAGAGGGGCTCCGTGCTTCTGAGGTATTCCGGCACCGTCTTCAGAACCGTTTCCATGGTGACGGGGTTGCCGGAGACCATGTGCACCACCGAGAGCTTCTTTACAACGCCTTCCAGCTGCCGGATGTTCTCCTGCAGATTCTTCGCCAGAAAATCCATCACCTCTTCGGGGATCTCCATGCCGCTCTGGCTGATCTTGTCCCGGAGAATGGCCATCCGCAGCTCGTAGTCCGGGGGCTGGATGTCCACCAGCAGTCCGGCCTCAAAGCGGCTCCGGATCCGGTTTTCCAGGGAGGTCAGGTCCTTGGGCGGCCGGTCGGAGGTGATGATGATCTGCTTCCTGTCCTCGTAGAGGGCGTCGAAGGTGTGGAAGAATTCGGTCTGGGTACTGTCTTTCCCGGCGATGAACTGAATGTCGTCGATGAGGAGCATGTCCGTCTTGCGGTATTTGTCCCGGAAGGCCTGGTTCCGGTTGTTCCGGATGGCCTCGATC
>CACWLT010000104.1 GCA_902761695.1 uncultured Ruminococcus sp.
CGTGGAATTCGTGCTCCGCGACGCTCAGGGGCTGCGCCGCCGTGTCGGGGTCGATCTCCGTCATATTGTCCTTCAGTTTCGCCGCCCGGACCCGGTCGAACTGGCCCCAGTAGAACCAGGCCTGCCCGTCGTCGTCGATCAGCACGGCGGGATCGATGCCGTGGACGTACGCCATGGGACCGCAGTCCAGAAAGGGACCGGTCGGGGAATCGCTCACCGCAACGCCGCACCTCCCGTCGGGGACGCAGTAGTAGAGGTAGTATTTTCCGTTCCGGTACGCGCAGTCCGGAGCGTAGAGAGCGTCCTGGTCCGCCGCCCATCCGTCCTTGGTGGCGGAGAGGGAGAAGGATTCGCCGTGATCGGTCCAGTTCACCATATCGTCCGAGGAATAGACGTGGTAGACCCCGCAGCAGTAGCGACGCTCGCCGGGCAGATCAAAGGAGCCGTAGATATAAATCCGTCCGTCGGCCCAGACATGGGCTTCCGCGTCGGGGACGAAGACGGAGGGGGGAAGGAGTGGGTTGCAGACTGTCATGGGGGCCTCCGTGGTGTTGTGATGATTGTCTTCCCGATTATAGCAGGGATCTGTGAATAAATCTACCGTTCCTGCGCGGACGGTCCGGCGGCAAACCGCTGTGCCGCACGGGCATGCAGGGACTCCGGCCCCATTTCCATCAGCTCGATGGGATTGCCGTCCGGATCGTGGATCCAGAACTGACGGCCTCCCGCCTTGCCCGTGGTCACCGGACCGTCGGGTATGACGCCCAGTGCGGTCAGCCGCTCATGTTCCTTATCCGCGTCGTCCACGGCGAGGCAGATGTGCTGCAGGCCGGTCATGTGGCCGCCCCGCTCCGGATCCGTCGTCCCGCCCGGAAAGACCTCGATGAACTGCCCCGGCGCGATCCAGAGGTAGAGCAGGCGCACCCGCCCGTCCTCCTCGCAGATGCGGAACGCCTCTTCCAGCCCGAGGACCTCCCGGTAAAAGCGCAGGGTCGCCTCAAAATCCCGCGCGCGGACGGCAATGTGGCTCAGTCCTGTAATCATGCCGCACCTCCTGATATGTTCGGATTATTGATTGTCAGTGTTCTTCCCAGACCTGGGGCTCCGTTCGCACCGGGGCGCCCGTCCGGATGGCCTCGTCCATCTTCATGAAGAGATAGGTATCCGTCAGCGCCTCCGCAAGGGGATAGATCTCCTCCCCGCCGCCGATCATGTGCTCCATGCCGAGCAGCAGGGATCCCATGGCGATCTCGTCGTCCGTCAGCCGCGCCTCGGTGTATTTCGCGAAGGGGCTTTTGTAAATCATCTCCCCGTTCCAGGTGAAGCACCGGTGGA
This sequence comes from uncultured Ruminococcus sp., assembly GCA_902761695.1. Classification (GTDB taxonomy): domain Bacteria; phylum Bacillota; class Clostridia; order Oscillospirales; family CAG-272; genus UMGS1696. Next base: position 1,336 of record CACWLT010000104.1, read on the forward strand.
AATAGCCCTCGAGGTTGGAGTCCTTCCCCATGTCCTGCCGCTCCAGCCGGGCCGAGACGGGCATGGATCCGTTCCAGAAGGTCACGTCGTAGTCGTTCAGCTCACCGTGGGTGCCTTGGACGTTCAGATGGCGGGAGCGGAAATAGTTGAAATACTGCTCTCCCGCGAAGTCGAAGAAGCCCACCCGCCCGTCGTCAAAGGCAAAGGAGGCCACCTTTCTGCCGTCCGTACGCATCACGCCCTCGCCCAGTCCGCCCCGTCCGCAGTGGGACAGCACAGGGAAGGAGAACCGCTGTGCCGTGACCGTGCAGTTCCCCGCGCCCTGCCCAAGGAGCCGCCGCATGACGCTGATGCCGTGGTAGTCGTGGGCCATGGAGATCCGCAGGTTCGAGACTTCCCCGAGGATCCCGCGGTCCACCAGTGCGCGGACGGCCCGGTGGTAGGGCTGGAGAAAATACTGCTCCGCCACCTGGATTCGCGCGCCGTATTTTTTCTGGATCTCCCAGAGCTCCGTCAGCTTTTCGGGATCCCAGGTGGGCGGCGTCTCGATCATGAGGGGGAAGCCCGCAGAGAGGACCGCCTCCACATAGGGCGGAAGGACGTGGGCGGGCAGGAGGATGAAAACCATGTCGTGGGGCTGCCTCAGGAAGACCCCGAGGTCGGTGAAGGCAAGTCCGGGGTGATCCTGCGAAAAGGCCGCGGCCTTGTCCGGATTGCGGAAGAGGACGCCGGAGATCTCAAATTCTTCGGGGACCTGCCGGACCACGCGCCAGTAGCCCTCAGTCCGCCAGCCGTTGCCGATGAATCCGATTTTCATGGGGATGCGCTCCTTTCGGATGTGGTTGCCCTTATTATAGCACCGTGTGTGTGAATAAATCAATCCGCCGCCGGGAGGAACCGCCTTGACTTTGAAAAGATATGGGGGTATAATATGGAGGATCGGTAGATTGGAAGTTATTCATCACGTCCGGAGGCACCGGGAGACGGCGCATCCGAGACTATATTCTGGGGGGATTATGATGAAGCACAGACGACTCATTTCCGCGTTCCTGCTTGCCGCCCTGCTTTCCGGCAGTTTCGCGGCCTGCTCGGAGCAGGGGGACAATGCCGACGCTGCGGACGGGGGAGACAGCGCGCAGCTCCAGACCGGCGGAGACGGCGGTTCTGTGGATCCGGCCGTACAGGAAGAGGAAACGGAGCGGCTGACGGCGGAGCTCCCGGAGGATCTGGATTACGGCGGGGCCTCCGTGGTCCTCATGCAGCATCCCTATCAGGCCGGGGACTGGTCGGACTGGAACAGCCGGGACCTTTACGCGGAGGGCTACACCGGCGAGCCCGTCAACGACGCGGTCTACTCCCGGAACCTCGCCGTGGAGGAGCGCCTGAACGTGCATCTGGATGTGCAGGAGGTGGGGGACATGCCGGGGGCCATCCAGCGGCAGGTGAAGGCCGGAACGGGAGATTACCATATTTCCACCGCCCGTATCCAGACCCTGCCCTCCACGGTGCTGGAAGGGTATCTGGTTGACCTGCACAACATGCCCCACATGGATCTCACAAAGCCCTGGTACGATCAGAAGTGCATCGGCGAGGCCTCCTTCTACGGCCTGCTCTACTACGTCACCGGCGACATGGTGATCCTGGACGACGACTCCACGGGAGCCATGGTGTTCAACAAGCAGCTCATCGGGGACTACAGCCTGGACATGCCCTATGATCTTGTGGCCGAGGGGACCTGGACCCTGGACCGCATGGGTCTCATGGCGGGGGTCGTGGCGGACGACCTGAACGGCAACGGGGAGGTGGATCTTCTGGAGGACCGTTTCGGCATCCTCTGGCAGCGGGACGCCGTTGTCAGCTTCATGCACGGCTCCGAGGTGCGCCTGGTGGACAAAAACGCCGAGGGCGAGCCGGAATTCGTCATCGGCTCCGAGCGGGCGGTGAACGTGTTCGACAAGCTGGACGCCCTGCTCTTTGATCCCCATGTGGTCCAGAACATCCACAACTATGAGGGCAAGTTCAGCGACATCTACGAGACGGAATCCAACGTGTTCCGCGCCAACAACGCCCTCTTCATGTGGATCCGGATGCGGGTGGCGGAGAATCTCCGTGACATGGAGACCGACTTCGGCATCATCCCCGTCCCGAAGTTCGACGAGGAGCAGAAAACCTATTACAGCACCATCAACAAGTACACGGCGGCCTCCGTCTGCATCCCGAACTCCGGCGGCTTCGATCTGGACGCGGCGGGGGCTGTGGCGGAGCTCATGAGCGCGGAAGGCCACTACGGGCTGAGAGAAGCCTACTACGACATCAACCTGGGCACTAAGGTCTCCCGGGACCCCGAGTCCACGGCCATGCTGGACCTCATCATCGAGAACCGCGTGTACGACGCCGGGGAAATCTACTCCATCGGCGGCATCGCGGACAAGCTCTATGCCGCCACGCAGGGCTCCTCCATCGAGCTGACGACGCTCTTGGCCAAGAACGAGAAGATGATGAAAACCTCCCTCGAGAAGAACTTCGTGAAGAAATTCAAGGCTCTGGCCGAGGCGGCGGGCGGAAACTGAGGACGGAATCCGGATAAACAACATAACGAGGTAAGACCATGACCAGACGGGAAGCGGTGATCCATGCGCTGCGGCACGAGGAAACGGGTATTCTGCCCTATCACATGGAGTTCACGTCACAGGAGAACGAGAAGCTCATCCGGGCAGCGGGGGATCCCGATTTCGCCGGGAAGACCGGGGGATTCCTCCATTATCTGCAGTACTGGGGCTATCCGGAGGAGCGGGTCCCGGGGTCGGAGCGGTTCACCGACGATTTCGGCGTGACCTGGAACCGCAGCGGCGCGGACAAGGACATCGGCGTCATTGATGAGCCCGTGATTTACGACGCGGACATCTCCCTCTATCCCGCGCCATATCTGAACGAATCCCGGCTCCGGGCGGAATGCGAGGCGCTCCTTGCGGAAAAGGGGGACCGCTTCTGCTTCGCCGGGATCGGGTTCTCCCTCTTCGAGCGGCTCTGGAGCTACACCGGCATGGAGGACGCCCTGGTTTACATGATGGCGGAGCCGGACTTCACCCACGCCCTTCTGGACCGGATTTTGGCCTTCAACCTCCGGGTGATCGACATCCTGAACGACTACCCCTTCGACGCGGTCTATTTCGGCGACGACTGGGGGCAGCAGCGGGGCATGATCATGGGGCCGAGACTGTGGCGGGAATTCATAAAGCCTCGGCTCGCCGCCATGTACGCCCGGGCGAAGAAGAACGGGAAATTCATCATCCAGCACTCCTGCGGGGATATCGGGGAGGTCTTTCCGGATCTCATTGAAATCGGACTCGACTGCTACCAGACCGTCCAGCCGGAGATCTACGATCTGCGGGAGATCAAGGCGAAATACGGGGACAGGCTGGCTTTCTGGGGCGCGGTGTCCACCCAGCGGGATCTGCCCGCGCGCACCCCGGAGGAGCTTCGCCGGATCATTCACGAAACGGCGGAGATCATGCGCCTCGGCGGAGGATATATCCTGGCTCCGACCCACGCCGTACCCCAGGACGTGCCGCCGGAGAACGTTTTCGCCGCCCTGGACGCGTTCCGGGAGGAGGCGTACGGGAGAGGGTACTAATCTCAAGTTAAAGGGGAGACGCGGCTTCTTGAAAGGGAAGTCCGGAGCAGCAAGCTGCTCGGCAAGAACTTTGAATTGTCACTGGTGCAGCGATCTTCTTAACGTGCAGCACGGGGTAACGTACAGCACACCTTTTCAGGTTCGACTTTTTCTCACGCCTTAGTCAGATAGCACATTTAGGTTGAGATGAGAAAATGCACGTCCCGGATCCGTTTGACAGTATAAAACCGCTCCCCGGAGGGTGTCCCTTCACGGAGAGCGGTTTTGTCATGCGTTGTGCGCGTCGCGGGCAGACGGGATTTATCCTCCGTAAGCCGCGATGAGCTTGGCCAGCTTCTTGTTGGCGGGCTTCAGGTACTTCTGGAAGGAGGAGGCGGTGACGTCGCTGCCCTGGGTGATGGATTCTCCCACGGGATTCCAGCTGATGCCGGCCAGATAGGAGGCGTCGCCGAAGCCCAGCTCATAGGCGAACTCAAAGGGAGCGGAGATACCGGCCACCACCATGTCCAGCATCCGGGCGGAGGTGCGGTCCTGGGCGTACTTGTTCTTCAGCGCCACCTCGTAGTAATCGTTCAGCAGGTAGGCGTGGGCGTGGGTGGCCATGACCTGCACCACGGCGGATACCGCGGAGGCCGCTTCCCCGACGGTAGTGACGGGGACCGCGCCCAGCTCGGCGGTGTCGTGGACCAGGGTCCGGTAGGCGGTCTGGGTCTCGTCCAGCTTCGGATAGGGGACCACGCCCATGCCGTCGAATTCACGGATGGAGCCCTGCTCGATGTCGCCCACCTTCTGGAACATGGTGAACATGGACTGGCCGTCCACGAACTTCTTCAGGCTCTCGGCCACGGAGGAGGTCTTGTACATGCCCTGGGAGTTGTCCAGGCGGATCAGCTTTTCGGACACCATGCTCATGCGGTCCACGTTGGCTTCGTTGATGTAGGGCATGCCCGCCTCGTCGAAGTCCACCACGTGGGAGTCCGTGGAGTAGTAGAAGGTGTAGTAGGGCGCGCTCCAGCCCTTGGAGTGGCCGGACAGCCCGTAGCGGTCCTCGTCGTCCGCGGTGCTGTTGCCGTTGACGTCGGAATAGGCGCTGTCCACCAGATCGTTGAATTTGTCCAAAGTCCAGCTGCCCTCCAGCACCATGTCGTAAACCGCGTCCGGAGAACCCGCCACCTCGGCGCAGATGTTCTTGTTCAGGTAGAGCACATGGGCGGCGCGGAGGGTGTCGATGAAGTAGTCGCCGGTCATGAGGAACCGCTGGCTGCCCAGGGAGAGGTTCTTCATATAGTCCGCGTAGTAGGCGCCGGAGTCGAAGTCAAACCAGTAGTCGGCGAAGTTGGCCTTGTCCGCCAGATCCAGCAGATAGCCGTTCATGGCACAGTTCAGAAGGCCCAGCTGGTCGTTGACGTAAAAGTCCACGGAGGTGTCGCCGGAGGTCACCAGATTGGCCACGTAGGGCTGCACCTGATCGTAGTTCAGATCCAGGGGCTGATAGTCCAGCTTGACGGAGAGCATCTCCTCCACCGTGTGGTTCCGCTCGAAGACGTTGTCCTGCACGCTCTCCCCGGTCAGCTCGTCGGGACCGGCGATGTAGGGATAGGACGAGGGCATGCCGCCGCCGTTCTCAGATACGTTGGAGCTGACGGAAATATGGACCGTGCGCCCGCCCAGGCTGATGGAGCGGTAGGGAGCCAGCACGTCCTCTTCGGTTTCGGCCGCCTCGGCATTGTCCCCCGCGGAGGGATCGGTCTGCCCGCCTGCAGCATCTCCCACGGCGTTCTGCCCGGCGCCGTCTCCCGTGTCGGAGGGGGAGTTCGAGCAGGCCGGCAGGTAAGCCAGAAGCGCCAGCGCCAGCAGGGTGGATAAAAGTCGTTTCATCATCGTCGTTGTCCTCCGGATGATTTGTATCTGAGCCCATTATAGCAAGTCCCGGGAGCTTTGTCAAGAACGGGAACGAAACTGCCGGACGGCGAAGCGGCCCATTCCGCAAATCCCCCGAAAAAATTCTGAAAATCCCCTTGACAAATTGGCCGCCCCGTGCTATAATGTTCAAGCGCCGGTGAGAGCCGGGCAGCATAAGGGGGAATTCCCGAGTGGCCAAAGGGGACAGACTGTAAATCTGCTGGCACCGCCTTCGGTGGTTCGAATCCACCTTCCCCCATCCAAAGAAAGATAAAGGACGCCGAGAGCGTCTTTTATTTTTGTATAGATCACCGGTGGACTGTCAGAACCGCGCCATGGCCAAACTGTCCGTAAACGGACACCGCAGAGCGGCGCCTATTGAAAGGCGGGGACCGGAGGATAGGGCGCGGAAGTTGTATGCCCGGTCCCGGAAGGCGGTCTGGTAAGGAAAGAAGGAAAGAAATGCCGCTGAAAAACGATCCGGACGTATATACACAGCACGATCTTATGCAGATATTCTGCCTTACCCCGAAAGAGATTTCAAAACTTCCTTTGCCGAAGACCAGATACAACCCGATGAATCCGGGCCGCCCAATCAAAATATGGGACAAAGTGGAGATAGACCGGATCTTCGGCGGGAATCCGAAAAAAGCTTTGGCTGAACGTTCGGAAGAAGCTATTCTATACGATCACATATTTGCCCGCGTTAAACTGCCGCCGATCGGAACGATGGAATTGCGGGATAAAGTTGTTGCTGAACATGAGTTGTATGAAAGGATCGTGATGAAAGCCCTCCCGGATTACACCCCTGTCATGATTACTGCGGACGCAGTACACAGATGGATGGTGGATTATCTGCTGGAACACACCGTGCTTCGCGATGTGAGCAATCCTTCTCCCACAGACGGACGGGAAGAAGATTTGCGCTTCCTTGTCAAGCATGCTGCACTTGAGAAAATCAAAAAGGCATATCCGGTGTTGACGGACGTTTGTATTGAAATCAGCAGAACCTTTTAAGAAGTAACCGCCCAATAATTCCCCGTCTCGCCTCATGTCCTCCAACGCGGTATAATGAACTCTGACCAGCTATGGTGAACAATGAGCAACTCTGAATAACTTGGAGTAACTCGATAGCTTAGTGAGAAAAGACGTACAGGGCAAGCAGGAAGCAATATATCATTAGCCGAACCGCCGCTTGCGGGACCGCATGAGCGGTGGAACCGCCGCTTGCGGGACCGCATGAGCGGTGGTGTGGGAGGACGGGGATTAGCCACCCCCTCCATTCTCGTGGGAGGAGAACAGAATTGCGTGATACCTCTCACAAAAAAACGAGCCAGCAGAAAGTTAATTCTGCAGGCTCTGTTCGTGTTGCATTTCCGTGTTGCATTGGGGTGTAAAGGAATTCCGAAAACTGAAATCTGTTTCAGCTCGGATGGGAATTTTTAGTGAATCACTCAAACTTCCCACACCACATTCCCCTCCAAACCGAAGCAGAATAAGGCTTACGCCGCACACAGACATTTTCTGAGGTGCACAGGCAGGCGGAAAAGCATATCGTTCATGAGCGCGGTGATCTGCTCGTCCGTCGCGTGAAAGATTTCACGGACGCTGTCGATGAGCGCTGAAACGATCAGGGACAATGCATGATCGAACGTGATATCTGCAAGCTCATCCACGACGGCGTAGAACAGATCACCGAAGCTGCGCTCGTCCGTCTCCATCCGGTTCAGATACGCCAGAAAGATATACCGTGCAAAGACGATGGAAACGTGCGAGGTCAGGGCGTCATACGACAGTCCGTGATACTCCGATGACAGTTTCAGGACTGATTTGCAGGTCTTGAAGAACACCTCAATGTCCCATCTTCTGCCGTACAGCCGGATGATCTCCGTTTCATCGAGCGTTGTGTCCGTGGACAGGATCGCCAGCCAGTCCTTCCGGTTCGAACGGTTCCGGACGCAGACGATCTTCGCCGGAATCTCCTGCTTTCCGGAAATCACCGTCACGTCCACGCTCAGCAGATAGCGGGAACGGCCTCTGCGCTTCCTGTTCCGCGCAAAGATCTGCTTGATGTCCAGCGTTTCGCCGCCGCACCGGTAGTGAATCTTTCCGGTTTTCTTCACCATGGCGATGACGTCGAGGTTCAGATACCACCTTTGATTTCCCGTTCACCGTGACCCGTGCCGCAGCTCCCGTCGCAGAAGAACCCGCTCCCGAACCGGAACCTGCCGCTGAGCCTGAACCTGAGCCGGAACCTGAACCGGCGGCAGAGCCCGATGCTCCTGTAGCTGAAACGCCCGCTTCCACGGAGACTCCCGCCGAGAAAAAGTCCGGCGGCGGCATGATCGTGCTCGTCACCGTCCTCGGCTCCGCCTGGGCAGCGAAGAGAAGATAAGTTTCCTGGAAGACGGACCGCGCTCTTTGTCAGCTGAGTCAGTACGAATATTCCTTACAGAACATGCAAACTCTGTAATGGGGAATTGTTGTATGCAGGGAAGAAAAACTGGTATACACATCTTCTCAAATGCGTAAAGTACGGGGCTTTTGAAGAGGAAGCCATAAACCAGGTCGACATAAGTATCCATTAACGGGAAGCTGATCGGCAGCCCCACGCGGGCGCTCAGGCCGCACCATCCTCCCCGCGATGTGAAAGTCAGTAC
>CACWLT010000105.1 GCA_902761695.1 uncultured Ruminococcus sp.
CCGACGCTTTCGGCACCGTGCACCGCGCCCACGCCTCCACCGCAGGCGTCGCCGCGTATCTGCCCGCCGTCAGCGGCCTTCTGGTCAACAAGGAACTGGTGGATCAGTACGACTACGATCCGGATTCCCTGTCCTCCGTGCTGAAGTGCGGCGAGTTCATCAAGGATATCGGCAACCAGGTCGCGAAGGGCAAGCTCGAGGGCGTTGTTCCGCTCCTGGGCGAGATCGAAGCCTCCAACATGCACTACTTCGGCCTCAACGAGGATAAGCAGGAGTGGTCCATGATCGCCAACCAGATCACCAACTCCATGAACTACTCCAGCCCCTGCATCCCGAAGTCCATTTTCTCCACCAACGTGTACATCAACACCGTCGGCCTCATGAAGGAGCTGAAGGAGCTGGGTTACGTGGGTGACGGCACCGTGAAGGACGGCGAGAAGTTCGCGGTCGGCGTTGTGGCGGGCGATCCCTCCACCATCGCGGAATACGAGGACGAATACTACGTCAAGACTTACTCCAAGCCCATGATGACCGAAGAGGACGTGTTCGGCGCCATGTTTGCCGTGTCCTCCTACTCCAAGAGCCTGGCCCGGTCCATGGAAATCATCACCTACCTGAACACCTCCACCGACATCCGCACCATCCTCCAGTACGGCGCGCAGGGCGTGCACTGGGACTACACCTCCGAGGACAACCACGACACCATCAAGATCCTCTCCAAGGATTATCAGATGCGTCTGACCGACACCGGCAACGTCTACATGACCTACCCGGGCGAAGGCAGACCCATGAGCGACTGGGATACCGGCAAGGCGATGAACCTGGATATGATCTCCAGCCCCTTCATCAAGTTCCCGGGCGTCGTCACCGAGGAGAACAAGCCGTTCCTGGAAGAGCTGGTCGAGCTCTCCAAGCAATACAAGGAAAGAATGGACGCCTGCCCGTTCGCCGAGTGGGATGACTTCGTAACCGAGGTCAAGAAGGAAATCAAGGCCAACGAGCTGATCTCCAAGAACCTGCTCGATAACACCGGCGAGGTTTCCACCTCCATCCTGGGCTTCTACAACGACTGGCACGACGAAAACTATCCGTCCTGACCTCACCCGGGAAGCGAACCGGTGATCGTATTGTAAAACGGTCCGAACAGAATATCAATTGAAGAAGGAGCCGCAGCAGATCATCATGTTGCGGCTTCTTTTCCGGAAAAAACCAAAACGGAGGAAACGGCAAAATGAAGAAAATCGGCATAGTCGGATGCGGCAACATCAGCGGCATCTATATGACCAATATCGGAACCAAGTTCACCAATATCCGGATCGCCGGCATCTGCGACCTGATCCGGGAGAAGGCGGAGAGCCGTTCCGCAGAGTTCGGCGGCCTGCGGATTTATAAGGATATGTACGAGATCTTCGCCGATCCCGAGGTGGATATCGTTCTGAATATCACCCGCCCCAACGACCATTACGGCGTCACAAAGGCGGCCCTGGAGGCGGGGAAGAGCGTCTATTCCGAAAAGCCCCTCGCCACCAACATGGAGGATGCGCGGGAGCTGGTGGAGCTGGCTCGGAAAAAAGGCCTCACTCTGGGCGGCGCACCCGATACCTTCATGGGAGCCGGGATCCAGACCGCCCGCCGCCTCATCGACGAGGGTTTGATCGGCCGTCCCATCGGCGCCACGGCTCACTTCCTCGGCCACGGTCCCGAGGGCTGGCACCCGGATCCGGAGTTCTTCTATAAGCGGGGCGGCGGTCCCATGCTGGATATGGGCCCCTATTACATCACCTGCCTCGTGAACCTCCTGGGAAAGGCCGACTGGGTGACAGCCTTCGGTTCGATTTCCTTCCCCCAGCGGGTCATCGGCAGCGAACCCCATCGCGGCGAAGTCATCGACGTGGAGGTGGATACCTTTACCGCCGGCGCGATCCGGTTTGCCTCCGGCGCGGTGGCGTCCTTCACGGCGTCCTTTGATTCCTATACGGATTTCAGCGAGTATATCGAGATCTTCGGCGAAAAGGGCTCCATCCGCGTCCCCGACCCGAATACCTTCGGCGGCCCCGTCCGTCTCCTGCTCCCCGGCAAGGGCTATGAGGAGATCCCGCTGGATCCCGGCTTCACCGCCAACAGCCGCGCCCTGGGCCTGTCGGATATGGCCTCCGCCATGGAAGAAGGCCGCTTCCACAGAGCCAACTGCATGCAGCAGCTCCATGTGCTGGATATCATGACCGCCTTCGCGCGCAGCAGCCGGGCAAACGCCCCCGTGGAGATCACCTCCCCCTTCGAGCGTCAGCCCGCCGTGGACCCGGATAAGATCTGCGGGACGTATTGATTCAGGATAAATTAAAAGCAGGAGAGACGCTGTCCGCCCGGTGCGCCGGTTCACGGACAAACGTCTCTCCTTTTTTTGGCTTCGGAGTCCGATCGATCCCGTTATTGAAATGCTCCCGGAATATCGGATATGCACCTTCATCACGCCGAACCGGCACTCTGCCCATCAGTACGGATTATCTGCCGACGGATTGCCGGTCGTGAAGGCGGCGCGGATGGCCCTGTAAAGCTCGGCGTCTGCGGCGTAGTGGTAGGGGTATACATACAGAATACCGAGAATGCCCAGCGTCAGAAGGTTCAGGAGATACCATCCGATAAAGCTGAGATCGAAGACGAACGCGTCCCATTTGTGCCCGTCCATCATCTGACGGGACAACGTAATGGCCTCCGTCGCGCCGATGCCAGGGTTTTCCGCCAGGATGTAGGGAACCAGCCGGTAGGACTGCGCCTTCACAATCCCGATGGGGAAGAAAAGCAATGTCCAGAGTCCGAGGAACAGATTCGTCAGAAACATCGTCAGAACCGTGTTTCCGTACTCATTGTGGAACCCGAACGTAATCTCGTTCAGATCTGCGGGATAATAGGAGTTCATAAGGAAAAAACGCTTCACGCCCACCTGGAGCGGATAGAGAACGAAAATGGCGAACAGCGGGCCGAGCGGACCTCCGATGCCGGTTGAAGCTATGAGCAACAGAACAGCCAGAACCGAGTTTCCGTAATTCGCCTGAAACGCCGCCTTTCCGTTTTCTTTCAGAATGACTCTATCCCACATGGTGAAATCCTCCTTTGAACAGCGATAATGCGGGGGAGCGCCTGTATTTGAATCATTATACTATGGTTTCCTCCGCTCTGTCAACCAGCTTATTATATTCTAATGAATCTATAATGAAAATCCCTCTTTATGAAGGCTCCTGCCGGAAAACCTCCCGGATTTTGCCCTGCCCCCTTGCTTTCACGGGAAAAATACAGTAAAATAGAAGCAATGAGAATACGGAAACGGGATTTCCCCCGCTGAATGAGGGCTTTCATGGTTTTTTCGTCCGCCGTCTTTTTGTTTGTCTTTCTTCCGGCCGTCTGGCTGCTCCATACGCTCATCCCCGCCCGGTATCTCGGAGCCCGGAACGTCCTTCTCTGCGTCGCCAGCCTCCTGTTTTATGCCTATGGGGAGCCGGTCTATATCCTATTGATGCTGGCCTCGGTGCTGACTAACTATGTCCTGGCCATCCTTATCGGAGGTGCCCGGGAGCGGGGAAGCGCCGGACGCCGGAAAACGCTGACCGTGTGCGCTGTGGCTCTCAATCTCGGCATGCTGGGCTTTTTCAAGTATGTCCCGTGGCTCGTATCCCTGGCGAACGCTTACAGCCCGCTGTCCCTGCCCGTGCCGGGATTTGTCATGCCCATCGGCATTTCCTTCTATACCTTCCAGATCCTGTCCTACGTGCTGGACGTGTCCCGGGGAGAGGCGGAAATCCAGCGCAATTACCTGAACCTGCTGCTCTATATCTCCTTTTTCCCCCAGCTCATCGCGGGTCCCATCGTCTCCTACAACGATATCAAAGCCCAGCTGACGGAGAGGAAAACCACCGCCGAAGGGACCGCCGCAGGGATCAGGCGCTTCGTCTTCGGCCTGTCGAAAAAGCTCATCGTCTCCAATACCGCCGCCCTCATCGCGGATACGGCTTTCGGTGCCGAATCTCCCTCCTCCGCCCTGGCCTGGCTGGGAGCCGCCGCCTACTGCCTCCAGATTTACTTCGACTTCTCCGGCTATTCCGATATGGCAGTGGGCCTGGCCTCCATGTTCGGCTTCCGCATCGGCGAGAACTTCAACTACCCCTATGCCGCCGTCAGCATCCGGGATTTCTGGAAGCGCTGGCATATCTCCCTGACAAACTGGTTTCGTTCCTACGTCTATATCCCACTGGGCGGCAACCGGAAGGGCGGGGCGCGCACCATCCTCAACCGCTATATCGTCTTCTTCCTGACGGGCTTCTGGCACGGCGCCAATTTCACCTATATCCTCTGGGGCCTCTGGCACGGCTCCCTCATGATGTTCGAGCGGCTTACCGGATTCGAGCGGCTGACGGAGAAGCGGGCGCTGCGTCCCCTGACCCGGCTGTATACGCTGCTCTGCGTCGCCGTGGGCTTCGTCCTGTTCCGTTCGGAGAGCGTCGGCGCGGGATTTTCCTACCTCGGCGCCATGTTCTCCTTCCGGGGGACCCCTGCCGATCTCGGCGCCATGCTCACTCCCTGGACCCTCGTCGTCCTCCTCTGCGGCGTGCTCCTGTCCGCTCCCCTGCTGCCCCGGATCCGCACCCTGGCCACCGACCGGGGAAGGGGGAGAGCCTGGAGTGCCGTGGAATACGTCCTCTGCCTGCCCCTGTACGCCCTCTGCGTCATGACTCTGGCCTCCTCGTCCTTCAATCCCTTCATCTACTATATCTTCTGAACGGTCCGATATTGTAAATATTCTGTGAATTTATCCCATATACGCGCACCGCAGGGAAGTTTGTGGTATAATACCCATTGTGTGCGGCATATCCGCGCCCAAATCATCTCACACACGCCGGGAATCAGCCTGCCCGGTTGCCGAATTCTCGGTCCGCGAAGCATCCGTCATCCGTTTGCGGAGCGGCACCGTATGGGCGGAACCAAAGGAGCGATCCTTGCCGACGGTTCCGTAAAATACTGGCGGCAGAGTCTGGCGGCGTGGTGGAAAAAACCATTTCAAAAGGAGAAAAACCATGGCAATCGTAACCATCAAGCAGCTGCTCGAAGCAGGCGTCCATTTCGGACATCACACCAGACGCTGGAACCCGAAGATGAAGGAGTATATCTTCACCGAAAGAAACGGCGTCTACATCATCGACCTGCAGAAGACCATCAAGAAGTTTGAAGAAGCCTATATGTTCGTGCGCAACACCACCGAAGAGGGCGGCACCATTCTCTTCGTCGGCACGAAGAAGCAGGCTGCGGACACCATCCGTGAAGAAGCCGAGCGCTGCGGCATGTACTTTGTGAACGTCCGCTGGCTGGGCGGCATGCTGACCAACTATAAGACCATCCGCTCCTCCATCGAGAGACTCCGCTCCCTGGAGAAGATGCAGGAAGACGGCACCTTCGATATGCTTCCCAAGAAGGAAGTTGCCGCTCTGCAGAAGGAAATCTTCAATCTCGAAAGAAACCTCGGCGGTATCAAGGGCATGAGAGGCCTGCCGTCCGCCGTGTTCATCGTCGACCCCCGCAAGGAGCACAACGCCGTTCTCGAGTGCAAGAAGCTGGGCATCCCGGTGGTGGCCATCGTCGATACCAACTGCGACCCTGACGACGCCGACTATATTATCCCCGGCAACGACGACGCCATCCGCGGCATCCGTCTGATCACCTCCATCATCGCCGACGCCGTTATCGAGGGCAAGCAGGGCGAACAGCTGAACGCCGCCGAACCCGAGATCACCAAGGCTGAGGAAGAGCAGGACGAGCTCGACGCCAGAAACGCGAAATAAGCCCGACGGGAAAGAGATAAAGAATTTCAAGAGACAGGAGAACAGATAAAATGGCAGCAATCACCGCAAAAATGGTAAACGAACTCCGCTCCATGACCGGCGCGGGCATGATGGACTGCAAGAAGGCGCTCGTTGAGACCGAAGGCAACTTCGACGAAGCCATCAAGGTCCTCCGTGAAAAGGGCCTCTCCAAGGCTGACAAGAAGGCCGGCAGAATCGCTTCCGAGGGCGTGGTCGACATCCTCTCCGAGAACGGCGTGACCGCCATGATCGAAGTGAACGCCGAGACCGACTTCGTTGCCAAGAACGCCACCTTCAAGGAATTCGTCCGCAATATCCTCAAGGTCATCGTCGAGAACAGACCCGCCGACGTGGACGCCCTCAAGGCTCTCCGTTACGACGCCGATTTCGAAACCGTCGAGGCCAAGCTGAAGGATATGATCTTCACCATCGGCGAGAACATGAACATCCGCCGCTTCGTCATCGTGGACGGCATCACCTCCACCTATATCCACGGCGGCGGCATCGCGGGCGTTATCGTGAAGTTCGACACCGACGCCGAGACCGCGCAGAAGCCCGAGTTCGCTGAGTACGCGAAGAACATCTGCCTCCAGATCGCCGCCGGCACGCCTCCGACCTATGTGACTGTCGCCGACGTTCCCGAAGCCGCCATCAACGAGGAAAAGGAAATCCTCGTGGCCCAGCTGAAGAACGACGAAAAGAACGCCAATAAGCCCGACGCCATCCTCCACAAGATCGTGGAAGGCAGAATGGGTTCCTTCTATGAGAGAGTCTGCCTCACCGAGCAGAAGTACGTCAAGGATGACAGCATCACCGTCGGCCAGTACACCGCTCAGGTTGCCAAGGCCCTCGGCGCGGACATCAAGGTTGCCAGCTTCGTCCTCTATGAAAAGGGCGAAGGCCTCGAGAAGAGAGAGGACAACTTCGCGGAAGAAATCGCCCAGCTCACCGGCCAGGCGAAGTAATCCCGTCCGAACAGCGAAAGAGAAGGGGAGAGTGAACGCTTTCCCCTTTTTTCGATCCCATAACAAAGACCGTGCGTCCCCGGGAGCATTCCCCGAAACGCACGGCCTTTCTCTTATATCATACAATTCTCAGCCAAAAAATGTAATTTTACGGTATGTGAAAAAGCAAAACCCGAAACGATCCGCTGTACGTTACCCCGTGCTGCACTCTGAGAAGGAAGCTGCACCAGTGAATTATTATAGTTCTTGCCGAGCAGCTTGCTGCTCTGAGCTTCCCTTTCAAGAAGCCGCGTAACCCCATAAAAAAGGATTTAGTATTACTTCATCTCCCCGTCCGCATCCGGTTTTTCCGATTCCGGGGTATCCTGCTTTTTCCGCTTTCGCACCGCCTCGGTCAGGAGATATTCGATCTGCCCGTTGATGGACCGGAAATCATCCTCCGCCCAGCGCGCCAACTCGTCGTAGAGGGATTTCGAAAGACGGAGCGGAACCTGCTTTTTTTCCTTGTCTCCCGGCATGGATTAATAAATGGAGCCGGTGTTGACGATGGGCTGGGCGTCGCGGTTGCCGCACAGCACTACAAGGAGGTTGGCGACCATCTGGGCCTTGCGTTCGTCGTCAAGGTCGCAGATCCCCTCTTTGTTGATCTTGTCCAGCGCCATCTGCACCATGCCCACGGCGCCGTCCACGATCATCTTCCGGGCGTCAATGATGGCGGAAGCCTGCTGACGCTGGAGCATGACCGCCGCGATTTCGGGAGCATAGGCCAGATACGTGATCCGCGCCTCCACAACCTCCAGACCCGCGAAGGCCACCTTCTCCTGGATCTTCTCCCGGATGCGGGAAGCCACCAGATCGGAGGAACCGCGCAGGGAGCCTTCGTCCGCCACGCCGTCGCCCGTGGTGTCCACGCCGGGAGCCACATCGTAGGGGTAGATCCGGACGATTTCACGCAGCGCGCTGTCGCACTGGAGGGAGAGATATTCCTTGTAGTTGTCCACGTTGAAGACCGCCTTCGCCGTGTCCACCACGCGCCACATGACCGCGATGCCGATCTCCACGGGATTGCCCAGGCAGTCGTTGATCTTCTGGCGGTTGTTGTTCAGCGTCATCACCTTCAGGGAGATCTTGTTGCTCACCAGCTCAGCCCCGGAGGCGGTACCCGTGTTGACCTGAATGCCGGTGAAGCCTTCGGGCTTGACGTCGCCGGACTGATTCAGCTTCGTCTTGGCCGCAGGGTTGAAGGACGCG
>CACWLT010000106.1:0-8050 GCA_902761695.1 uncultured Ruminococcus sp.
TTCCATCCCGCGTCTTAAGCGGAACGGGAGCGGGGATTTCGCGCTGGATGGCCCCTGTTCCTTTGAAGGCAGGCCGTACTGGTACGCCGCCTATGTGAAGGACGGACTGCTCCGCACGATCGAGGCTTTTGTGGTCCCCGAGGACACCGGAAAACCGGACCGCGGCTTCCGGTTCCGCGGGGAATGGCTCAGACAGCGGGAGGAATGGGCGAAGAGCTTTTGACATTTCCCCGCATACAAGAAAAAGACGGAGGGATCTTTTCACGGATCCTTCCGTCCTTTTTGTTGTGTCCGTATGCTTTTTTACGCCGTAGCCTGAGCCTGCTTGGCCTTGAGCAGCTTGTCCGCCTTGTCCAGCATGCCGGAGTCCTGCCGCTGGGCCATGACGAGACGCCAGTAGAAGCCCTTCTTGTCCAAAAGCTCCTGATGGGTGCCGTACTCCACCAGGTGGCCCTTGTCCAGCACGATCAGCCGGTCCGCGTTGCGCAGGGTGGACAGACGGTGCGCGATGCAGAAGGCCGTCCGGTCCTTGGCCAGCTTGTTGATGGCGTCCTGAATGAGCTTTTCCGTCTCCGTGTCCAGAGCGGCGGTGGCCTCGTCCAGAATCAGGATCTTCGGGTTGTGAATCAGCGCCCGGGCGATGGCCACTCTCTGCCGCTCGCCGCCGGAAAGGGAGTAACCCTTCTCGCCGATCATGGTGTTGTAGCCGTCCGGCAGGTTGACGATGAAGTCGTGGGCGTTGGCCAGCTTGGCGGCGGCGATGACCTCCTCGTCCGTGGCGTGGGGCTTGGCGTACTTGATGTTGTCCCGGATGGAGCCGGAGAACAGGTGGGTCTCCTGCAGCACCACGCCGATCTGGCTGCGCAGGGCGTTCTGGGAGATGTCCTTGATGTTGACGTCGTCGATCATGATGGCCCCGTCCGTCACGTCGTACAGACGCATGAGCAGGTTGATGAGGGTGGTCTTGCCGGAGCCGGAATGGCCCACGACGCCGATCATCTCGCCCTTTTTCACGGTCAGGTTGATGTCCTCCAGCACGGGATTGTAGCTGTCGTAGCCGAAGGTCACATGGTCGAAGGTCACGTCGCCCTCGATGTCGATATCGATAGGCAGGTTGATATCCGCCACCTCGGGCTGCTCTTCCAGGATCTCCAGCACCTTGCCCAGAGAGGTCAGGAACGCGGAGATCTGACGCGGGATGCCCGTGATCCAGAGAAGCGGCCCGTAGATGATGTTGGCGTAGGAGTTGAACTGATGCAGGTCGCCGTAGTTCATGGTCCCCTTGAAGAGCAGGTAGTTGCCGTAGAACAGGATCAGATAGGACCCGATTCTCGTCACGAAGCCCAGAAGGGGGAAGAAGGTGTCGAACAGCAGGGCGTTGGATTCCGTGGAGGCGGCATGACGGTCGGTGCGCCTGTTGAAGGTGGCGATCTCCCGCTCCTCGTTGCCGTAGGACTTCACCACGCGGATGCCGTTCAGCACGTCCTGCAGGAACAGGCGCACGTGATAGCCCAGCACCCAGTTCTTCCGGTTCCGGTTCTGCATGGTGGACCAGAACTTCCGCACCAGCCACACCACGAAGGGGATCGGAATGAACACGAACATGGACATGATCGGGTTGATGATGAGCAGGAACACCAGCGCCAGAATGAAGGATGCCGCCTGGGTGAACAGGGAGGGCAGCTGACCGGTCATGAAGGCCTGCACCGCGTTCACGTCCCCCGTGATGCGTCCCATCAGGTCGCCCGTGGACTTGTGGGAAATGGAGGAGATGGACAGGGTGGAGATCTTTTCATAGAGCAGCGTCCGCATCATCAGGGTGAACTTGTTGCCCGCGATGGCGGAGAGGCGGCTCTGGATCACGCCCAGGATGCGCTGCACCAGATCGATGGAGATGATGGCCAGAAAGATCAGCAGAAACGCCCGGGTGTGCTTGTCCTCGAAAACGGAGCCGATGGGCCGGATGCTCTCGTTGGTCAGGTAGTCGTTGACGGCCACGCGCTGAATGGCGGGCAGGATGAACTGGATGGCCAGGGACACCACGGATACGATCAGCGGGAAGAACAGCATGAAGCGCAGACCCCGCGTCAGGCCCCAGAGCTTCTTGTAGACCTCAGCGGAATTGCGGCAGAAGGGGCAGATGGTGGTGCCGGGGATGAAGGGACGTCCGCACTTCGGGCAGAAATGCTCGTTCTCCTTGTTCTCCACCGGCTTCCCGGGCTCCCGCGCCTCCCGTCTCTTCTTCGCCAGATCCTCGCAGGCCTGCACCAGCACGGAATACCGGGGCAGGTTGCGGCCGGAGAGAAACTGGCAGATGAGGGTCGTCGTGCCGTCCACCACGCCGTAGAAGGCGCAGTTGCCGTAGAGGACCTCCGTGGAGAACACGGTGCAGCGGGTGAGGTCGTAGGAGGAGATGACCTTGCCGTCCAGAATGCAGAAGATGCTCCGGTCGGTGACGGCGGTCCATCCCTTGACGAACTTCTCGTCCAGCACGTTGAAGGGGACGCAGTACATGAGGATTTCGTCCGGCGCGGCGGCGGCGTCATAGGCAGCGCGGTCCGCCTCCGGCATTTCATACATTAATTTCATGAGGAGCCTCCCGTCGGATCAGAGGTAGATCTCAATGGTGCGGTAGGTGAGGCGGTCCAGCTTCGTGGGATCCGGGATCAGGAAGCAGTTGCCGTCCATGTCAAAAATGTAGATCCGTCCGTCTTCCAGCACGCGGATGTTGGAGAAGGGGTTGTTCAGCACGATGGAAACCTTGCCCGCGGAGGTATCGGCCTCCCAGTAGTTGTAGCCGAACTTCTCCTTGGCGGAGGTGATGCGGTGGATGACGGGGGTGAAGTAGCGGATGTCCAGCTCGGCGTTGATAAGATCCACCGTGGCCTTGTCGAAGATGTTGATATTGCGGATCATGCCGATCTCGGCTCCCCGTCCCTTGGCGCGGGTGTCGGGCTCTCTGACGGAGAGGAATTCGTCCGGCGCCGTCACCGGGAAGGAGCGGCGGATCACTACCCGCTCGAAGAACTCCTCCTCCCCCTCGGCGTTGATGATCTTCAGGGAGATGAGTCCCCCCTCGGAGGCGGAGAACCAGCTGTTGTCCGGGGTCATGTCGATGGAGACACGGTGCTTGAAGAGGTCGTCCGTGTTGATTTCCCCGTCGCCGTCCTCCTCCGCCTCGGCCGTCTTCGCCTCTGCGGCTTCTTCCTTTTTGGTCTCGGCAGCCTCGTTCTTCTTTGCTTCCTTCGCGGCGGATTCTTCCCGGCCGGCGGTCTTCTTTTCGTCCTTCGGTGTATTCTTCTTACTCATGATAACCTCCTGCCGCCCCGATTACATTCCGGAGAGGACTTTCTTCATGGCTTCACTCTGGAGCTTGTACAGCTTGTAGTAGACGCCGCCCTTGGCCAGAAGCTCATCCGGCGCGCCTTCCTCGGCGATTTCTCCGTTCTCGATGACGAAGAGGTAGTTGCAGTCCTTAAGGGTGGAAAGACGGTGGGCGATGGTGATGCAGGTGCGGCCCTCCACCAGCTTGGCCAGGGCGTCGCTGATGAGCCGCTCGGTCTCCGTGTCCATGGCCGCCGTGGCCTCGTCCAGGATCAGGATGGACGGGGACATGAGCAGGGCGCGGGCGATGGAGACGCGCTGTCTCTCGCCGCCGGACAGGGAGCGGGAACCGGAGCCGACCTCCGTTTCATATCCCTCGGGCAGGCGGACGATGAAGTCGTGGGCGTTCGCCGCCTTGGCCGCCGCGATGACCTCTTCCATGGTGGCGTCCGGTCTGGCGTAGCGGATGTTGTCGGCGATGGTGCCCCGGAAGAGGAAGATCTCCTGGGACACGATGGCGATGTTCTTCCTCACGGAGGACATCTTGATTTTCTTGAGATCCACCCCGTCCATGAGGATCTGGCCGGAGATGGGGTCGTACATGCGGGTGATGAGGTTGGCGATGGTGGACTTGCCGGAACCGGTGTGTCCCACCAGGCCGATGTTGTCGCCAGCGTGGATCTTGATGTTCACGTCCTTCAGGATGGGACGGTTGGGATTGTAGTGGAAGGAGACGTTCTTAAACTCGATGTCGCCGTCGAAGGTCTCCCTGACCACGGGTTCCCGGGACTCCATCACGTCCGGCACCATGTCCAGCACCTCGAACATGCGCTGGGCGGCGTTCATGGTGTCCGTCACCAGGTTGGTGAAGGTGGAGAAGAACTGCAGGGGGCCGAAGATCATGCCGATGTAGCCCAGGTAAGTGGTGAATTCACCGTAGGTCATATGGGTGCCCATGACCTCCAGACCGCCGAAGCCCCAGATTGCCTGGGAGGACATGCCGATCAGCAGGGAGACGATGGGGAAGATGGTGAGGGAGGTGATGTTCACCTTCAGGTTGGCGGCGTACAGGCGGTCGGAATACTTGTAGAACCGGTGGGTCTCCTCCGCTTCCTTGGCGAAGGCCTTGACCACGCGGATGCCGTTCAGGGAGTCACCCAGCATGGAGTTCAGGGAGGAGGACGCCCGGTACTGCTTGGAGTACATTCTCCACAGCTTCGGCAGCATGACCCGGAAGATCACCACGATGAGCGGAACCGGAATGAACACGATCAGGGTCATTTTCCAGTTCAGCCAGAACAGGAAGAAGGTCAGGCCGATGAAGTTCAGGGCGTTGATGATGAAGGGCGGCAGACCGTCGATGTAGAAGGAGCGGATGCGCTCGGCGTCGTAGTTCACGCGGTTGATGAGCCGGCCGGTGGAGTTGTTGTTGAAGTAGGAAAGGGAGAGATTCAGCATGGAATCGAAGACCTTTTCCTTCATCTCCTTCATCATGCGGGTGGAGAGCTTGGCGTTGGTGCGGTTCTGGATGATGTTGATGAGCAGGGAGAGCAGCGCAAGACCCACGATAACGGAGAGCACGATGAAGAGCTTGGTCAGGCTGTGCCATTCGCCCTTTTCGCTGATAACCTTGTCGTAGAGGATCCGGCCGTTGATGATGGGGCTCACCAGGGACACGGCGGAGGAGGCCAGCATGCAGATGATCACCAGCACCACGTGCCATTTATAGGGTTTCAGAAATTCCAGCAGACGTCCCAGCAGGGCGTTCTTGTTCTGACAGTGCTTGCAGACCTTGCGGAACTGGTTCTCGTAGACCCGGCCGCATTTCGGGCACTTGGCGTTGAACTGCTCGAAGATCTGGTCGTCCTCCGTGATTTCGTCGCCCCGGAGGAACCGGTCGATCAGCTCGCAGAAGGCGAAGAGACGCTGTCTGGTGGCGTTGGTGCTCTGGGCTTTGATCTCCGTGACGGTGTCTTTGTTCCAGTCCTCGAGGATTTTGTCCCGCTCCTCCTTTTCCGTCTCCTCCGGGATCTCGGGGCGGGCGGTCTCGTGGCGCAGGGTCAGAAGCCTTGTGGAGGAAAGACAGGTGTCCACGTTCAGATCGGAATAGTAGTCCATGGAAAAGGCGTCCAGATAGTGCACCTCGGTCGCGTATTCGATCTTTCCCCAGTCGTCGAAGTCCGTGTGATGTTTGTGCTTAATGCGGGGGATGGAATCGGGATTGCCCAGAAGCCGGTGGATCAGACGGGTCTTCTTCTCGTAGACCAGCCAGGATTCGCCGAAGTTTCCGTCAAAATCCAGATCCATCCGCACAGCCATGGTCATGTCGTCCGGGGAAAGTCCCCTTTCGGCAATGGCTGATGCCGCGGCGTCTGTGAATTTGTCAAGCGGAAGCATAGGAGCGCCTGCCTTTCCGTGATTTTTGCGTTCCCCGCGCCTGTTATCCCGAAAAATTCATATTTTCCTGTACACAAGCGCGCGTGTTTATGGTATAATACGAAGGAACGCCGTATGTCCCGACGGCGGAACCCGGAGAGCCCGCCTCAACAGTCTCTTTATAATAGCTTTCCGGGCCGGATTTTGCAATAGATTTTGGAAAAAAGTTTAATTTCGGCAAGGCACACAAAACAGCTTCGCATGAATGGAGTAAAAATGCTTAAAAAATCAAAGGGTTGGACGAAGAGCAAGAACGTCAACTCCAAACGGTATAAGAACGATCTGGCCAATTACCTGCACGAGAGAAGCATCAAATGCGTCACCGAGCGGGTGGAGGGGATCGAGGAGGTCATCGGCCGCTCCGGCGTCATCATGAAGCGGGACGACGAGCTGGTGGTCTACTGCGGCAGCGAAACCGTCCTGCGCACCAAGATCGACGATCTCTACGCCTGGGAGCTGCTCTCCCTGGAAGGCGTCGTCATCACCGCTCACGATCTGGAGCACGGTGGGGCGGAGCGCACCATCATCGCCTTCTATACCTACTGGCGCCCCGTGGAGAGCTGAGCGTGGACATCCGCGTCGACGAACGCCTCTCGGGCATGACGATCCGGGACCTTTTGAAGCGGGAGCTGGGCTTCTCCTCCAACCTCGTCAAGAAGCTGAAATTCTCGGAGAACGGGATCACGGTCAACGGCGAATTCGTCACCGTGCGCCATGTGCTCTCCGCGGGCGAGGTGCTCTCCCTCAGAACCGAGGACAGGGAGGAGGACGTGAGCCCCTACCTGATCCCCGTGGACCTTCAGGTGGAGATCCTCTGGGAGGACGAATGGATCACCGCCGTGAACAAGCCCCCGGACATGCCCACCCATCCCTCCCAGGGCCACCGGCTGGACACCCTGGCCAACGCCCTGGCCTGGCGGTACCGGGACCGGATCTACGTCTTCCGCCCCGTGAACCGCCTGGACCGGGACACCTCCGGCTGCATGCTCACCTCCAACACCCGGGACGCTTCCTATAAAATGTACGCCGCCATGACCGGGGGCCTGATCCGCAAGGAGTACCTGGCCGTGCTGGACGGGATCCCCCCGGAAAAGGAAGGGGTCATCCGCTCCTTCATGCGCCGGAAGCAGGACAGCGTCATCGAGCGGGAGGAATGTCCCCCCGACGCCCCCGGCGCCAAGGAAGCCGTCACGGAATACCGGGTCCTGGCCGAAGCGGATGGCCGCGCCCTGGTGTCCGCCTTCCCCGTCACGGGACGAACGCATCAGCTCCGGGTCCAGTTCCGGGGCATCGGCGCGCCCATCACCGGGGACTCCCTCTACGGGGAAGCCAGTCCCCTCATCCCCCGGCATGCGCTCCATTCCCTCCGCACGCGCTTCCCCCATCCCATGACGGGAGAGCTCCTCACCCTCACCGCCCCCCTGCCCGCAGACATGCTCTCCCTCATGGACGCCGCCGCTCTCTCCCTTCCGGACGGTTTTATCTGACCAATATATCCGGACACAAATACACTTCTTCCTTTCCAAGGAGGATTTTCGATGGTACGCTTCCTGCGCCGGGTCAACCGGTGGATTCATCCCCTGTCGCTCCTCTTCCTCCTGTGCGGGATCGCGGCGGCAGGCGTCAATATCGGCTATGTGCTGTCCCCACGTTTCGCGGACGCCTTCAACAGAGGTCCCTCCTCCTTTATCCGGATCCTCATGGCCCGCCTGACCGGATGGATTCCCTTCTCCCTGGCGGAGTTCATCGTGCTGGGCTCCCCGGTCATCGCCGTGGTCGTCATCGTCATCGCGGTCCGAAAAGCGGGCAGGGGAAAGCGGTTCTTCGTGCGCACCCTCATCGGCCTTCTGTCCTTCGCCGCCTTTCTCTATGCCATGTTCGTCTTTTCCTTCGGCGCGGGATACCGGACCACGTCCCTCAGCAGCCGTCTCGGCCTCGATCGTCAGAAGGTATCGGCGGAGGAGCTGGCGGGGACCATGCGCATCACCGTGGATAAGCTCAACGAGCTGGCGGACGAGGTCATGATCATCCGGGACCGGGGCTCCGTCCGTCCCTATTCCCATGAGAAAACGGTGGCCCTCTGCCTGGCTTCCTACGCGGATCTGGCCGACCGGTACGGCTTCCTGCCGAAGTTCCGCGCGCCGGTCAAGGAGCTGGTGAGCTCCGACCTCATGACCTACACCCATATCTCCGGCATGTACACCTATTTCACCGGAGAGTCCAATCTGAACACCAACTATCCCTATTACGTGAACGTCTATACCACCGCCCATGAGATGGCCCATCAGCG
>CACWLT010000106.1:8107-9696 GCA_902761695.1 uncultured Ruminococcus sp.
TATTATTCCGAGGATCCCTTCATGCAGTACGCCGGATACCTGAACATGTACGAATACCTGTATTCCGCCATGTCCGGCGCCCGCGAGGCACGGGAGAGCATCCGGGAGACGCTGGATCCCCGCGTGCGGTACGATCTGGTGTGCTACAGCCAGTTCTTCGACAAATACCGCAATAACACCGTCGCCACCGTGTCCAACACCGTCAACAACACCTACCTGAAAATGCAGGGGACGGAAGGCGCCCGGAGCTACGGCCTGGTGGTGGATCTGGCGGTTGCTTATTACCGCGACCGGCTGAACTGAACCGGTGAGCGCGACGACGAAAGGAGGACCTGCCATGTGTAAAGCGGGGAACGCGAAGGCCATACTGCGGCGCGCCCTTTCCTTCGTTCTCGCCGTCCTGTTTCTCGGCGGGATCTCCGCGCTGCCCTCCTCCGCCGCCCGGACCACCGGTGAGCCCGCGCGCATCCCTTCCCTGTTCCGGAACGACGAGGCCTGGTACAAGGATGCCGTGGAGCCCCTTGTCATGCGGGAGGACGCGGCCTATATCCCAGCGGACTTCTTCGCCACCTTCCCGGACGTGACTTTCACCGTCCCCGCGGAGGGCAACCTGCTGCTCACGGGGCGGGCCGGATACGTGTCTGTCCTGCTGTCGGACGGAAGCTCCGCGGTCAACGGCGAAATCGGCACCGCCGTGGGCATTTTCCGGGACGGCTCGGCCTATTACGTGGAAGCGGAACCGGTCTGCGCGGCCCTGGGTCTCAATCTTCAGCTGCAGGAGCAGGAGGACGGGGGTGTCTCCGCAAGAGTCACGGACGGAAATCAGAGACTGTCCATGGCGCAGCTGCTCTCCGCGTATGAGGTCCGGGACAGCGAAGGCGTCCGCACCAATCTGGAGGACAGAAGGGAGGCGGCGAAGCGTCTCTTCATCTTCTGTACCTCCCCGGAGGATATGACCGAATTCAGCATCGAGGCGGAGCTGGAGCGTCTCGGCATGCGGTGCACCGTTTTTCTCTGGCACGACGCCTCCCTCGAGGAGATCCTGGCCGGACAGTCCTACGGCGGCTACGGCGTGGCCACCACCTATGAGGACGATACCGCCGGCGCCCTGACGGAGGCGAACGAACGGATCCGGGGCCTGACCCGCCGCTCCACCCGCTGGACCCTCACCACCGAGAATCCGGAGAAGGACCAGCTTCTGCGGGAGGCCGGCTTCTGTCCTCTGGTTCCCGATTTCACCGTCACCAGCCTGACCGCCCTGGACACCATGATGGCAGAGCTGGAGGCGCGGCTGAACGAGGTGAACGAGGTGTCCGTTTTCCTGACGGACTGCTGGAAGGGGACGGTTGCGGTGAGCCTGCTGCGGGCCCTGCTGGATAACCATCCCGACTGGATGGAAAGCAACCTCGCCGGATGAAACATTCATTATTATAAAAGGAGAACCCCCATGGACCAGATCTGCGAATTTCTCAAGGCCGCCGGAACCTATTACCTCGCTACGGTAGAGAACGGCGAACCCCGCGTCCGTCCCTTCGGCACCGTCGATATCTGGAACGGCATGCTGACCATCCAGACCGGACTGAAAAAGG
>CACWLT010000106.1:9724-20739 GCA_902761695.1 uncultured Ruminococcus sp.
CGGGTGACGGCGGATGTCAAGCTGGTGGAGGACATCGAAGCCGCCGAGCATATGCTGAACGCCTACCCCGCCCTCCGCGCCATGTATGCCCCCGGCGACGGCAATACCGCCATCTTCGCCCTTACCTCCGGCCGCGCCGTCATCTCCTCCTTCACCGCCGCCCCCGTCGAAATCACCTTCTGAATTTCTACATCAACCAAAACGGAGGTTTCCATGCGTCTTGTTACCAATGAATTCGCGCCGTTAAAAAATGTCCGCGTGAAGGACGGCTTCTGGAGCCGCTATCAGGATATCGCCAAGGAGAAGATCATCCCCTTCCAGTGGCGGGCCATCAACGACCTGGTGCCGGATATCGAGCCCAGCCATGCCATCAAGAACTTCCGCATCGCCGCGGGACTGGAGGAGGGCGAATTCGCCGGCTATGTCTTCCAGGACAGCGACGTGGCCAAGTGGCTGGAGGCCGTGGCCTACCGCCTCTCCATCGATCCCGACCCGGAGCTGGAGAAGACTGCGGACGGCGTCATCGACCTCATCGCGCAGGCCCAGGAGGAGGACGGCTATCTGGATACCTTCTTCCAGATCGCGGAGCCCGACAAGAAGTTCACCAACCTGAACGAGTGCCATGAGCTCTACTGCGCCGGACACATGACCGAGGCCGCCGTCGCCTATTACGAGGCCACCGGCAAGGATAAGCTGCTCTCCGTCATGCGCCGCTTCATCGACCTCATCGATCAGAAGATCGGCCCCGAGGAGGGCAAGCTCCACGGCTATCCCGGCCATCCCGAGCTGGAGCTGGCCCTGTGCCGCCTCTACCGTGCCACCGGCGAGGAGCGGTATCTGAAGCTCTGCGCCTATATGGTAAACGCCCGGGGAACCGAGCCCTATTTCTTCGAGGAGGAGCTGAAGGCCCGGGGCTATACCGGCTTCTGGAACGGCGGACATCAGGACCACGTGGACGGGAAATACAACCAGTCCCATAAGCCCATCCGGGAGCAGAAGGCTGCCGTGGGCCACAGCGTCCGTGCGGGATACCTCTATACGGGCGCGGCGGATCTGGCGGCGGAGACCGGGGACGAGAGCCTGGCCCGCGCCATGGAGATCCTCTGGAACAACGTGACGAACCGGCAGATGTACATCACCGGCTCCGTGGGCTCCCAGGTCTGGGGAGAAGCCTTCTCCTTCGATTACCACCTGCCCAACGACTCCGTCTACGGCGAGACCTGCGCGGCCATCTCCATGGTCTTCTTTGCCAAGCGGATGCTCCGGATGAAGCCCGACCGCAAGTACGCCGACGTCATGGAGCGCCTGCTGTATAACGGCACCATCTCCGGCATGGCTCTGGACGGTCAGCATTTCTTCTATACCAATCCCCTCTCCATGTGGGAGGAGGCCACGAAGAAGTCCGGCGTCGCGGGGCATATCCGCTCGAAGCGTCCCGGCTGGTTCGGATGCGCCTGCTGCCCGCCCAACCTGGCCCGGATGATCACCTCCCTCGGCGGCTATATCTATTCCTCCTCCGCGGACACCGCCTACGTCCACCTCTACGTAGGCTCGGACGCGGAGCTGGAGGTGGGCGGAGGTACCGTGCCCCTCTCCCAGAGCGGGAACTATCCCTGGGACGGCCGCATCACCCTCACCCCCGGCGCCGGAAAATACCGACTTGCCCTGCGGATCCCCGGATGGGCCAGAACCTTCTCCGTGACGGTCAACGGCGAAGCGTACTCCCCCGCCCTGGAAAACGGATACGCCGTCCTGAACCGCGAGTGGCATGACGGGGACCGGGTCGTCCTCGATCTGCCCATGCCGGTGGAGTTTGCCGAGGCCAATCCCCTGCTGCGGGCGGACAACGGCCGGGTGGCGATCATGCGCGGGCCGGTGGTTTACTGCCTGGAGTCCGCCGACAACGGCGAGGATCTGGACGCGCTGCAGGTCACCGATCCCGGGGACTTCCGCTGCGAGACCGACGACAGCCTCTTCCCGGGCATGGTGAAGCTCACGGGACCGGCTCTCCGCAGAAAGCCCTGGAACACCGACGACCTCTACCGGCTGTGCGGCTCCGCGGACCTCGAGGAAACCGAAATCACCGCCATCCCCTACGCCTTCTGGGATAACCGGGAGGACACCCGCGAAATGATCGTCTGGATCCGCAGATAAACGCGGTCCGATAAGCATAACACAGCGCGCCCCGGTTTTCTCCGGAGACGGAAGGCCGGGACGCGCTTCTTACAGGACAACCATACAGGGAGGATAATCCGGAATGAAACCAACGCGAAAGCTTGCCGCTTTGCTTTTGGCCTGTCTCCTGACGGCGGGCTCCTGTTCGCCCCGTTCGGGGGGAATTTCCGTCGGAAGCGCGGAGAACGGCCCCCCGGCGGCGGAAACCGTCCCGGAAAAGAGCGAGGCGGTCTCCCAGGACGGCGGCCGGATCATCGTCAGAGCGGACGCGAACGCCGGACCGGTTATCACCCCCTCCGCCGCGCCGGGAATCTACACCCCCGACACGAGGCCGACCCACGTGACCCTCACCACGGATTCCCCCTACCGGATCGTCTATACTACCACCACGGGGACCGTGCCGGAAGCGTCCGGACAGCTGGCCGTGGGGGAGATCCGCCTGCCGTACTGGGAATGCGGCGACGGCGTGACGGAATACGCCATGATCCGCGCGGCCCTGTTTGACGGGAGCGAAATGGTCACCTGCCAGACATTCACCTGGTTCTCCGCGCCGGAGGGACGGTTCACCACGCCCGTGTTCTCCCTGGTGTCCGATCCCACGGGCCTCTACGGCTACGAGGAGGGCATCCTCGTGGAGGGCAAGGCCAGGGACGACGCCAAAAAGCACGGCAATCCTCCCGGCTGGGTGCTGAGCAACACCAACGCCAATTACTACAACGGCGGCATCGAGTGGGAGCGGGCCATGTCCATGGAGTTCTCCGAGAGCGGCTCCGGCGCCTATGACTACAGCTCAAACGGCGGCATGCGGGTCAACGGCGGATGGACGCGCGCCAACGTCCAGAAGTCCCTGAAGCTGTTCAGCCGGAAGTCCTATACCCCGGACCACGGCACCTTCACCCTGGATCTCTTCCCCGGCTACCGGGATCCCGCGACGGGACGCACCCTGTCCTTCGCCAATACGATCCTTCTGCGGGGCGGCTCCAACAACGAGGGCAACAACGTCATCGCCACCCCCCTCCAGCTGAAGCTCTGCGAGGGAACCGGCCAGATCGTCCCCGCCATCCGCCCCGTGACGGAGTTCATCAACGGCCAGTACCGCGGGGTCTTCATGATGATCGAGGACTACGACGCGGACTTCGTCGAGGCCCATTTCGGCGTCCCGGCGGAGGATCTCATCACCCTCTCCGGCTCCTATGAGAACTACGGCGGCAGCATGTGGTCCGTGGACGACGGGGAGGAGGGCGACCTGCGGGACTTCATCCGGGTGATGAACAAGCTGGCCGCGTCGGACGCCAAAAGCGCATCCGGCTACGCGCTGGCGGAGGAAGCTCTGGATCTCCGGAACTTCATCGAATACATGTGCATCGAGCTCTACTGCTGCAACTCCGACTGGCCGGACAACAACCTGCGCTGCTTCCGTGTGAAGGAGGAGGCCTCCGATCCGGCAGCGGAGGGGATCCGGGATGGCCGCTACCGGTTCCTTTTAAAGGATCTGGATCTGGCGTTCGGCCACGGCCACGACGTGAAGAAGGATCCCTACCACACCATCGGCGGGCAGAGCGCGCTCCTGATCCGGAACGTCTTCAACAACCTGATGCACAACGAAACCTTCAAAAACCGGGTCTATATGTACTTCTGCACTCTGGCCACGGCGGTCTTCGATCCCGTCCGGGTCAACAGCGCCATCGGCGAGCTGACTCTGGCCATGCTGCCGGAGATGGAGTACACCACGAAGAACCTCGGCGTGGGCGGCGGATCCGTCAGCGCGTGGAGGGCCCAGGTTTCCGGCCTGCGCTCCTTCGCCATCAAGCGGGTGGACGCGGTGCTGGACGCCACGGCGCGGGAATCCGGAAAAAAGCTGGCCGATCTGACCGTGACCCTGAACGGGGACGGGGAGGCGGAGCTGGGCTGGTTCCCGGCCTCCGACGGAGAAGTTCGCCGCTATCCCCTGTCCACCGTAATCCCCCTGACCGTGCCCGAGGGATCCTCCGTGACGGTGACGGGCGGTACGTATCAGAACGGCGTCCTGCTTCTGACGGCGGAGCAGGTCGGGCTGTCCATCGATTTCCCTGCGGAAACCGGCGAGATCCGGTCTGACGGCGTGGTTATCAACGAGGTGTCCGCAAGGGATACGGACCGGCCTTTCGTGGAGCTCTACAACGGCTCGGACGAGGACGTGACCCTGGACGGCTGGACCGTCGGCACCGGCAAGGCGGCAAAGCTGGATGGATATACCATCCCCGCCCACGGTTGCCTCACCCTGGGTGACGGCTTCGATCTGCCGCTTCCCTTCTCCCTCGGCAAGACCGGCACCCTGACGCTGACGTACGGCGGGCAGACCGTGGACGAGCTCTCCCTCTCCGAGGTACACGCCTCGGTCCGCTGGGGCCGGATCCCCGACGGCGGGCCCATGACCACCCTCTACACCGCCGAGCTGACCCCCGGAGAATCCAACGGGATCCTCCCCGCCTTCGAGATAGGATGCCCGCTGAAGGACGCTGTGGTCATCTGCGGCGACAAGACGGATCTGACGGTGAAGCTGGGCGAGAACACCCTCCTGCCCCTGTCCATGTTCAAGACCTCCTTCAAGTTCGCCCGGGACATCCACCGGGAGGAATACGACTGGTTCCGGGAGAACGGCGACGGAAAAATGACCGTCCGGGAGCTGCTGGACTTCTTCGAGGGCACCACCGTGGACGCCCGCTTCCTGCCGGAGCAGAATCTCCTCATCGTGCAGTAATCGCGCGGCGGCCACATATTCCGAAAAATAACGGACATCGGGTATCCCCCGGTGCCCGTTTTTCCGTCCTCATCCGGAGAAGGACAGAAAGAACCCCGGGACAGATTTTGACTCCATCCCGGGGAAAAAACTGGATTCGGAATCCGTTGTCACTTATTCGGCAGCCTCGGCGGTCTCAGCGGCTTCAGCAGTCTCGGTAACTTCAGTGGTCTCGGCGGCTTCGGTCTCTTCGGTCTCGCCAAGGATGGCCGGGATACCGCTCAGCAGATCGTCGGCGGTGGTGAGAGCGTTCTCCAGGAACTCGTCCATGGTCACGATATCGAGCACCTTGACGTTCCCTTCCAGATCCTCATAGAGGAACACGAAAGCGAAGTAGGATTCGGCGTCCGGAACAACGGGAGTCGCCATGCAGAGGAAGCAGTGGTTCGTGCCGGCCACGAGCTGGGAGGCAAAGTAGGCATAGGGCTCATAATCCACGCCCAGCAGGCCTTCCGTGCCCTTCTCAAAAACGGCCTTCAGCGCGTCGGTGATTTCGGGATCAACGTCCAGGTTCCAGCCGCCCAGCAGGAGGTCGGAGGCGAAATCCACTTCCGGTTCCTCTTCGACGACGGGTTTGGTCAGCGCGACCTCGGTGACGGTCTGCATCACGCCGATGATGGTGAATTCGTGCTTCGCCTCATCCGCGGCATAGCCTTCCACCTCGGCGGCGGCAGTCCAGTAGAACTTGCCGGTATCGGTGTGGCCGATGGTGATCTTGCCGTCCTTGTTCGTGGTCAGGGTCGCGACCTTGGTGTCCTTGCCGCCGAATTCAGCGACGCGGTACAGGTCGTACTTGGCGCCGGCAACCGGAAGTCCGGTTTCAGCGTCAGTCACAACGAGAACAGAAGATCCGGGCACCGGGAAGAGGGTGCGCGGCGTGATCGCCATGAGCTTTGCGGCATTGCGTTTCATAAATGGGGCCCCCCTAATAATGAATTGACGTCTCCTGAGAGTACGTTCAGCACATTATACATGAAAAAATCGGAAATGTCAATCTCATGACGGAAAAAACTGCATTTCGTCCTTCCATGCGGATCCTGTCTCGTTTATCATATGTTCACAGAATCATCCTCGTTTCCCCTTGATTTTCCTTCTTCATCTGCTATGATGACAGAAGAACAACCATCCGCCTTTTTCCGAACTCCCGGTTTTCCGAAAAACAGAAACAGGACTTTATGAAAAGAATCACACGCTCCTCCAAAACTGCCCGGACAGCGCTGCTCCTCCCAGCTCTTCTCCTCGCCGTCCTTCTCCTCTCCGTCACAGCGGCCTGCGGAACCGGAACGCCCACCCCGGACACGGATCTCCCCGAGACGGTCCCGGACTCCCCGGATCTCCCCGCGCCGGAACGGATCAGGCCCGTCGAATCCTGCGTCCTGCTGGGGGACAGCATCACCGCCCGGGGGGACTTCACCCCGTATTTCCCAGCCGTCACACTCTATAATCTCGGAATATCGGGGGACACCATCGTCGGCGTGACGGCGCGGATGGATCAGGCGGCCGAACGCTCCCCCGACCTTCTGCTGATCCTCTGCGGCATCAACAGCCTGACCGACGACGCGCTGGACCAATGCGTCGGGGAATACGACCTGCTGGCGGCCGAGGCGGCGAAAATGGCCGGAGAGACCCGCGTTGTGATCCAGAGCGTCCTTCCCGCCGACGAGAACTACATGAAGTGGAAGCCCTGCTCCGACGAAACGATCCGCGCCTTCAACGACGCACTCCGGACCATCGCGGGAGAATACGGCTTTGACTATCTGGACCTCTACTCCTCCTTCGCGGTCGATCACGCCATGGACCCGGACCTCACCACCGACGGCCTCCACCTGAACGAGAACGGCTATGACCTCTGGGCGGACCTGATCCGGTCGTACATGGACGGACGCCGCTGAGAAATCCCCCGGACAAACCGAAACCGGCTGTTCCCCGGCATTCCCCTGTTCTGAGGAATCCCCGGACAACAGCCGGTCTTCTTTATCTCTTCATCTCTTCGCCGGAAAACCGTTCAGCGCCTCACGCCGTCACAATCCCCGCGGCCTCGCGGAATTCGGGCAGCTTGGCGGCTTCCTCCCGCATCTTGTATTTCAGGATCTTGCCCGCCGCGTTCATGGGGAAGGAATCCACGAACATGACGTACCGCGGCACCTTATGCTTAGCCATGTGCTCCCGGACGTAGGTCTTGATCTCGTCCTCCGTGCATTCCTCGCCGGGCTTCACGATGACGCAGGCCATGATCTCCTCGCCGTAGGCCTTGTCCGGAACGCCGATGACCTGCACGTCCTCCACCTTCGGATGGGTGTAGATGAAGTCCTCGATCTCCTTCGGGTAGATGTTCTCGCCGCCCCGGATGATCATGTCCTTGATGCGGCCCGTGACCTTGTAGTTGCCGTCGGGCAGACGCCGGAGCAGGTCGCCGGAGTGGAGCCAGCCGTCCTTGTCGATGACCGCCGCCGTGGCCTCGGGCATCTTATAATAGCCCTTCATGATGTTGTAGCCCCGGGCGCAGAACTCGCCGTCCACGTTGTCCGGGCAGTCCTCGCCGGTCTCCGGATTTACGATCTTGCACTCCACCCCGAAGATGGGGCCGCCCACGGTGTTCACCCGGGTCTCGATGGAGTCCGTGGTCTTGGACATGGTGGTGGCGGGGCTGGCCTCGGTCTGGCCGTAGGTGATGCAGATCTCGGGCATGTGCATCTTCTCCACTACCTCCTCCATGACCTTGATGGGACAAGGGGAGCCCGCCATGATGCCGGTGCGCATGTGGGAGAAATCGGTCTTCGGGAAGTCCTCGTGGCCCAGCATGGCGATGAACATGGTGGGAACCCCGTGGAAGGCGGTGATCTTCTCCCGGTTGATGCAGTCCAGCCCCTTCTTCGGGGAGAAGGCCGGGATGGGGGACATGGTGACGCCGTGGGTCATGGAGGCGGTCATGGCCAGCACCATGCCGAAGCAGTGGAACATGGGCACCTGGATCATCATGCGGTCCGCCGTGGAGAGATCCATGCAGTCGCCGATGGCCTTGCCGTTGTTCACCACATTGTAGTGGGTCAGCATGACGCCCTTGGGGAAGCCGGTGGTGCCGGAGGTGTACTGCATGTTGCAGACGTCGTCCTTGTTGATCATGGCGGCCCGGCGGTACACGGCGTCCACGGGGGTCCTCTCGGCCAGAGCCAACGCGCCCTCCCAGGTCAGGCATCCCTTCTGCTCCGACTCGCAGGTGATGATGTTGCGCAAAAAGGGCAGGCGGCGGGCGTGGATGGGCTTGCCGGGCTCGGCGGTTTCCAGCTCCGGGATCAGCTCCTTCATGATGGCCACGTAGTCCGAATCCTTGTAGCCGTCCGTCATGACAAGGGTGTGGGTGTCGGACTGGCGGAGCAGGTATTCCACCTCGTGGATCTTGTAGGCGGTGTTGACGGTCACCAGCACCGCGCCGATCTTCACCGTGGCCCAGAAGGTGATGTACCACTGGGGCACGTTGGTCGCCCAGATGGCCACATGGTCCCCCTGCTTGACCCCCAGGGAAATCAGGGAGCGGGCAAAGGTGTCCACGTCATCCCGGAACTCGGGATAGGTGCGGCTGTAGTCGCAGGTGGTGTAGCGGAAGGCCCACTGATCCGGGAACTCCTCGCACATGCGGTCCAGTACCTGGGGGAAGGTGTAGTCAATGAGATGGTTTTTCTCCCAGACGTACCAGCCGTCGCCCCGGTTGTTCTGCTGGAGCCTGCCGGAATGTGCCTCGGTCCCCAGATACTGCTGCATGAAGTGGGCGTAATGGGGAAAGACGATGCCGGCGTCGGAGAGCTCGGGGGAGTACTGCTTCAGCCACTCCAGGGAGATATAGCCCTCGTAGTTGACAGAGCGCAGGGCCTGCATGAAGGCGTCCACGGGGAGATCGCCCTCGCCCATGATTTTGTAGCTGATGCTGCCGTCGGGGTTCACCACGGAGTCCTTGATGTGGGTGTGCTTCACATAGGCGCCCAGGTTCTTGACGGTGGTCTGGGGATCCTCGCCGCCGAACCGGTAGGGGTGGTTCAGATCCCAGAGGGCCGCTACGTTGTCGGAGCCGATCCGGGCCAGCACGTCCGCCAGCCGGTCCGTATGGGAATAGACGCCGTTGGTCTCGATGAGCAGGGTGACGCCCGCGGCCTCGGCGATGGGAGCCAGCTCCTTCATGGGGCCGATGACCAGCTCGTCGTCAAAGTCCGTGGTGGGCTCCGCCGTCAGGTCGCCGAGGATACGGATATAGGGCGTTCCCAGTGCCGCAGCCAGGGCGATGTACTCCTTCAGCTCGGCGATGGTCTCGGCGTGACGTTCCCCGAACCGGAGCGCGCATCCGGAGGACAGGCAGCAGATCTCCAGCTTGAGACGCTTCAGCTGGGCGCGGGTGGCCTCCAGATTCTCGGGCTTGAAGGGCGCGGCGTGGACGGAGAAAATGTTGCCGCCCAGCCCCCGCATCTCGATGCCGGAGAAACCGAAGTCCTTGGCCATTGAATAAATATCCGACCAGGCAAAGTCGGGACATCCGAGGGTGGAGAACGAGAGTTTCATACAAAATACCTCCGATGGATGATCGATTACTGTTATTTAGAAACGGATTTACCCATGGCCGGCCCTGATCCGGCTATTTTCTCATACTGCCCGTGATAAACAAAAAGCGCGCCTCTCAAAGACGAGAGACGCAGCAGAACGCTCCGTGGTACCACTCTGTTTCGGCGGAAATCCGCCCTTTTTCCGGGCACAGGCCATGCCCTTCTTCTGTAACGGGAAGTCCCGTCCGCGTTTACTCTTCCCCGCTCGGCACCCGGGATGCGGGAGGGGATTTTCAGGCGGCTGCTCCGGGGCGAGCGGAAACGGATTTGCCAGCCGTCTCGCACCGACCGACGGCTCTCTGATGGGATGTCCGCATCCTTGTCCCCTTCAAAGCGTTTGCTCTATGGGTATGGTGATATTATACCACGCCGCGCCCCGTCTGTCAACGGGTGAAACGCATAAAAATCCACCCCCATCCGGCTCCGTTTGCTCTCATAACGCCGAAGGAAGCGCGATTTCGGCTAACCCTTCAGTATAGCACATTTTTACTCCGGATACAATAGGCAGAAGCACGAAATTCCGGTTGAACCCGTCCGGCATCTTCTCAACCCGCCCGCTCTTCCCTTGCTTGACAGCGTATTTTTTTCCTGCTATAATGGTATAATCCGAAGAATACAAGGGAAAGGGGACCGATGCCATGCCGGAGGACAGAACGACCGAGGAGCTGGTGGATCTGGCGAAGGAAATCCGCCGCCGGGTCAGCGAAAAGGTGCGGGAGGCCGTCGGAAAGAACGTCGACGTGAGGCTCTCCGCCGACCTGCTGGACGGGACAAGGATCCGGTACGATTCCCGGAAGCAGGCCGCGCCGAATACAGGGAGCAGCCCCGCCGAATCCGCTCATCCGATGACGGAAGCGGACACCCTCTCCACGGAGGAGCAAACCGTCCGGACCGGGGACCGCGCAGCCAAAGAGGCCCGTGACGACGTCCGGGACGACAATTTCTGGGATCTGGGCCGACCGAAGCCGCGGATCTACGAAAAGCCCGCGTTCCGGTCCCACAGCGTCGGCGTGACGGACGTGACCGCGCCGGATCCCGAGCCGGTTCCGGGAGAGCGTACCGCCGCCGCCGAGCAGATCGTGAAGGACGCCTCCCACCGGCGGGAATTCGGCAGCTTCGACGTGGACGGCAGGAAACCGGCGGAGAGCGGGACGGGCAGCGAGGGCCGGGTGATCCGGACAGCGGACGGCTACCGCTCCGTGCAGACCGGCTCCTACCGCCGCCACACGCCCCCCTCCTCCATCAGCCGCCAGAACGCCCGGAACGCGGGACCCGCCCCGGAGAAACGCCGCTCTCCCGGCAGTCAGGTGGTGAAAACCTACTCCCCCGGCGGCGCGCTGATCCGGAAGAATACCGGCACCAGGTTCAGCCCGGCGGCACAGATCACGGCCAGCCCGGCCATGACGGCAATCTGGCGCTTGAAGGAAAGCTTGCTTGCACACCGCTCTTCAAGAAGGATCTTCCGCTGATCA
>CACWLT010000107.1 GCA_902761695.1 uncultured Ruminococcus sp.
ATAGCGCCGTTCCGTGATGCCGTTTGCGCCGGTGTCGGTGTAGACCACGATCTGCGCGCCGCCGCTCTCATAGGCCGAAACCCTCTCCGTCACCGCCCGGCCGTTTTCCTCGCGTTTGAGGACGTATCCGGCGGACCCGAAGGCGGGCAGCAGGGCCGAGAGGGTGTTGGCGCGCCGCACGTCCTCCAGGGTAAAGGTCAGGTCCTCGGGGGAGAGGGAGTAGTAGTCCGTCAGGGCGGCTGTCAGCCTGTCCGCGCCGAACCGCTCCGCGCCGGAGGTGTAGGTGACGGTTCTCGCCGCTCCGTCGTCACTGTATTCGGTCATGGAGCGGATCTCGTAGGTGTCGGCGTCCAGGGTGAAATCCGCCCGTCTTGTGCCGTCCTTCGTTTCGCAGTGGACCTGTCTGGTACCCCCGTCTCCCTCCTCACCGATCTGCATATGACCGTCCAGATAGGGGGCGAAGGGGTTGTCGAAGGCGGTGAAGGAGGCCGCGGATTCGCTGAGGGTGACAGGCGCGGCGGGATTGTCGAAGTCCTGCGCCGATGCGGCGAGGGTCACGCCGTCCGCCGTCAGCATGGTGCCGAAGCAGCCGGAGGGGGTGCCACGCATATCGCAGAACTCCACGGAGGCCCTTCCGCCGGGGGAATCGATTTCGTAGTGATAGCCCTTCCGCCAGCCGTTTACCGTCTCCTCCTCGGTCAGCACGCAGCCGTACCGGGCCACGAGAAGGGAGATTTCGTTGGCGGCCGCTGCGTTTTTCAGGGTCAGCGGACGCGCGCCGGCGGGAAGATCTTCGACCGGATCGGCCTCCGTCTCCGGGGGCTCGGTTTCGGCGGCTTCCGTCTCGGCGGCGGTTTCCTCAGCCGTCTCCTCGTCCTTTTTCCCTTCGCCGGGCCGGACGATGGGCGGAGGCGGTCCTTCGACCAGTCCTGTTTCACCGGAGGACGGCGTCGGGGCGTATTCTTCCCGGAACTGGCCGGCCCATTGGGACAGCCCGCCGAGGGAGCATCCGGACGAGGCCGCGCCTGTACAGAGAAGCATTGCCGCCAGCAGCGCGGACAGAGGGCGCTTCACCCCCGCGTCCGCCGTGTTGCGCCAGGTTTGTTTCATGATATTGTCAGCTTTGTCGATGTATTTGTGAATGTGGGGGAACGACCGGGTCATCCGGCCGCGTTGGTCCCCCAGAGGGTCAGGTCGTCGGATCCGGGCGGGATCGGGTTGTCGACGGAACCGCTCATGCCCTCCGTCTCATAGAGGAAGAGCAGGCCGTTCGTTCCGAGGACGGTGAGCTGCCATTCCCGGGGCACATGGAGGAAGAGCTCGTAGCGGGATTCGTCCCCGCCGTCATACCAGACCACGTTCAGCCGGACGATGCGCTGATCGGAGACGTTCTGCCTCAGGGGCGCCATGAAGTCCGTGACCCTGTCCCGTCCGTATTCGGCCACCCGGGCGTAGGTCAGCGTCCCGTCCGCGGCGTACCGCTCATAGGAGAGGACCGCCAGCGTCTCCCTCAGCACCGTGTAGCGCAGGGTCTCGCCATCCAGAATCTCCGGGGCGGTGGTGAAGGTGACGGTGTCGTCGTCATAGAACAGAATCTCGGCCGGCGCGTTGTAGAACTCGTAGAAGAACTGGTTGTCGCCGGGATAGTGCTCCGCGTTCTCCGCCTGGGTCCAGGGATCCGCGAAGACTGAGGCCGATATGCCATCGCCGCCCACCGAGGCGTAGAGGACGTTCTCCCCGTCCCAGAAGGAATAGCTGGTGTAGGTGTAGGGATTGCCCTCCCCGTCCGCGGCCTGGCCCTCCGTCACCGACATGATGCCGGGATCGTCCACCAGGTAGCAGGAGTCGGACGCGTTGGACAGGGCGCCGTCCAGGTAGGACATCTCTCTTGTCTTGAAGCCGCCGTAGGTGAAGACCAGCTTTTCCACCAGATTGGCGGCGGTGAGGTTCTCCCAGGTCAGCTGATCGGCGAGCTTTTCATCCTCCCCCCGTCCATCGTCGTTCAGACCGCCGGGATAGCCCTCCGGGTTGTCCGCGGGATCCGTGACCGGCAGGCCCTCCGGCGTGATGAAGTCCGTGATCATCAGGTACGGCATGGCACGGACCGTGTTCTCCCCTTCCCCGGCGTCCGCAAACGCGGCGTAGACCAGGCAGGTTCTGAGCCCGTCGTCGAGATGGTCTTCCACGCTGACGATATAGGTGCCGCTCTCCAGCGAAACGGAGAGGGAACGCCAGACGCCCAGCATGGAGGTGAGCATATTCCGGTATCCGGGGAACGAGATGCCCGAAACACCTTCCCGCGCTTCCTTCTTCGCGCTGTCCCCGTCGTCCAGCCAGAGGGGCTCGGGCAGGGGATCCTCACCGGCGCGCAAAACGCCCGCGATATACTGCGCCGTCGCGTCGGAGAGCCACGGGACTGCCTCGGGGGATTCGTTCAGGGCGGTCAGCGCGGCGTAATAGCCGATGACGTTCCATAGTCCGTTGGGATCGTCCAGATACTCTTTTCCCCATCCCACCAGTCCGAGGGCGAGCGCCATGCTGAGGCGTTCCTCGTCCACGGGATCGGGCGCGGCCGGTTCGGGCACGGCAGCTGCGGGATCTGTTTCCGCTTTTTCCGTCTCCGGCGCGGGGGCGTCCGTCTCTGCGCTCTCGGTTTCCGGCGGGATCGTTTCGGGCGCGTTTGTTTCCGGGGATATGGTTTCCGGGGCCGCCGACTCCGTCTCGGGGGAATCCGGGATCCGCTTGAGACGCAGGCATCCGGAGGACGACAGCAGCAGAGCGGTCAGGAAAAGGGCGGCGGCGCGGGTGGAACAGGTTCGCTTCATGCTTGTACCTCGTGAGGACCGGCGGCAATCCGGCATCATTATGCTTATGCCGGTATTATACACTGCCGCGCCATGCCGTTTCAACGCTAAAATTAAGGATTCTTGCGGGATCCTCTGTCTACAATCAATATTATACCAAACCGAGGGCCTTCTGTCAACCGAGAGACGCAAAAATGAGAGGGCGGCCGGACCCGGTACCCCTTTTGCCTGTTCCGGATCCGGCACGCCGGTTAAATTTTGATGAGAGCGTTTCTCATCCGCGGGGGGGGCATTAAGAGAGAGCCGCAAGCAGCCGCCTCTTCGCCGCCGTAAAGACCGCCGGATCGTATTCCACGTCCCGGAAGGAGCGGAACACCGAACCGCAGATTTCATCCGCCAGCGCCTTGTCCTTCTCCGCCAGGGCACGCAGCAGCTCGTATTCCTCCACGCTTTCCCGCTCCGCCTCCAGACGGATGGAGAGCCAGGGCCCGTCCGATCCGGGATAGAGGATGTGGGTGTCCCCGGCGGGCAGGAAGCAGACGGCGTCCGTGTTGTGGTGCTCGGGGCAGTTGAGCTCGAAGGGATCCTGGCCGGGCTGGTAGCAGTTCGCCGCCCAGTGGAGGAAGCCCGTGAGGTTATACTTGTAGTTGCCCCAGTGCAGGTACCGGGTGGAGAGCAGCGGGTAGTCCATGAACCGGTTGATATAGCCGTATTCCCGGGGGCCGCAGCAGACGTAGTGCCAGATTTCGGCGCCGTTCTGCCGGAAGGTTTCGATCTCGGCCCGGTGCTTGTCGTATTCCGCGTTCAGGGGGACCCAGACGTCCAGCGCGCCGTGGAGATTGCCGTAGGACATGGCGTCGCAGAGGCGGATCTCCGGTACGATCCGGTGGATCAGGCCGCAGAGGGCGCGGAATTCGGTGGCGTTCTGCGCGTTGGGCTCGTCGGCCACGCCCATGACGCAGTCCTTCGTCCAGCCGCGCTCATCCAGCACCGCCTTCAGCGCCGGCAGATACTGGGTCAGGTAGCAGTAGCCCTCGTAGGACATGGAGGGGATAGAGCCCCGGAGCAGGATGGTGGATTCGTTCCAGCTCTTCCGCCAGCCCACGGAGGGCAGGTTGAAGTATTTCATCCCGGCGGCCCGGTAAGTCTCGATCATTTTGATCAGGCCGGAGAAGTCGAATTCCCACTTGTTGGGAGCCACCTCCTTCGCGCCTACGCCGCCCACGTACATCATGTTCTGGTGCATCCGGCGCAGGGCGGCCAGATATTTCCGGTCCATGGCGTCGTATTCCGGGGTGCCGGGGGTCAGGTGATGCCACTTCTCCAGCGGCGCGCGGCTGTACCCGAGGATCATGGTCAGGCTCTCCTCCGGCAGCTTTGCGGCGTAGATCTCAAGCCGTCCGGGGATCTCGCAGCCGTTGACCGTCACGGTGAAGGGATAGATGCCGGGTTCAGCGTCCCGCTCGACCTTCAGCGCGATGTAGAGGCCGCCCTGCTTCTCGTCGCCTTCCGTGTCCACGGTGCCGTCGAAGGTGCGGAGGCAGTCGTAGAGGCGGTAAGGAGCGACCCGCTCGGGCCAGTGGGGCTTCCTCTGATCGTCGGGAATGCCGTGGTTGCGTTCCACCATGACGGACCGGAGGGCATAGATTTCCGGGGTGACGCCGGCGGGCAGGGAACTGAACTTCACATCGACGGCGGGGGAGGTGAGGTCCCGGAAGAGCAGCTGCCAGGACGCGTATCCGCCCCGGGCTGAGAAGACGTCCGCTTCCCGCGCAGAGGTCGGGTATCCAAAAATGTCCGGATAGGTATATTCGGCGGATGAAACAACGGTATAGCGCATGATGAATCCTCCTGTGGATCCGCGAAAGCTCCGCGGTCTGTGCTGCCGTTATTTTACCGGAAGGAGGCGGCGAATGCAAGTCCGGATTTGTGAAAAATCGTGAATTTTCCCTTGCAATCCCGTGCCGGAGACAGTATAATGGGAGAAAAGGACCCGCAGACGGGCGAAACAGGAGGATTATCCCATGGAGGAGAAAACCATGACCCTTGGCGGGAGGACGTACCGCCTGAGCTTTGAGGACAATTTCGACGGCGATTCCCTGGACCTTGAAAAATGGTCCCTGTGCCCCGAGGAGCGGCGGCAGGACATCGGCGGGCGCTGGGCGGATTCCGAGGTGTCCGTGCACGACGGGAATCTCTGGCTGAGAGCCCGCATCCGGGAGGACGGCGTCCCGGTGTCCGGCGGCATCCGCTCCCTGGGCAAATTCGAGCAGGCACGGGGATACTTTGAATGCACCATGATGTTCCCGAAGACCACCGGCTTCTGGGGCGCCTTCTGGATGATGTGCGGCCGGGTGGGCAAGGTGGACGGTTCGGCAGTGTCCGGCGCGGAAATCGACATCATCGAGAGCGGGGAATGCGCCCGCCGCGGCGTGAACCACGCCATTCACTGGGACGGCTACGGCGACCATCACAAGGCCGTGTCCGAGGTGATCCCCAAGGTTCCGGAGCTCTACGAGGGCTGGCACACCTACGCGCTTCAGTGGACGGCGGAGGAGTACGTATTCTACATCGACGGGAAGGAGACCTGGCGCACCGCGGAGCCCGGCATCTGCGCGTTTCCCGGCTATCTGAAGATCACCACGGAGTTCGGCTCCTGGGCCGCGCCCATCGTGCCGGAGGAACTGCCGGACTACTGCCGGGTGTCCTCGGTGAGAGCCTGGGCGGAGGTCTGAGACCGCGCCGGATTTATATGCGCCTTTCAGAAAAACAGCTTAAGATATCACCCCCCAAAAACAGCCCGGAAACCGTCTAAAATTGCACAAAAACCGGTCTGCCGATTTGTGGGAACGGACAAAGTTTGAATCGCTTTCTCCGTTCCCGCTTGTTTTTTTCAGGCTTGCGATGTATAATCATTCTGTATCCCCGCGGCGGCCGGACAGCGATTCCGTCTGCGGATTTATGGAGGAAACCTTTATGAAGAAACTCGCTGCATTTCTGGCGGCGCTGACCGGGCTCACGGCTGCCCTGGCCATCGGCGCTCATGCCGCAGAACCCGTCGACGTGGTGAACATCCCTGAAAAGGCTGTCACCGTGGACGGCGTGATTGCCGACGGCGAATGGGACGGCGCGACGCGCATGGTCCTGAATATTTCCGACACGTCCACCTGGTCCGAGTACGGCGCGGGCATCGTGGGCACCGATGGCTGGTCCCAGCTGGGCCACACCGACGACGATTTCACCACGGAGCTGGCCTTCACCGTGGACGGCGAGGATCTCTACATCCTCCTGACCCGGAAGGACTCCACCCTGAATTTCGCCACCGACAACTATCACCGCCCCTACTCCTCCGACTGCGCCCTGATGTGGTTCTATGACACGGACTACGCGGCGCAGTACGGCCTGCAGCTTCTGGCGGCCAACAAGAGCGGCGAGCCCGTGATCGGCTACTTCTTCATGGACTCCGACCAGAACTCCTCCGACAACCTGATGGAGCTGGAATACGCGAGCGCCGTCACCACCGTCACGGCGGACAGCTACGTCATGGAAGCCAAGGTCAATATGAAGGGCATGGACGACTTCAGCCATGAGCTGCTGGCCGGCGGCACCGTGAAGGTAACCTGGTGCGCGGTCAACATCTGCGAAGAGGGATGGGACAGCGACGACGACCAGCACGTCCTCTGGGGCACCTACAACTATCAGGCCCAGTACAAGGGCGTCAACGACTGGGAAAACGCCCCCGACGTCAAGGTGGTCGGCGCTGACGAGGTCCCCTACGCCCCCGTCGGCGAGGTGAGCGTTCCCTACGCCACTCCCGAAATCGACGGCGTGCTCTCCGAGGGAGAATATCCCGAATCCGGAAAGGTCACGCTGAATAAGGCCCAGGGCAACCTGACCGCCCTCGGCTGGGTGGGCGAGGTTCCCGCCGAGAACTCCATCGATCTCTACTGCGCCTGGGACAAGGACAACTTCTACCTGGCCGGCAATGTGACCGACCCGGCGTTCGAGTATTCCGAAATCGGGCAGTACAACATGGACGCCTTCCAGGTCTCCCTGAACATCGCCAACGTCTTCAAGACCGACGAGGGCTTTGACAGAGCG
The DNA here is from genome assembly GCA_902761695.1 of uncultured Ruminococcus sp. Taxonomy (GTDB): domain Bacteria; phylum Bacillota; class Clostridia; order Oscillospirales; family CAG-272; genus UMGS1696. The sequence goes on from CACWLT010000107.1 coordinate 6,906, forward strand.
ATCTTCTACTCCTGGGGCCTCCAGGAAGAGGGCACCATCGACGTGATCCGTCAGGAATCCGCCAACAACGACACCATTTTCGAGGTCGGCAAGGGTCAGAAGACCGATACCGGCTGGTGCTTCGAGGTGCCGCTGTCCCTTGAGATGCTGGCTGAGGACGCCTATCTGAAGGGCGGCGAGGAAGCCATTCCCGAACCCGGCATGCCCATCGGCGGCCTGTTCTGCTACCTCGACCACGACGACATCGGCTCCCTCATCAACGCCTTCGGTACCTCCTCCGACGAGGTCATGGGCTGGGACCCCGACGCCCACGGAATCACCTTCATGTTCGCTGAAAAGGAAGGCGCCGATGAACCCGCCGGTCCCACCGAGCTTCTGAACAAGTCCTGGGACAACATCTTCGTAAACGGCGAAATGATGGTCAACGGCGGCGCCGACGCATGGCTTGCCGAGAACCCCATCGGGGGCGAGATCAGCGAGCTGACCGTGCGCGGCTGGGCCTATATCAGCACCCCCATCACCGGCTTTGCCTACGCCGTTGACGGCGGCGACGCGGTGAAGTCCGCCGACTACATCGTGGACAGACCCGACGTCAAGGCCGCCATCAGCGAGGACGCGGAAGGCTTCGAAATCGCGGTTGATGTTTCCGGCCTTGCCGACGGCGAGCATACCCTCAACTATTATGCGATCGACGCGAACGGCGAGCTGATCGACACCACCTTCGCGATTCCCTTCACGAAGGCTCCGACCGTTGTGACGGAAGAGCCCGCGGCCGAAGAGCCTGCCGCTGAGGAGCCTGCCGCTGAGGAGCCTGCCGAAGAGCCCGCCGCCGAGTCTAAGGGCTTCGCGGACGTTACCGCTGCCGCTGACGGCAAGAACGTTATCACCGCCTACACCTTCACCGAAGGCACGAGCGGCTTCGGCGGAGAGGGCGCTGAGAACCTCTTCGACGGCGACACCGCCACCAAATTCTGCACCAACGAGTTCCCGGCCGAGGCCGTCGCCGAGCTGGACGGTGTCTACACCATCAACGGCTTCGCAATGGCCACCGCCAACGACAACGCAGACTGGACCATCTCCGTTTCCGCCGACGGCGAGAACTGGACCGAGCTGGCTTCCGGCGACGACAGCTTCTTCGAGGAGACCAACTTCACCTACTATGTGGGCGACGCTTCCGCTGAGGGCGTATCCTACGTGAAGTTCAACGCCGCGGGCACCGCTTCCGGCACCTTCCAGGTTTCCGAGCTGACCCTCTTCGGCGACAAGACCGCTGATGCCGCCGCCGCTGATGCCGAGCCCGTGGACGAAGCCATGGACGACAAGGCCGAGGCTCCCCAGACCTTCGACTTCGGCATCATTGCCGCCGTCACCGCCGTGATCTCCCTAGCCGGCTTCGCCTCCGCGAAAAAGAAGCACTGACCGATGAACCGATCCGGGCCGGGACGCCTCCGTTCCGGTCCGGTTTTATGGAAAGGAAGCGCAATTTTCTATGGAAAAAGTCATTCTCTTTGACGGCACCTCCACGGACGCCTGGGTGAACCGGGACGGCTCTCCGATCAACTGGACCGTTGAGGACGGCGTCATGACCGTCAATCACGGCGACATCATTTCGAAGGAAACCTACGGCGACGCCCACATCCACGTGGAATGGCGCGAGCCGGACATGCCCTGGGAATCCGGACAGGGCAAGGGCAACAGCGGCGTCTACGTCCACGGCTGCTACGAGATTCAGGTGCTGGATTCCTACGGGATCGAGAAGCCCGATTTCTCCGACTGCGGCGCGGTCTACTCCATGTACGCCCCCCTCACCAACGCCTGCAAGCCCGCCCTGTGGTGGCAGACCTATGACATTTACATCCGGGCTCCCCGCTTCGAGGACGGCCGGGTCGTGAAGAACGGCTTCCTGACGGTGCTGCAGAACGGCATCGTCATCCACAACAACGTGGAGCTGCCCCGGAACACTCCCGGCGGCGTGACGGACCATGTGGTGGCGGAGGGACCCCTCCTCCTCCAGGACCACGGCAATCCGGTCTCCTTCCGGAATATCTGGTTCGAGAGACTGTAATCCATAATCCGGGATCGGCACAGTATAACTACCGCGCAAACGGACAGGCTGGGCGTTTTTCTCCCGCCTGTTCTTTTTTGCGGGATGACTGCGCTTCAGCCCATTGTCAACAGGAGTTTCCATGGAAGAAAAGACAACGAAGAAAATCGGAAAAATGAACGAGATGGCCTGGGTGATCGGCATTCTGGTGTGCTCCCTGGGCGTCTGCCTCTGCACCAGAGCGGATTTCGGCCTGTCCATGATCGCCGCGCCGCCCTATATCCTCCATTACGCCCTGCGTGACCTATGGCCGTGGTTCACCCAGGGGCGGGCGGAGTACGTCTGGCAGGCGGTTCTGCTTATCGGCATGTGTCTGGCGGTGCGCCGGTTCCGTTGGCGGTATCTGCTTTCCTTCGCCGCCGCCTTCATCGCGGGGAAGAGCATCGATCTGTGGTTCATCGTGCTGGGCGGCAGCGCGGCGTACGGCTCCATGGCGGCGCGGATCGTCGCTTTCGTGCTGGGCGAGCTTCTGACATCCGTAGCCATCGCCTTTGTGTTCCGCACGTCCTGGCCGGTCCAGATTTACGAGCTGCTGGTGCGGGAGATCGCGGACCGGTATTCCCTCGACGTCAACCGGGTCAAGCTGGTAAACGACATCTCCCTCTTCGTCCTCTCCGCCGTCCTGTCCCTGCTCCTGACGGGGGGCTTTCACGGCTTCGGCGTCGGCACGGTGCTCATCACGGCGGTGAACGCGCCCCTGATCGCCCTCTGCGGCAGGCTGATCGACCGCTTCTTCACCTTTGAACCCCGCTTCCCGCGGCTGACCGGCTGCCTGAGTTAATCAGCCCGGGAGCCTTCGGAAACGCCGCCGGCGGGAAACACAGGACCGCAAAAAAAGAATCGGGAAATTTTATAAAACCCCTTGACAGGCGCGCCGATGTGTGCTATAATCTCACATGTCGGCGCGGAAAACAACCGCAGTACGGAAATTGGCCCGGTAGTTCAGTTGGTTAGAACGCTAGCCTGTCACGCTAGAGGTCACGAGTTCGAGTCTCGTCCGGGTCGTGACGCGGATCTTCTGATTCCCGGCAAATGCCTCTGTAGCTCAGTTGGTAGAGCAGGGGATTGAAAATTCCCGTGTCGTTGGTTCAATTCCGACCGGAGGCATCACCGAAGTCCGACTTCGGTACGCGGATTTAGCTCATTTGGTAGAGCGCAACCTTGCCAAGGTTGAGGTGGCGGGTCCGAGCCCCGTAATCCGCTTAAAGA
>CACWLT010000108.1 GCA_902761695.1 uncultured Ruminococcus sp.
CGCCTTCCCTTTCCGATCCGCCTTCGCCGAAAAGGCAGTCCTGCTGTCCACGCCCGTCACGGCGGTCTTTCTGGCTCCCTCCGCGACGGCCTTCTACCGGCTCATGTCCCCCTCCTCCGTCTATGCCGCGGAGCATGTCAATCGGATCCTTTTCGAGCTGACGTATCTGCTGCACGGCGGGTCCCCGGCCTTCTCCTCCCTGTCCCCGGAGATCTTCGCGGTGGCCGCGCGGATTCCCCGGCTGGTGGAGGCCCTGTTTTCCCGCCGCTGCGGTGTCCGGTGCTGCGATCTCCGGACGATCCTCGCCGCGCTCATCTCCTCCCTCGGGACCGTTCCCGCGCTGGCCTGCTGCCGGGTGGAGCTGTGCCGGACCGATCCCCGCGCCGGTATTGCGGCTGAGCATTCTGCGGCGGACTGCAAGGCGGAGATATCGGTGGAAGCCTTCGTCTCCGTTCTGGCGGTCCTGCTCTGTCTGGCGGCGGATCTGACAGCGGACGGGAATCTGACCCTGACCCTCACCGACCATGGCGTCATCCGGGAAACGGCCCTCCGTCTGCACACCGACTGTCTCTCCCCCATGGAGGCCGAGGAGGGCGCGGACGCTCTCTACGCCCTTCCGGAGCATTACCACGGCCATGTCCGCTACATCACCGCCCTCTGCGTGCTGACCCATATGGATCTCGCGGTGCGGTGCCGGCGGGAGGAGGAGGGAGCGCTCCCCACCCTGACCGTGTCCCTGCTCAGCGGCGGCGAGCCTCCCCCAGTCCTCGACTTCAAGTACGACGAGCCGGAGCGCGACGTCCCCCTTATCCTCGCGGAAACAGCCGCCCTGTTTGCCCCGTCATTCCCGCCCGGCCAGCAGGATCAGGCCGAGGAGGAGCGTCTCGACCCCGGCCCCGTCCGCTGAGAGCAGCAGCATCACCATTAGCAGGATCACCTCCTCGGTCCCCACCCGCCCCCGCAGCTCGGACAAAAGCTCCGCAAAGGGCGCGGGGATCGGGGAGGTCCCGCTTTTCTCCGCCCCGGACGGTGTGCCCGGAATCGGCACCTCGGCGGTCTGCTCATCGTGAACGGGAGACGGCCCCCAGCGGAGCTCCCTCGAATCAGTGCCGTATTCCGCCGGGGTGTGCCGCTTGCTCTCCATGTCGTCCGCCGGATCCTGGAAAGGGTTATCCCGCGTTGGCTGGATGAAGGCGGTTCCGGTATAGCCGGGCGGGGGCGTGCTCCTTCCCCGTTTCGACAGGCTCCGCGCGTACATGTCCCTCACCTCCCCGAGATTCATGGCCTGCCCCCGCTGATCAGACCCGCGGCCTTCAGAAGCTCTCCCATCTGCAAAAGAGACACGCACCGGTCCGCCAGATCCCGCCGCCTCTCCCCCAGATAGGGTTTCAGCGCCAGAAAGAGCTTCTCCGCGTCGGAGCGGTTCCATGCCCTTCTGCCGATCGCAGCCGGGATCCCGTCGGGGGCGATTCCTGTCTGCGGCGGCGCGGTCTGCTCTCCTCCCACAGGTCCCGGCTTTGAATCCCCGCCGTCATCGTTCCGAGACTCCGCTTTTTCCGTCCCTTCCCCCTTATGGACGGAGCCGCCCAGCATGGGACCCAGCGTTTCCATGACCCGGGGCAGTTTCTCCATGAGGTCCCCGCCGTCCCCGCCGCCCAGTTCCTTCACCATCTTTGAAAAAGCGGGATCCGCCATAATGCGTTCCACCGCCGCGCCGAGATCCTCCATGTCAGCCCCTCCGGTAGAGATACATGAGGACGGAAACCCGATCCAGATCGGCGTCCGTCACCTCCCGGAGCAGGGCGCGGAGCTTCCGGACGGTTTTGGGATCCGGATCGAAGCGGGATGTGTCCGCGCCGGCGGCGGAAAGGGTCAGCTTCAGCATGGCGGCCAGCCGGTCGTCGGGCATCTCCAGCATCCTGTCAATGGTCTTCTTTGTCAGCATCGGGGACCTCCGTCGTTTCGTTTTCTCGTCAATGTCATGGTATGCGGCCCGCGGTGTTCTGCCACCGGGCCATGAGGCAGTTTTATGAAGATTCTCGTCTTTTCCGATTCTCACAACAATCCCGCGCTCATGCTCTCCGCCGTCCGCGCCCATCTTGCCGCCCCCGCCTCGTCCGGAACCCTGGAGGCCGTTTTCTTTCTCGGGGACGGCATCGAGGATTTTGAACGCATGCGGAATGAGCTGCCCGGCCCCCGGTATGAAGCCGTTCTGGGCAACTGCGACAGCTATCGGCTGCTGGAAGGCGGATCCTGGGAAAAAACGGTGGAATGCGGCGGTCTGCGCTTTCTGCTGATGCACGGTCACCGCCATTCCGTCAAGAGCGGCATTCAGCGGGCGGCGGATTATGCCGTTGCCAAAGGCGCGGACGTGCTGCTGTACGGTCACACCCACGAGGCCTTCGACGAGCGGCTGGACGGCTCCTCGGGCGGCTCGGTGCGCGTGATCAATCCCGGGTCCGTGGGATCCTGGTTCGGCGCATCCTTCGCCCTTCTCGAGATCCGGGACGGACAGATCCTCTGCAGCTTCGGGAAGGGGTGAAAACCCGTCACCGGTTCGCATAGAAAGTCGGGACAGTAGCCGCCGGATATGATACAATAGCCGCAGACAGGAGGGATGCGCATGGACTGGATCACCGGAATCGGGCGGGCTGTGGCCTACATTGAGGACAACCTGGCAGGAGAGATCGATCCGGCGGAGGCGGCGGCGCGGAGCTATTCGTCCCCGTCCCACTTCGCCCGGGTCTTCTCGATCCTCTCGGGCTACACCCTCGGGGAATATATCCGTATGCGGCGGCTGACCCTGGCCGGGGCGGAGCTGGCGCGTGGGGAAACAAAGGTCATCGACGCCGCGCTGAAGTACGGGTACGACTCCCCGGACAGCTTCGCGAAGGCCTTCCGGGCGTTCCACGGCATCTCCCCCTCCGAAGCGCGCCGGAGCGGGGCGAAGCTGAAATCCTTTTCCCGCCTGTCCCTCAAAATCACATTGGAAGGCGGCAGCATCATGCAGTTTCGCATCGAAGAGAAAAAAGCGTTCCGTCTCCTGGGATACCGGCGGCGTTTCACCGGCTCCCCGGCGGACAGAATGGAACAGGAAAAGGCGTTCTTCTGCGAGACCAGATTGAACCAGTTTTTACTGGCGGGCATGGCGAAGGATGCGGACACCCAGTACAGCGTCATGGCGAATTTCGGGGAGGACGGCTACGATTTTTACATCGCCGGAGCCGTTCCCGATGACCTCATCGACGTCCACCGGAGCCCGGAATATGTTGGGGCGGAGCTGGCGGACCGTCTGGGTCTGGAACCGGTGACGATCCCGGCGGGTGAATGGCTGGTCTGCGAGACGGAGCGGTGCCAATACCCCGTCACCCGGCACATCCCGCTCCGGCAGGAAGCCGTGACGAACTGGCTCCCGGACTCAGGGTACGAGCTGCGGGAAAGCCCGGAGTTCATGGTCAGCCACTGGTATGACGACGAGCGGTATAAGGAGCGGTACGTGGAAATCTGGCTCCCCATCCGCAGGATCGACAAATAACCCTGATCCGTTCTGCGCAGACAAATACGGAGACAGCCGTCCGCAAGCTCATTCACGAGCCCACGGGCGGCTGTCCGTTATGGGGGAGAAGTTTTTCAAGCGCCCCGTCCGCGCGGAGCAGATAAATCAGAATCAGGATCCCTGCGGCCGCTCCGATCCCAACGGTCAGACCGACGGTCAGGGGATCCCAGCGCACCCCCTCCCCGAACCGGGACAGGATCGTGCCGCAGAAATTGTAGACGGCATGGACGGCGGCGCACAGCCACACCGATCCGGACGCCAGCAGCACCGCCGCGCAGAGCCCGCCGATGAGGAAGGAATAGCCGATCTGCATGGCCACCGCTCCCGGAGATCCCCCCGCGAAAAGGTTCACCAGATGCACCGCGCCGAAGACGGCCGAGGAAACCAGAGCGGAGAGAAACGCGGCGTTCCTCTTTCCCTTCATCCCCTCCGCGCACCAGGGCAGGAGAAAGCCCCGGAAGGCCAGCTCCTCAAAGCATCCCACGGCGGCGCACTCCAGGGCGAAGAGCAGGAGCACCGGCCCCCCTGCACTCACCCGGGCATTCCCCGACACAAGCCCCACGATGGGCAGATTGTTCAAAGCCACAATCCAGGACGCGAGGATCACCGGCAGGGCGAAGCGGGACAGGGGCTTTCTGAATCCGCCCAGCACCGGATAGCCCATCCGCCGGATCAGGGGCAAAAACACCAGCGCGCCGATGAGCCGGGTCAGGATCGTCTCCGCCATGGGAAACCAGACCGCGTCAATCCGGACCACTCTCCCGCCGATCTCCAGCAGAACCAGCAGGACGAGAGCGGCGGCATAGGGGATCTTCCGGGTTCGCTTATCCATGCGCCCGCCTCCCCTTCCCCGCTCGGATCAGCAGAATCACAGCACCGGTTATGACGAGCAGGACGGACACCAGCTGGGACGGCGTCAGAAACGGCACGACGGTGCTGCCCCGGTCGTCCGCCCGGAGAAACTCGATGAAAAACCGCCAGATCCCGTAGGAGAGGAAATAGACGGCCGCTCCCCGCCCGGGAAACCGTTTCACGAAGAACCACAGAGCGGCGGACAGGGCGAACAGGAACAGGGCCTCGTAAAGCTGGGTCGGCACGGCGCGATAACCCAGATTCCGGAAGAAGATCCCGTGGTCCGAGGCCGCCCCGTGACAGCATCCGGCCATAAGGCAGCCGATCCGCCCGAAGCCGTGCCCCAGCGGAACGCACACCGCCAGGCCGTCCATCACGTCGGAAAACCGCCGGACATTCTCCCGGGATTCCCGGAACAGGATCCGCCCCGCCCCGAAATACACCGCCAGCAGCACCGCCAGCCCGCCGATAAAGCCCCCCAGGAAGGTGGAGCCCGTCCCCTCGTTCAGCGCAAAAGGCCGCCCCGCCATCCAGTCGTAGAAGGCCTGAAACAGATACCCGGAAAGATAGCCGATCACCGCCGCCAGCACAGCGGACATAATCACCAGATTGTGCAGCGCGGCAGACAGCCCCGCCCGCTCCGAATACCGGCGGTACAGCAGCATGGCGGCGAGCAACCCCAGCACGATGAAGACCTCGTAGAGGGTCACGCCGAAAAACAGTTCATTCGGATACATAGCAAAAAAGATTCGGGGAAAGCCGTTCAGCCTTCCCCGAAAGCATCAGTGTGCGGAATTATTTTCTCTTGGAGATCCAGGCGGAGCCGAGGATAGCCGCGATGACGATCATGCCGCCGCCGATGAAGGAGCCGCAGCCCTTCTTGGCAGTGTCAACAGCGTTGTTCACGGCGTTCTGGGCAGCCTCAGCGGCATTGCCCGCAGCCTCGGTCACGTTCTCAGCGACTTCCTGAGCGGCCTCGCCGGCGTTCTCGACAGCCTCGCCGACAGCCTCGGTCACGTTCTCGGCAGCCTCTTCCACAACCTCTTCCACGGTGGGAGTCTCCTCAGCGGGAGCTTCCTCAACGGCAGCCTCGGGAGCGTCGGCGGAGCAGAGCACAACCTCGGACACCTGCATGGTGCCGGAAACGGTCTCTTCGCACTCGAACTTGAAGTAGGAGTACTCGGCGGTCTCGGGAATAGCGGTTACGTAGAAGGTGTAGTCGGTCTCCTCGAAGAAGGTCTCGTCGCCGGAAGCGATGGGATCCCAGCCGGCGTTATCCAGAGAGCCGTACAGGGTCCACTTGTTCGGGGAACGGCCGTTGTAGGAGGAGTTGTCGTTGGCGGTGGCCATGATGATACCGTTGATCTTGTACTTGCCGTCAACAGAAGCAACGGACCATGCCGGATAAGAGTCGGTGCAGAACTTGGTGGTTACGTCGTCGTCCCAGAGGTTGCCGGGATTCTCGTCGCCGAAGTAGGTGGTGGCGCCGTCGACGAACTCATACTTGGTGATGGGCTTGGAACCGATGGCGGCAGCAGCGGCGGCAGCTTCGTCATAACCGGTGCCGGTGCTGGAAACAGCGGGAGCGGCAGGAGCGGCGGGAACCTCATACTCGAGGGTAGCTTCGCCGGGAGTACCGATGAGGACGATGTCGGCCACGTCGCCGTGGTTGGTGCCGTCGCTCACATAACGGAACATCCAGTAGGCGGCAGCGCCGTCAACAGTCTTGGAGATATAAGCCTGCTCGGCGTCCTCGGCGAGGGCGTCGTCGGCGGTGTACTCGGCGAGGTCAACCCAGTCGACACCGTTGTTGGAGCCCTGGATGGGCGCGCCGGGCGTTCTGGAGAACCAGCTGATACGAGGTCTGACGCGGACTTCGGTCACGACGGTAGCCTGATCGGCCAGCAGACCGGTCCAGCAGTCCGGGCCGGCAGAAGCGGGATCATAGAAGGTGTCGCCGTTGTTGTCCCACGCGTCGGCGTATTCATTGGAGCCGGCGGAGTAGGAACCGCCGCCGCCGATGACCTTACCGGCCACAGCGCCGTCGGAGGTGTCGTTGGCAGTGCCGATATAGTCAACAGTGCCCACGAAAACCGAAAGGTCGCTCTTCGCAGCCTGCTCGATGGTCTTCTCTTCGCCGGTGTAAGCATCGGCGGGATGACCGTAGAGCTCGATCTCGGCGCAGTCGCCGTGGCTGGTGCCGAAGTTCACATAGCGGTACATGGAGTAGGAACCGTTGCCGACCCAGAACTTGCTGAAGTCAGCGGTCTCTTCGTCCATGTCGAAGTTTTCCATGTAGACGGCCACATAGTCGGCGTTCTTCTCAGGGGTGACGATGTGGTAGTCGTTGGTCAGCAGACCGCTGGAGGGAACGATATCCGGGTCGAAGTACACGACGTTGTGCCAGGTGGCGCCGTTGTCGTTGGAACCCTGGATGGCCGCGCCTCTGATACGGTCGTCAAAACCGGAACGGGAGCAGATGCGGACTTCGGTGAGCTCATACGCCTGATCCAGTCTCACGCCTGCCCAGGACAGCATGGAAGCTTCGTAGGGATCGAAGAAGGTGGTGGTGTCACCGTCGAACGCGCAGGAGGCGTTGTCGGTGCCGTTGGACCAGCAGTGGGTGGTGCCGTCCGCGGCGACGCCGACGATGACGGTGCCCTTGATGACGGGGTCGCTCTTGCACTCCGGCCAGTCATAGTCGACGGAGTACGGATAGGAATCGCCGTACATGCCGGCTGCAATGGCGTCCGGAGCGATCTCCTCAATGTCAGCCCACGGTGTTTCGATATCCATGTTGCTGTTGGCGAAAGCAACGGTACCGAAGCCCAGCAGGAGCATCGAGGAAAGGATGACAGATAAGATCTTTTTCATATTTCCTCCTTGGGTGTAAAAACACCCGCTTTGAGATCGGGATGAACTCATCCCTTGGTTGGATAACGTTTAAATTATAACACACGCTGAAAGAATTTTCAAGTCCATAATAACTGGAAAATCCCGCGCAAATGTTACATTTTTTGTGCTATCGGATTAAAAATCACACGCGGGACGCCGGATCAGGCCCAGCTCATGGTGGAGGGCTTGGGCTCCTTCATGATGGCTTCCTTCAGGACAGCGACGGCTTTTCTCAGGCCCTCGTCGGTGGTCATGAGGCTGTCCTCGTGCTCGATGGAGAGAACGCCGTCGTAGCCCACCAGACGGAGGTTGGAGACCAGATCCTTCCACCAGGCGATGTCGTGGCCGTAGCCCAGGGCCCGGAACACCCACGCGCGGTTGATCTCGTCGCCGTAGTGCTTGGTATCCAGAACGCCGATGCGGGCGGTGTTGATGGGGTCGACCTTGGTGTCCTTGGCGTGGACGTGGTAGATGGCGTCTCCCAGCATGCGGATGGCTGCGGCGGGTTCCATGCCCTGCCACACCAGGTGGGAGGGATCGAAGTTGGCGCCCACCACGGGACCGACGGCGGCGCGGAGCTTCAGCATGGTCTCGGTGTTGTACACGCAGAAGCCGGGATGCATTTCCAGGGCGATCTTGGTGACGCCGTGGGACTCGGCG
>CACWLT010000109.1 GCA_902761695.1 uncultured Ruminococcus sp.
CTGGCCTTCAACGCCCTGCCCGCCACCCTGACCCCGGATATGTGGGGCCATCAGTACGAGCAGATGACCAATCAGGTGGCCTGCGTGAAGCTGGATCCCGCGCACGTGGTCTTCCGAACCAACTCCGCGGAGTCCCATCTCTACGGCCTGGAGCCCAACTACGGCTGCTGCACCGCCAATTTCAACCAGGGCTGGCCGAAGTTCGCCCGCTCGCTGATCCTTCGCTCCGACGACGGGATCACGGTGAACGCCGTCGCCCCCTGCGAACTGAAGACAAAGATCGGCGGCGTCCCGGTGAAGGTGGAGTGCGACACCCTCTATCCCTTCGGCGGCACGGTGAACTACATCGTGGAGACGGAGGCCCCGGCGGAATTCACCCTGACCCTGCGCATCCCCGGTACGGCGGCGTCCGCGTCGGTGGACGGGGAAGCGGCGGAGCCCGGGACCCTTGTAACCCTGAAGCGTGTCTGGGAGGGACGGTCCGTGGTGACTATGGTCCTGACCTTCGATACGGAGTTCGTGAAGCGTCCCACGGGGCTCTACTCCCTGGAGCGCGGTCCGCTGGTCTACGCCCTGAAAATTGGGGAGGACTGGACCAAGCTGGAATACGAGCGGAACGGTGTGGAGCGGAAATTCCCGTACTGCGACTGGGAGGTGCGCCCCACCACGGAATGGCAGTTCGGTCTGGCCTCGGTTGAGGGCGCCGGCGTCGGCGTGAAGGAGACCGGGGAGTGGGGGGATCTGCCCTTCGCGCCGGAAAACGCCCCGGTGACCCTGGAGGTGCCCGTGTACCGGATCAACTGGGGATACGAGAGCGAATACGAGATGGTCGCCCGGGCCACGCCCCTGTCCTCCATGCCCGTCGGCCCCCTGACCACGGCCGAATTCATCCCATACGGCTGCACGAACATCCGGCTCACCGAGCTGCCCCTGTGCGAATGATCCCCCGGAGCGGGGACACGCCATGGGACGGAATGGTTTTAATACTGTTTTCCTTCTATGGAGCTGTCTTCATGGGTTTTGATCGCTCTCCGTAGAATGCGAACAGCTTTGCTGTGAGCTCGCGAAGGATAACCCTGATATGGTTGGATGACAATATTGGTGTGTCAAGGTTTCAACTATACATTATTGATGTAGCCTGTCCCTTTCCATTTCAGAAGTTCTTGCCAGGCTTCTTTCAAGAAGCCGCGTATCCCTTTAGAAGGGATTCAGTATAACAACATGAAAAGCACTGCGCTTCACGGAGCAGGTGGGGCGCAGTTCTATTTCTTTTGGGGACTGTCCGTTTTTCTCGTCCTTGGCGCGCGTTCCAGGGGGCGGCCGGGGCGGTAGAGAAACCGGGAGCCGAGACGGTCCGCCCAGGCTTCGCAGTACAGGCGGGAATAGGGGATCTGCCTCTCCCGGCGGCGGCGCTCAAACACCGGCAGTCCCGCCCAGAGCAGGGAGGGCAGGCTGACGAAGAGCAGATAGAGGGGTCCCAGCATGAGGGACTGGAAGGTGTGGCCGTATTCGTGGAGATGGATGCCGCTGTGCTCCGGGCAGAAGAAGAAGAGACCCAGGGAAACCCCGTCGTTCCGTCCCCATTCCGTGCAGACCGCCGTCTCCATGAGAAAGCTGTTCCGTCCCCGGGCGCGGCATGCCAGGAAGATCCCCAGTCCGATCAGCGTCTGCGGCAGGCCCCAGGTGCATTGGAGCAGGATCATCAGCACCTGCCGGAGGCGGAGCGGGAAGGGCATCTTCGGCCTGAGGGGAATGGGGCGGTCATAGTCCGGCGCGCGTTTTTCGCGGTCTTTTCGGGGGAGGCTCATGTGGCGGCGTCCCCCTCCGTCGCGGATGAAGGCGCGCTCGTTCCGCTCCCGGAGGGATCCCTGCCCGACAGCTCCTTCCCGGGCAGATGGGTCAGGCAGAAGCGGGCCAGATCGGAGAAGGGCGTCTGCCGGCCATCGTCCATGAAGATCTCGTGGCGCAGGCCCCGGTACATGCGCTCGTCCACGGAGGAGAAGCCCATGTCGGCGAGGAACTTCCCGGCCCGGATCATGGCGTCGTCCCCTCCGGCCACCGGATCGAGCTCCCCGGCCATCAGAAGAACGGGAATGTCGGCGGGTTTGTCCCACATGGCACTCTTCCACACGTCCCGCACCATCCTCAGCAGCGTCCGGTAGTCCCCCAAGGGATGGAGGCGGTTGCAGAGGGGATCCGCGGCGAAGGCCTGGCGCACGGCGGGATCGTTGGTCAGCCAGAGAAACTGCCCGTCGGAGCCCGGCTCGGGGTCAAAGGTCCGGTTGAAGCGGGTGAAGGCCCGGCGGTTCAGCCCCTTCGGACGGGCGGCGTCCCCGGAAAAGAGGGCGAGGAGTCCCAGCCCGAAGAGCGCCGGGGAGATCATCCCCTCCCGGTGGGGCAGCCCTGCCAGGATCAGCCCGTCAAGGGAGGCGGAGCGGCGGGCGGCGTACAGGGCGGCGGCCATGGAGCCCATGCTGTGGCCGAAGAGGAAGCGGGGGAGCAGTCTGTTCTCCGCCGGATCCTCGATGGCGTCGCCGAAGGGATCTCCGTATGTCTGATAGACCGCGTCGATGTCGTCCCGGAGGGTTTCCCAGTCGTAACCCATGTCGGCCACGGCGTCCTCCGGATTTTTTGCCTCCGTCAGGGGGAGGGAGCTGCCCTGGCCCCGCAGATCCTGGATCAGGGCGACGCCTCCGCAGGCCGCGACGAACTGCATCAGGGGATACCAGCGCTCCTTCCGGTCGGAGAAGCCGGGGATCATCTGGACGCAGAAGCGGGGGCGTCTCTCCGGCAGAATCCGGGCGGCGGAGAGGGCCCAGTCCGGCTGCCTCCGCTCGTGCCGCTCCAGGGTAAGGGTTTCGATCTTCATCCGGCTGTATCCTCCTTCCGCTCTGCCGTCTGCGGGGACGCGAACCGCGCTCCGCTGTCGTACGCGTTGTATACGTTTTCAAACCAGTTGTCCGTCTCGGGGATGGGCCGCACGGGGACGAAGCGGTTTTCCGTTCGGATCGTGCCGTCCTCCATCCTCAGGGAAGTTTCCAGCACCCGGTCGGCATGGGCGGTGTCGATGCCCTCCGTTCCCGCCATGAGATAGGACCCCCGGGACAGGCCCCCGTCGTCCGCGTAGGCGATGACAGCGGAGAGCATGGCGCACCGGGTGACGAGGGTGTCCGCCCGGATCATCAGGGCCAGCAGGGCGCGATAATCCCGGACCCGGAAGGATGGGATCCCGGAGAGCGCCCGTTCCGTGTCCGCGAGCAGTCCGGCGCAGGCGTCCCGGTCCCGGAGAAACGCGGCGCACCGGTCGTGGCACAGACCCTCCTGCCGCATGAGGGACAGGATCTCCTCCGCCCCAGTTTCTCCCCCCGTGAGCGATCCGAGCTCTCCCGCCTCCGCCAGCTGATCCGCCAGGCCGGGATTATCGGTGAGGGACGGCGGCTCCCGATTTTCAAAAGCGATCTTTTCCGCGGCCCGCGACGAGCTGACCTGGGTGGAGTTGAGGGCGGAGCCTCCCGGACGCCGGACGCCGAACACCCCCGCGCACTCTCCCACGGGATAGAGCCCGGGCAGATCGGGGCTTTCGTACCAGGCCGTGCAGCTCAGCCCGCCGTTGAGGTGCTGGGCGCAGACGGCGGCGCGGAGAGGGACCTTCTCGAGATCGATGCCGTGATCGAGGTAGAGGCGGTATGCCTTCTCGTTCATCTGCCGCAGCCGCCAGACCGGGGTGTCTCCCAGAGCCCCGCTGGCCTCGAGATAGCGGTACGCCTCCTCCCCGATCACCGCCGGGGACAGGCCGCGCTCCCCGATCAGGGATGGATTCCGGCGGAAATCGAGATAGACCTCCCGTCCTGCGGCACGTTCCCGGTAGACGGCGATATCGACCTCCGACGAGCGGGATCCGTTCCCCGCATCGGTGTTCTCCGGACTGAAGGGCCATTGATAGCCCTTGAGGAACTGGGCGCGGACTGCCGCCTCCGGGGAGCCGAGGGCATGGGGCAGAAATTCCCGCTCGACGCCGTTCCCGTCCATGGAGATATACCGGGGCAGGACCTGCTGATAAGAGCCGGACAGATTCCAGCGGAAATCCACGGAGGCGATGCCGTACTGGGATTCCGTCAGGTTGGAAGCGCCCGCTCCGGCCAGCAGGGGGACGCCCAGGGATCCGGTCTGGCTCGCGGGATAGACGGACGCGCCGTAGACTGCAGAGGGACCGCCCGTGGCCCAGATCACCGCGCCGCAGAGCACCGCCGAAAGCCCCGCCGGATTCTCCGGGGTCACGTCCGCCTCCCCCATGGCGACCACGCCCGCAGCCCGCCCGCCGTCCGTGAGAATCCGGATGACCCGGCGTCCGTCCGAGAGGGGGATGTTTTCTCTTTGACAGGCGGCTTCCAGGGCCTCGGTCATGTGCTTCGAGGTGAGGGGACCGCAGGAGGAGGCCCGCATCCGGGGATCGTGGTCGGTTTTGTAGCCGGTGTATTCTCCGTACCGGTCCGCCGGAAAGGGAACGCCCAGGGACACCAGCCGGAAGAAGCCCCGGAGGGATCCCGCCGCCTCGGTCAGGGCCAGATCCCCGTGCATGGATCCGCAGGCGAAATAGTCCCGGGCCATATCCATGACGGAATCGGAGACGTTGGTCCCGGTGGAGAGCTTGTAGTAGGTCTGCTTGTCGGAGCCGGTGTTGCGGGAGGCCCCCATGTTGACTCCCTCGGTCAGGATCAGGATGTCCTCCGGCGGGATACCGCAGCGGGCAAGGGTGAGCGCGGCGTTGAAGGCGGCGGCTCCGCTTCCGACGATGACGGTTCCGGTCCGGCGCACGGTCCCGGGGAATCCTTTGATGCTTGTCTCTTTCATGGCGGCCCCTCCCCTGTTTTTCTCCATCATACCATAAAAGCGGATAAAAATCAAGCCGGAGGGGGAAGACGGAAAAAATCCCTCCCCCCGGAGAACGGAGAGAGGGTGTGTGACACGGGATGTTTATTTGATGAGGCCGAGGATGGCGCCCAGCAGGATGGTTCTGTAGTCGTAGGTGTTGTACACGATGCCCGGATAACCGTAGCAGTTCTGGTTGTATCCGCCGATGACGGTGGTCACGTTGGTCTTATCGCCGTAGGCCAGGCGGAGCAGATCGAGGTAGGAGAGGGTGTCGCCGGAAACGACCACGGCGGGTCTCTTCGAGCCGTCGGGCATGGCTTCCACGGCGTCGGAGATGCGGATGACGGGGATGCAGATGCCGTCGGTGCGGATCCAGCCGGTGACGTAGGAGGGATTCACGCCGCAGATGTCATACACATCATAGCCCCAGCGGGACACGGTGATGCCGTCCTTGCAGGGGGACCAGCAGCCTTCGTACACGGAAGAGGTGTAGCCGCCCACATAGAGGAAGGTCTCGCCGAAGATCCGGTCGTTGGACTTGCTATAGGCGCGGATGATGACGGTGCCGTTCTTCACGGCGGTGATTCTGCCGCTGGTGGCGCCGAAGTAAGCCCGGTCATAGCCGCTGACGATGGTGAAGGCGATGTCGTCGTAGACCTTGCCGCTGGCGGACTTCACATTGATGGAGGCGACGCTGCCGATGGCGGGGTTCCAGTTGTCGGGGGTCAGGACCAGGGTGTCGGCGTTCTTCTCGCCGGGATGCTCATGACGGACGTTCACGTCCAGACGGGTGATCGGAACGCCGCCTCTGGTGTAGACGTACACATGGGCGGTGCCCCAGTCCTTCGCCACCAGCTTGCCGGTGCTGTAATCATAGTAGCAGATGTCGGGAGCGGTGGAGTAGTAGTACGCGCCGTCGCAGAAGCTGCGCTTGTCGCCCTTCACCATGATGGTCTGATAGGCGTTGGCGTCCAGATATTCGTTGACCAGACGGCGGCCCTCATCCACGCCGTAGTAGCAGCCGCCGCGCAGGATGTCGCCGCAGGAGGGCTGATACCAGCTCCAGCCGCCGCAGTAGGTGGGACGGCAGTCGGGAAGCTGAACCACGGAGGTATAGGTCTCGGTTTCGCGGCGGTAGACCACGGCGCCGGGAGCGTCCACGGGATTGCGCTCTTCATAGGCCTTCGGAGAGTTGGGAACGTAGGTGGCGACCTCCTGGCTGACGAAGAGGGTCTTCGCTGCCGCGGGAACGACGGACGCCGTGCCCAGCATGACCGCCAGAATCACCCCGGAGAGGATGCGCAGGGATTTTTTCATGATGATACTCCTTTGTAGAATTACGGATACACAGTAATTATACCGCATAGTGGGATCTTTGTCAAGCGATTGTCGGAATTTTCCGAAAAAGGGGGAGGGGTCCTATTTGTTCCGGCCGATTTTCTCCAAGGGGATCTCCGGAAAGTCCTCCGGGGGGCGGGTGAAGCGGAGGGCGGTGGGATCGAAGCCCGCTTCCTCCGGGGTGCGGAAGACGCGGTTGCGCTCCACGGTGCCGTAGCGGTACACGGAGTCGGCGACGCGGCCCAGCTTTCCCTCCGGATGGATGATGACGTTGTCCGTCACGACCGATCCCGTGGGGTTGATGGGGAAGTCCGGGTCGTCCGGGTCGGAGAAGTCCGTCTTCAGCCGGGAGAGGGAGGGGTGCTTCTTCCGCCAGGGCTCGGAGAGATAGGGCGTTGCGCGCAGCTTCTGCCAGTGGGGGGCGTCCGGGGTGTTCACCGCCTGCTTCGCCCAGCCGCCGTTGACGAAGCCGTCCCGGTTGCGGTCGTCGTACTGGATGGGATTCTCCCCGTCCCCGATAATGAGGTTGTGCCGGATGGTGTTCTCAAATCCGCCGCCCGCCAGGAAGCCGTTCTTCGGTACCCCGATGATGATGTTGCCGTAAGCCGTCTGCCCGCTCTGGCCGTCGTCCCAGTAGATGCCGTCCGGACGGAAGCCGTTTGCCCCGATGCGGCGGAGCAGATTGTACCGGATCACCGTCCCGTGGCCGCACCAGTCGAAGCCCGCGTAAATGGCCCCGGCGTCGCTGGAGTGGAGCACCACGTCGTGGATGTCGTTGTATTCGATGAGATGGTCGTTCCCGCCGTAGACGATGGCGATGTGGGGAGAGCCGCAGATTTCGTTGTGGGCGCAGACGTTGCCCACCCCCTGGAGGGACACGCCGCACTGATAGGTCTGATACACCTCGGAGAAGTCGTGGATATAGCAGTTCTCCACCCGGCTGTTACCGGGGGTCAGGGTGTTCCGGTCCCCGCCCGTGAGATAGACGCCGCCCCGGCCCACCCGGGTGATCTCGCAGCTGTCGACGAGGTTGCCGGATCCGTCCAGCACGATGCCGTGGTCGGCAACGTTTTTCACGAGGATATTCCGGAGGGTGACCCCGTCCCCGGTCAGTTTGACGCCGTTGGCCCGGGCGCAGGTCAGGGTGAAGCCCTCCACGGTGACGTTGTCCGCGTGCCCGTGAATCAGGGGCTTCTTCCCCAGGGAGAGGGCGATGTCGTCCCCGTCCGTGAGCGGCCAGACGTACAGGATCCCGCGCTCCCGGTCCAGCCAGTACTCGCCGGGGGAATCCAGCTCCTCCAGCACATTGTAGAGATAGTACAGCGCGCCGGGCCGGGCTCCGTAATTGCTGACGAAGCGGGGATACATGGCCCGGTTGGGGGTGTAGAAGGTCACGGGGGAGGAGGAATCCGCCCAGTCCCACATGAAATAGCCGAAGGTCCAGGCGGTTTCCGGCTCCTTCCAGGTCTTGATGCGCTCGTTCGTGGCCGGATCGAGGATGTAGCAGCCGCCCCGGGGATTGCGGATGTTGTTGTTGCAGCGCCAGTAGTTCTGGGCCGGGAATTCGTTGACCTCGCCCACGTCCATGACGTTGTCCAGCTTCAGATAGCCCTCGTTGGGATACCTGGCCAGGGTCATGCGCCGCCCGCCGGAGAAGACCTCCAGATTGGTGCCGAGGGGGGCGTCGTCGTAGCGGTTGCCCGTATGGAACCCGCCGATGACGCAGACGGGGCCCCAGTCCTCCGGTCCC
>CACWLT010000110.1 GCA_902761695.1 uncultured Ruminococcus sp.
GAGCGCCGTAGAGGCCTCCAGCAGATCGATGGTCTTCAGGGTCGCCGCGCAGATGGCGGGGGCCAGGGTGTTGGAGAAGAGGTAGGGACGGCTCCGCTGGCGCAGCAGGTCCACGATGGGCTGTCT
This sequence comes from uncultured Ruminococcus sp., assembly GCA_902761695.1. Lineage (GTDB taxonomy): Bacteria > Bacillota > Clostridia > Oscillospirales > CAG-272 > UMGS1696. Next base: position 127 of record CACWLT010000110.1, read on the forward strand.
CGACGCCGTATAGCCGCCGGACGCGCCGCCCATGGCCTTGCCGAAGGTGCCGGTGATGATGTCCACCCGGCCCATGACATGACAGAACTCCGCCGTGCCCCGTCCGTGCTCGCCCATGAAGCCCACGGCGTGGCTGTCGTCCACCATGGTCAGGGCGTCGAACTCGTCCGCCAGATCGCAGATGGCGGGCAGGTTGGCGATGTAGCCGTCCATGGAGAACACGCCGTCGGTGGCGATGAGGATCTTCGGGCAGCCCATGGCCTTCGCTTCCTCCAGCTTGGCACGGAGGTCGGCCATGTCGTTGTTCTTGTAGCGGAAGCGATGGGCCTTGCAGAGCCGGACGCCGTCGATGATGGAGGCGTGGTTCAGCTCGTCGGAGATGATGGCGTCGTCGGGTCCCAGAAGGGTCTCGAACAGACCGCCGTTGGCGTCGAAGCAGGAGGAATAGAGAATGGCGTCGTCGGTGCCCACGAAGGCGGAGATGCGCCGCTCCAGCTCCTTGTGGATCTCCTGGGTGCCGCAGATGAAGCGCACGGAGGAGAGGCCGAAGCCCCAGCGGTCATAGCTGTCCTTCGCCGCCTGAATCAGCTCCGGGTTGTCGGAGAGGCCCAGGTAGTTGTTGGCGCACATGTTGACCACGGCGGCCTTTTCGGTGGTGTCGATGCGGGAGCGCTGCGGAGTGGTGATGATCCGTTCGCTGCGCCAGGTGCCGGCCTCGCGGATGGCGTTCAGTTCTTCCTCGAATTTCAGAAGCGCGGTTTTCATGGCATATCCCCCTTATTTCGTCCAGTCGAGGATGACCTTGCCGGAGCGGCCGGAGTTCATGGCCTCGAAGCCCTTTTCAAAATCGGTGTAGTGGAAGCGGTGGGTGATGACCGGCGTCAGATCCAGTCCGCCCTGCACCATGTAGCTCATCTGGTGCCAGTTGTCCATCTTCCGGCCGTAGATGCCCTGCAGGGTCAGGCCCTTGCAGATGATCTCGTTCATGTCCACCTCCATGGTGGTCTTGCCCAGTCCCAGGAGGGAGATCTTGCCGCCGTTGCGCATGACGGAGCACATCTGCCGGAAGGCGGGCGCGGAACCGGACATCTCGAGCCCCACGTCAAAGCCCTCGGTGAGTCCGCAGGCCGTCATGGCGTCGGTCAGGCTGTCCCGGCCGATGTTGACGGCGGCGTCCACGCGCATTTTCTTTGCCAGATCCAGGCGGTAGTCGTTCATGTCGGTGATGACCACCCGGCGGGCTCCGGCGTATCTGCAGATTCCCGCCGCGATGATGCCGATGGGACCCGCGCCGGTGATGAGCACGTCCTCGCCCACCAGATCCCACATGAGGGCGGTGTGCGTCGCGTTGCCCACGGCGTCGAAGAAGGCCACCACGTCCTCCGGCAGGGAGGGATCGATCATGATCACGTTGGTGGAGGGGATGCAGAGGTATTCGGCAAAGGCGCCGTCCCGGTCCACGCCCACGGAGGTAGTGTTGCGGCACCACTGGATATTGCCGGTGTGGCAGTTGCGGCAGCGGTGGCAGGTGATATGGCCCTCGCCGGAAACCCGCTGGCCGATCTCAAGGCCGGTAACGCCGGGACCGATGGCGGCCACCTCGCCCACGTACTCATGACCGATGGTCATGGGCGGGTGGGTGATGTGCTGTTCGGCCCAGGGATCCCAGTTGAAAATATGCACGTCCGTGCCGCAGATGGCGGTTTTGTGGGTCTTGATGAGGACCTCGCCCGGGCCGGGGGTGGGAACCGGCACCTTCCGCAGCTCCAGTCCGGGGCCGGCGGCGGGCTTGACGATGGCGTCCATCCATTCCTTCATGTTGTCGAATCTCCTGTCTTATATTGAAAATCAAAGTGTTTTCCACGCTCCATTGTACCGCGAATCGGCCCCTTTGTCAACAACATACCGCAAAATGCAAGAATATACGAACCCGCCGGAAAGTCCTTGACAGACGGGCCGTTTCCGGGTATACTGGATCCGAACGGACAACATGAAAGCGGGGTGGCTTTATGCATATGATCAGCCGTTTCCGGGCCGCGGGGCTGGCGGTCCTTCTTCTCTCCCTTCCGGGATGCGGACAAAAGCAGGCTCGCTCCGGACGCTCCCGTCTCACAGCCGGAGACGGCCGCCGAGCTGGAGGAGCCCGCCGGACAGGCCGAACCGGCGGACGAGGTGCCGACCGAAGACATCGAACCCGAAGCGGCAGTCCCGGAAGAGGAGCCCGCGGCGGAGGAAGAGCTTTTGACGGTGGACGGGGTGACCTACCGGCTGACCTTTTCGGATGACTTCGACGGGGACGCCCTGGACGGGAAAAAGTGGTCCCTCTGCCCGGAATGGAAGCGGCAGGACGTGGGCGGATACTGGCGGGACAGCGAGACCTCCGTGCACGACGGGGAGCTGTGGCTCCGGGCCCGGATCGACGACGACGGAACTCCCGTCTCCGGCGCGGTGCGCACCCTGGGGCATTTCGAGCAGGCCTACGGGTATTTCGAGGCCCGGATGATGTGGCCCTCCACCACGGGCTTCTGGGGCGCGTTCTGGATGATGTGCGGAAATGTGGGGGAGGAGGACGGCACGGCGGTATCCGGCGCGGAGATCGACATCATCGAGAGCGGGGAGTGCGCGCGCCGCGGTGTCAACCACGCCATTCACTGGGACGGCTACGGCAGCGCCCACAAGTCCGTCTCCCACATCATCTCCCGGGTCCCGGAGCTCTACGAGGGCTGGCACACCTACGGCTTCGCCTGGACAGAGGACGAATACGTCTTCTAGCATCTGCGAGAAGCCCGGCTACATGAAGCTGACCACGGAGTTCGGTTCCTGGGCCGCCCCCATCGTCCCGGAGGAGCTCCCCGCCTATTGCCGCGTGGACTGGGTGAGGGCGTGGGAAGCGGTCGGGTAACGCATCCGGCCTGACGTGGGAGAAGAGAAAAAGGAGTGTCCGTTGAGATGCGCCGAAGCGAAAATCGGCGTCCGCCTCTGCCGATCAAATAACAAAAAACCCGGCTCGTTCTGAACCGGGCTTTTGTTATCATATGTCTATCAATTCGCTCTTATTTCGCGGGGGTGACGGAGGTGATGTGCGGGTTGGCGCCCTCGTACCAGTAGAGGAAGCCTTCCATGTCGATCACGTCGCCCACATTCAGGGCTTCAACGGCCTTGTAGACCTCGGTGTCCGCGCCGGTGAGATAGAACTCCACGCAGAAGTTGTAGGTCTGACCGTCCTTGGAAACCTTGAAGTAGAGGTCGTCGGTCTTGTCCACGTCGTTCTTGTAGGCGAAGGCCGCGCCGCTTTCGTCGTAGGGCTCCACGGTCATGCCCTTGAAGGACACGAAGCGGTTCTGGTAATCGATCAGCTCGGCGGTGCCCAGCTTGTCGGTGACGTCGGTGGCGGTGGCGATGAAGCTGCCGTCCTCGATCTCAAATTTCGCGTCGGTGATCTCCACCTCGCCGGCCCACTCGGACTTGTAGCCGGTGACCTTGATCTTGGTGCCGCCGGTCAGCTTGGCGAATTCCTCTTCGGTGCAGGGCATATTGTAGATGAAGTAGCCGCCGTCCTTGTCCTGGGTGTAGAAGGTGGCCTGATTGTCCCACCAGGACTGCTTGCCCTGCACGTAGGTCTCCACCACAACCTGGGAATCCAGAGGCGCTGCGGCGTACTCCGCGTAGGTCATGACGCCCTCGCCCTTCGCGTCGCTGCTGCCGCCGGCGCATGCGGCCAGGGTCAGGAGGCACAGGGACGCCATGAGGATCGCGATCAGTTTTTTCATGATGATGTTCTCCTTGTCGTTTATTCCGGGATTCGGAATCCCGAATTTTTCCGAATACCATTATACTCCGCCGTTTCGGAAAAATCAAGTCCTTCCGACAATTTCCGGCAGGTTTGCGGGATTTTCATCTGGTCCGCTTTTTCCGGATAAATCCCGCCAGAAGATAAGCCCCCATGAGGACCCAGACCGCCCCGATCCCGCAGAGCAGCGCGACGGAGGTTTTCGGCAGAGGTCCCAGGTCTTCCCCGCCCGGTCCGGCTCCTCCGCCGCCCAGCTGATCCAGCCGGTACAGGGAGCGGACGTCGTCGTAGAGGCGGGTGAAATAGGCGTCGTCCACGGTTTCCTTCCGGCGGACGGATTTGACGGTGTTCTCGATGAGCTGTCCCGCGGCGTCCCGGAGCGAGGCGGAACCGTTGAACACCGGCGTGACGAAGGTGCGCCCGATGTTGTCCAGCAGAAGCTCCGTGGCCTCGATCTTCACGGCGTAGTGGTCCCCGTCGTCCTCCCCAGCGCGGGAGAGGTAGTCCAGATAGGCGGGATCGTTCTGCGCCTTCGCGGTGACGGGGATATAGCCCTCCGTCTCGGCGTACTGGAGCTGGACGGCGTTGGTCAGCAGGAACTGGGCGAAGAGCCACGAGGCCAGCACCTCGCCGGGATCCGCCTTGTTGAACACGCAGACCGACGGCCCCTGGGAGATCATCGCCGGGTTGTCCGGATCGATCTGGGGAACGGGCCGCACCGCGCATTCAAATTCCACGAACTTGTCCGGGGCAATGTCGGAGTTCGGCGCGTGACTGCCCATCCAGGTGGCCCCGGCGGTGGAGTCCACGGCGAAGAGGCACTGTCCGGCGTTTAAGAAATTGCCGGGATAGCTGGAGATCTTAAAGGTGGAAAAAGCCCCCGTGGCCGTATGCGCCGCCGCGTCCCGGAGAACGGCCTCCGCGTCCCCGCTGAACAGCAGCACGTCCCCGTCGGGAGTGGAATATCCCGCGCCCCGCTGGGCCAGCTGCTGGATCATCATGTTGTCCGTGGACTTGTAGATGAAGGGGATCATGGTTTTCTGCCCGTTGACGGAATAGGTGCCCTCCGCGTTCTTCTCCGCCGCCTTGTCGGAGACCTCCCAGACGAAGTCCCAGGTCAGAACGTCCGGCAGGGTGTAGCCCATGGACTCCAGCATGGTGACGTTGACGTAGCAGGCCTCCGTGGAGCGCATGAAGGGGACGGCATAGTGGACGCCGCCGATGGCACATTCATCCAGGAACTTCCCGATGACCCCGTCCTCCCCCGGTCCGTCGTATTTCAGCGCGCTCCCCCCGAAGCCGTAGCGGGGATCGGCGAAGAGATCGTCCAGAGGGGCCACGATGTTCTGCCCGGTGATGTAGGTGGCGATGTGGTCCGGATAGGTGATGCAGACGTTGGGGGTGGTGGCCGTGGCGATGTTGGTGATGACGTCGTTGTAGATGCGGCCGTAATCCGTGTAAAGGCGGATGTTCACGTGGATATTGGGATAGAGCTTCTCAAAGGCCGCGATGGCGTCGGTGTAGACCGCTGTCTGGGTCTTGTTGGTGTCGTTCTTGGCCCAGAAGGTGAGCTCGTAGGGCTTCGTCTCGTCAAACGCCTCGGGGACCTCGAAGGCCGGCAGACCCCTCGAGCCGTGGCAGGCGGGGAGGGTCAGAACGGATACGGCGGCAAGAAGCCCCGCAAGGAAGGGGCGGATCCGTTTCATCCCTTGGTGCCTCCTCTCATGACGCCGGACATGATCTTCTTCCGGAAAATCAGGAAAAGCACCACCAGCGGCAGGGAGATGACCACCACCGCCGCCATCATGGCCGGGATGTTCTCCCGCCCGAAGCCGTTCTCCCGGATCTCCTGTATGCCGTTGGACACCAGGAAATAGGCCTGATCGTCCGTGATGAGCCGGGGCCAGACGTAGGCGTTCCAGCACTCGATCACCTTGAGGATGGTCACCGTCACCACCGTGGGGCGGCAGATGGGCAGCATGACCCGGAGCAGGTATTTCAGATCCGAGGTGCCGTCCACCTTGGCCGCCTTGTAGAGCTCGTCCGGGATCTGCTCGAAATTCTCCTTCAGCAGATAGATGTAGAAGATGGACGCCACCGACGGCAGGATCAGGCCCTGGAAGGTGTTGCGCATATCCCAGTCTGTGATAGTGACGAAATTGGTGATGACTACCAGCTCGTTCGGGATCATCATCAGGGAGAGGAACAGGGCGAAAACGATGTTCTTCCCACGGAATTCCAGCCGGGAGAACGCGAAAGCCGCCAGCACCGTGACCACCAGCATGACGGCGGTGGTGACGACGGTGAAAATCAGGGTGTTGAGAAAATACCGGGCCAGCGGAACGGCGGTGAAGGCGTCCCGGTAGTTCGACAGCGTGGGATCCGCGGCGAAGAACCGGGGTACGAACTCGGAGTTGTAGGAGCTGTAGCTTTTGAAGGAGGTCAGCACCATCCAGTAAAAGGGGAACAGCACCACCACCGCCCAGATCGAGAGCAGGATATAGACCGCCGCCTTTCCGATCCGGGAGGAGGCTGAGGATTTGTCCGTAATCACAGAACGACGCCCCCCTTCAGCTAATCTGCGTCCTTCTGCTGATGAGCAGGTTGACGCAGGTGATGGTGAAAACGATGGCGAACAGGATCAGGGCTGCCGCCGAAGCGTAGGAGGGATAGCCTCCCGAATTGCCGTAGAGCATGTCGTAGACATAGCCCACGATGGTGTTCATGCCCGCGGCGTTCAGATCCGTCCCGAACAGGGCCACCTCGTCGGCATAGGCTTTGAACGCGCCGATGAAGCCCGTGATGACCAGATAAAAGATCATGGGGGAGATCATAGGCAGGGTGATGCGCCAGAAGATCCGCCCCCTGGACGCGCCGTCCACCCGGGCCGCCTTGTAGTACTCCGGATTGACGGAGGCCAGGGCGCTGGTGAGGATCAGGATCTTGAAGGGCATGACCACCCAGACGGTGTAGATGCACATGACCAGCATCTTCGCCCAGTACGGTCCGTCGATGAAGTCCACGGAGGGGCCGCCGAACCAGTTGATGAGCAGGTTTACCAGGCCCTCGGAATAGGCGGTCTTCTTGAAGAGAATCATGAACACCAGACCCACGGCCAGGGTGTTGGTCACATAGGGGAGGAAGTAAACGGTCTGGAAAAGATTCTTCAGCGCTTTAATAGAGTTCAGCCCCAGGGAGATCAGAAGGGCCAGCCCCGTGGACACCGGCACCGTGATGACGACCAGAATGAAGGTGTTCCGCACGGCGGCCAGGAAATAGGGATCCCGGAGCACGTAGGAGAAGTTGTACAGCCCCACGCCCCGGAAGGTCTGGGAGGCGGAGTTGTAGCCCTCCTCCAGGGAGTAAACCACCACGTCCACGAGGGGATAGATCATGAAGACCGCCAGAAAGGCCAGCGCGGGCAGGAGATAGAGCCAGGCCTTGAGATTCTGCTTTTTCATCGTCCCGCCGCCTTCCCGCCCCCGTCCGCGAGCCGGATCCGGGCTTCCGTGGTCTTATCGAAGAGACAGGTCTTCAAGGGCTTGAGGGAGAAGCGCACCTCCCCGCCCTCCAGTCCCCGGGCAGCCTCCGCGTCCACGATGGCCCGGCCCGTGTCGGCGTTCAGTCCCTCGTGGCGGAAGACGATGCTGGTGTCCCGGCCCATGACCTCCACCCGGTCCAGTCCGCACCGGAGCGCGCCGTCGGGATCAGGTATAAAACCCTCGGGACGCACGCCAACCTTCACGGGACCGTCCTCCACGCCCCGGGCCGGCAGCACCGCGTCCTCTCCGATGAAGAGGGTGCCTCCCTTCACCTCGCCGTCGAACACGTCGATGGGCGGGGTTCCGAGGAATTTCGCCACGAAGAGGTTCACCGGATCATCGTACACGTCCTGGGGCTTCGCGATCTGATGCACCGCGCCGTCCTTCATGACCACGATGAGGTCGGAGATGCTCATGGCCTCCTCCTGGTCGTGGGTGACGAAGATCGTGGTGATGCCGGTTTCCCGCTGGATGCGCCGGATCTCCTCCCGGGTCTGGAGCCTGAGCCGGGCGTCCAGATTGGACAGGGGCTCGTCGAGGAGGAGCACCTCCGGCTTTTTCACCAGCGCCCGCGCGATGGCCACCCGCTGCTGCTGCCCGCCGGACATCTCCGAGGGACGCCGCTCCAGATAGGGCTCGATCTGCACAAGGCGGGCCGCCTCCCGGGCTCTCTCCCGCATTTCTTCTTTGGAAGGCCGCTCGTCCCGCTTCAGATTGCCCAGGGGAAACATGATATTCTCGAGAGCCGTCATGTGGGGATAGAGGGCGTAATTCTGAAAGACCAGGCCCACGCCCCGCTTCTCCGGCGGCAGATTCGTGACCTCCCGGTTCCCGAAGAAGATCCGGCCCTCGGTGGGGGTCTCCAGTCCGCTGATGAGGTTCAGCGTGGTGCTCTTGCCGCATCCGGAGGGGCCCAGCAGTCCGATGAGGGTGCCGTCGGGGATTTCAAAGGTGAAGTCGTCCACCGCCACCACCTCGCTCTTGATCTTGCGGTTGCGGTTGGGAAAGCGCTTCGTCAGATGCTCCAGTACGATTTTCATAAACCTGTTCCTCGCTGATTGGTGGATTGAGGCTTTACTCCGCGCCGCCGGAGGGGTCCGACGGGGCAAGGGTCACGAAGGGGTTGACGGTGGTGCCCATGACGGTGGGGAACTCGCCGTTCCACTTCTCGATCTTCTGCAGCTCGATGTATTCCGGGGATTTGGACAGCTCGGCCTGGATGACGGAGATGGCGTAGGCGTCCGCGTCGGCTTTGAGCTTCTTGGAGTCCGCCTCCGCCTGGGCCGCGATGACCGTCTGCCGGGCTTCCTCCTCCTTGGCTGCCGTCTCGTTCTTGACCCGGAGGGCCTCCTGCTCCGCCGCCACCTTGTCCCGGATGGTCTGCTCGAAGCTGTCCTCAAAGTCGATGTCCGCCAGGTTCACCGCCGTGATGTTGACACCGTAGGGGGTGAGGGCGTCCCGCAGCTCGTCCTCCACCAGCTCCTGGGCGATGGACCGGTTCTGGATCAGCTCCTCCGCCTTGTACTTGCCGATGGTGTTTTTCAGAATGCTGTTCAGGTTCGGCACGATCAGGGTGGATTCCACGTTGTTCACGCCCACCGTGCGGATCAGGGAGTCGATCTGGGCTGTGGCGTAGACATAGTTCACCTTTACGTAGATGCTCTCCACGGTCTGGGTGTCCTTGGTGTAGGCGGGCTGATAGGTCTCGTAGACATGCTCCCGGACGTCCACCTTCTCGATGGTCTCAATAAAGGGCAGGGAAAAATGGGCGCCGGGCTGCAGGGAACTGTTCCGGATCTTGCCGAGGTTGTATTTCACCCCGATGAAGCCCTCCGGGATCACCGTCATGCAGTTTGCGATCACCAGCACGACGGCAACGGCCGCCAGGACAATCAGCACGATCTTTCCCCAGTTCTGCTGCCGGGGGACGCGGACCTGCCTGTTCTCATCGTTCATGGTTCAGTCTCCTTTCTCCGGGACCGGTTTTTGCTCGAATATCAGAATCTTCACGCCGCCCTCACGCCCGTGTACCTCGGAGCGGAAGGCTCTTCCCCGGAAGCGGGCGGTCAAAAACGCGCTGTCCGTCATGAAGCGGGGGGTCGCGCGGATGGGGCCCGGTTCCCCGGTGAGGCGGCCGACGTTCTCCACATAGAGGGAGCAGGTCTTCCCCTCCCCGTCCGTGCCGCGGAAGAGATACCGGGCCGTGAGAAGGCGGGCCTCCCCGGGCATCTCCGTCTGCACGTCCGCCGCGCCGGGCATGATCTCCCCGGAAAACAGCGGTGAATCCACCCGGCCCGTGAAGGGGATGAAGGTCACGGACCCCTCGGGGGAGGAAAAGCCGCTGATCTTTGACCCGTCGATGTCGATGGCAAAGGACATAAGGGGCGTCTCCTCCGGTGCGGGAGCGATATCCGCGGGCGTGGAGGGCAGGAGCTTATCCAGATCCCGGCCCTTCGCCAGCTTGTCCACGACGAGGTCCACCGCGCGGATCTGCCGCATGAGGGGATCCTCCAGGGCCTCCACCCGAACGCCGCAGACCACGCCCTTCACCTCCATCGCGGCCGGAAGAGGCGCTTTCGGAAACAGGCTGCCATAATCCGCCCCCTCGTTGATCCGGTCGTGCAGGGCGGCGTTCTCCAGACCCGTCAGGCGGCGGAACACCTCGTCCAGCTCCTCCCGGGTCCTCCCGTGCTTTTCCATTTTTGCGGCCAGGGCCTCGTAAAGCCGTCCGGCCGGCATGTCCGTCACGGATTGGCGCGGCATATCAGAGAGCCTCCGGTTCTTCGTTGATCCAGTGGTCGAAGAACTCCGTCCCGCGCCACTTGCCTTCCAGGAGCGCACGGTGGGTGGTTTCGATGTTGCACCATTCGTCCACCCGGGAGAGGCTGAACGCCTTCCAGTCTGCGAAGAAGCGGTTGACCGTTTCGGGATCCAGCTCGCCCCGGAGCATGGCGGCCCGCTTCAGGCGCACCCAGCGGATGGACAGACGGTTCTTCTCCACCCGCCACAGTCTGAGGGGATCGCCCCGGACCGCCTCGGCCGCCTTGTCGAAGAGGGCGTCGTATTTGTCCAGCATGTCCTCCTCCAGGAAGCCGTGGACGGGGTTGTCGTTGAAGCCCACGTGGTCGCCCCGGGCCTCGCAGGTGTCGCAGAGCAGGTTGAGGTATTCGTCCAGATAAGGCGCCGCCGGGCCGTAGAAGTACTCCATGAAGTCGCGGCGGTGCGCGTCCAGGTCGCAGTCCGGATCCCAGAGGAGCTTCGAGATCAGATAGGCCCGCAGCTCGTTGAAGTCCACGCCGCCCCGGGACGCGCCGTTGGCCTGCTCAAAGACGCCCCGGACGCTGTTCTATCCGGCCCCAGTCCTCCAGATCCGTGATGAACTTCGACGTGGTGCCGTCCGGCCGCTTCACGCTGCGCCGCTCGTCGTCACAGGCGTCGAAGGGATGGCAGAAGCAGCATTCGATGGAGCAGAGCCGGACGCAGACGTTGTGCCGGTTCCGGGTGATCTTCGGCGCGGGACGGCTGTAGATGTAGGCCAGGGTGTCGAAAATCACGTCCGGGAACTCCGGCTCCAGAGCCTCGGCCACGGCGTTGACGAACCGCAGCAGGGTACCGGACGGGCTTCCCTCTTCTTCGTCGATCCTCCGGCAGTTCTCGCACTGGCAGTTGCCGCCCCAGTCGTTCTGGGACAGGGACATGAGCCGGTGGCCGGGATGGGCCTTCAGCCATGCGCGGGTCTTCTCGATCATGAGGGCGAGCACGTCCGGGTTGGTCAGGCAGAGCTGGGTGCGGCCGCCGTCGGTGGTGACCCGCTTCCCGTCCACCAGGGCGAAGTACTCCGGATGCTCAGCTCCGTAAACCCGGGCGGGGATCAGGGTATCGAAGGAATGGACGAAATGGGCGTAGGTCAGGGCGCCTCCCATGCGGGGCTGGAGGGAGCCCGTGCCGTTGAAGCGGCGCTTGGCGGAGAAGCGGGGATACTGCTCCACGTCCGCGTAGTTGTGGCGGCGGTACTCAAAGGCGGGCTCCTCCCTCACGTGCATGGGCGGAACCGTCAGCGCGGGATCCGTGGGCACCTTTTCGCAGGTGGGGGTGAAGAACCGCACGCCCAGCCGCTCGAGAAAATCATACGCGCCGTAGAGAACGCCCCGCCTGCCGCCCGCGATCCGGATTTCCTCCCCGCCGCACTCGATGCGGAAACCGTCCTCGGAGCAGCCGGACACGTCCAGCCCCGCCGCTTCACCCACAAGGACGGAGCCGCCGTCGAAGGGTGTATCCGTATCGAGCAGGGGGATGCTGACCGAGGTGATCCGGTCGAGATAATACCGCAGCTCCTTGGCCGCGTAGTTGGCAGGGGCGTTCTTGTCCGCAAGCTCGGACGCCGTCAGCCGGATGGCGCAGAGAGCGCGGCCGTCCCTGGCAAGTCGGATGCCGTTTTCTTCCATAATGCAAGTCCTCCTGATGGGTTGGTTGTTCCGGATCCCGCTTGACAGGATCCGCGTTCATGCTTTATAATAGGCGTGGGCGCTCAGTCGAGAACCCGGCGGCGGAGAGCATCGCGCATGTTCTCCGTCACCCCGAGGGCGTCCCGGAGATAGCCGTCAAAGCCTCCCCAGCGCGCGCCGATTTCTTCATAAACCGCGTCCAGATAGGAGAGATCCGCCGAGAACATGGCTCTCAAAGCGGCCTCCGCCTCGGGGGACCTCATGCCGAACTCCCGCTGTGCCGTCTCCGTCAGCGCCTCGATGTTCTCCGCCAGACAGGTGTTGGTGTAAAGGTAATCCGCCCGGATGTCGGCGGGCTCCACCCCCAGTATCTCCTCCGCGATGACGGCGGCAAATCCGGCCCTGTCCTTTCCGGCGGTGCAGTGCCAGAGGACGGCCCCCTCCCGCTCCTCGCAAAGAATGCGGACAAAGGCGGCATATCCCCGGAGCGCGGCGGGGGACGAGGCGAAGGCCCGGTAGGTGTTCCGCATGTATTCCCGGGAGGCCTCCCCGCTTTGCATGAGGATGCGCATGGCGGCCTCGTCGGAATCCGCGTCCCGGGTCACGCCGGCGGACAGGCTGTCGATGACGGGCAGATGAACGGCCCTCACCCCGGGGATGACCGGATCGGGATGCTCGGCCCGCTCCTTGTCCGTGCGGAAATCCACCACGGCGGAGAGCATGGCGCCGAGGCGTTCCACATCCCGGGGTGAGGCTCCCGCGAGATTGCTGCTCCGGATGAGCAGGCCCGGGCGAACGGTGCGGCCGTCCATCGTCCTCATCCCGCCGAGATCCCGGGTGTTGTTCAGTTTTTCAAAGTCCAGCCGCACGCTCATGCTCATTCTCCGATAAAGCGCTTTGTTCTCAGCCGAATTCATCAGCTTTTTCTTTATTTTACCGCAACCGGAAGAACCTGTCAAGCCCTTCCGGACCGATCGTCCCCCCTGAGGCGGGGGAGAGCAAGGAGTGCATCATGCATCAGGATCTCATTATGAAGACCCCCGCGTCCTGGCACGGGGACATGGGCCGGGAGGGTGCGCCGTGCGGGAACGGAACCGTGGGCGCGCTGGTTTACGG
>CACWLT010000111.1 GCA_902761695.1 uncultured Ruminococcus sp.
CGGTGAAGTGCGCCTTGGAATGCGGCTACCGGCACGTGGACACCGCCGCGGCCTACGGCAACGAGGAGAGCGTGGGCGAGGGCATCCGGCTCTCCGGCGTGAAGCGGGAGGAGATCTTCCTCACCACCAAGCACTGGATCACGGACCGGGGCTACGAAAAGACCATTGCCGCCTGCGAGGCCTCTCTGAAGCGGCTGGGGACGGATTACATCGACCTTTATCTCATTCACTGGCCCTGCGTGGAGAAGCTGACCCCGGACTGGGAGGCCGTCAACCTCTCCACCTGGCGGGGCTTCGAGAAGCTGTACCGGGACGGAAAGCTCCGGGCCATCGGCGTTTCCAATTTCCTGCCGAAGCAGCTCATTCCCCTGCTGCGGGACGCGGAGATCCCGCCCATGGTGAACCAGATCGAGTTCCATCCGGGTTATACGCAGCCGGAGGCCGCCGCCTGGTCCCGGGAGCACGGGATGCTGGTGGAGGCCTGGAGTCCTCTCGGCTGCGGGGCGGTGCTGGGGGATCCCACGGTGAACGAGATCGCGGCCGCCCACGGGAAAACCGCCGCCCAGGTCTGCATCCGGTACGCCCTGCAGAAGGACGCCGTTCCCCTGCCGAAGTCCGTGACGCCCTCCCGGATCCTCGACAACACGCGCATCTTCGACTTCTCCCTGACGGAGGAGGAGCTCGAAAAGCTGGACGCCATGCCGAAGACGGGGTACAGCGGGTACTATCCCGACGACGCCCCGGCGGACGCGCTGTAAGCGGGAATGAACGTCGATTTTACATCATGAAAAAAGCCTCCGGTTTTTCGGCCGGAGGTTTTCGATTGCGGGAGGGGAGGTCACGCCGTCTCGATGATCCGCGCGCTGCCGACATAGCCGTAAACGCCGTCGGCGGCTTTGACCAGAGCCTGGAGAGCGGCGGCTACCTCGGCCTTGTTGCCGGAGAGCAGCACCACGTCGTCGTCCAGCATGACGGAGACGGTTTTCTCCCCGGCGGGGCAGGTGTGGAGCTTCGCGGCGTCCACCCGGCGGCCCAGCTCATGATTCAGCGCCACGGTGTGGGAGCCGTCCGTGCGGAGCATCACCACGGAGAAATCCTCGTCGTCCCCCGCCGCCTGGGCCACTACCACGTCCCGGACCCCGTCCGCGTCGGTGATGCCGGCCTTATCCGTCAGCCTGTCCCGCTCGCCGGAATCCAGAATCCGCACCTCGGCCATCTCTGGGAGGGAGGCGGCACAGGAGGCGAGAAGTCCCGCTCCGATGAAGTTCCGGGCGTCCTCCGCGCTCTCCACGCTCCTCACCCTGCGGTAGGATGCGGTTCCCGCCGCGCCGTCCGGACCGTCCATCACCGTGTTCTCGATGAAGCCGTCCCCGTCCCGGTCGCCCAGGGTGTCGGAGGGAAGATCATCGTTCAAGGGAGGGGTGCTGCGGCGCAGGTTTCTGCGGAGGGATCCGGTGCCCGCTTCGCCGTCCGCTGTGCCGTCCGTCGTGTCATGGTTCGTCCCGCCGTTGTCGTGATTTGTGCCTTCTGTTCCGTTGGTCCCGTCCGTCATGGAGGAGCCGCCGTTTACGGTGCCGCCCTCCGTTCCCGTCCGGTTGTCGGGGGAGCAGGCTGTCATGAGCATGGCCGCCGCCGCCAGAAATACGAGTATTCTTTTCATGCCGTTCTTATCCGTCCTTTCGTTGGATTCCCGGATAGTATGAACGGATCGGCGCGGGTTATGCGGTATTGCCGGCGGGAAAATCTGACGCGGCGCGGATGGGAAATGAATACCATAATGAAGCAAGCGTATATTTCGCGAAAGGAAAGAAGGAATTTACGCCATCAGCGCGCCGCAGACCCCGCAGAAGAGGATCAGGGCGGCGGGGGGAAGGGTCTTCATGCGGGCGGCGGCGAAGGCTCCGGCGAAAATCAGGAGGCCCGCCGCGTCGACGGATGCCCGGCCGGTCAGAAGAGCGGGGAGGGACGCCCCTCCGAAGGCCGCCGAGAGAAACAGGGTCAGGGCAGCCGAGAAGATCAGGGCGCACACCGCCGGACGCAGTCCCCCGAAGAAGCCGACGTAAACGGGATGCTCCCGGAACCGCTTCCAGAGAAGGACCAGCAGGGCGGCGGCGGGCAGGGATGGCAGGACGCATCCCAGGGTGGCGGCAATCGCTCCGGGAACTCCGGCGGCGGTGAATCCGGCATAGGAGGCGGCGTTGAGGGCCACGGGACCGGGGGTGATCTCCGCGAAGGCGCACACGTCCGCGAACTGCTCCGCCGTCAGCCATCCGTGGGAGAGGGCGGTGTCCCGGAGCATGGGGAGCACGGCGTACCCCCCTCCGAAGGCGGACGCGCCCACCGTCAGAAAGGAGGTAAACAGCGCGATCAGGGTGTTCAGCATATCGTCCTCCTCAGGCGGTCTTTTGTCCGGCGCGGGCTGCGGTCGTCGGCCGTTCCCGGGCGGGGCGGTCTTTCAGCATGGCGAGCACTCCTCCCGCGCCTCCGATGACCGCGGATGCCAGAAGGATCCACAGGGAGGAGAGGCCGGTGAAGAGGCAGAGCCAGAGGGACAGGGCGAAGAGAACGGCACGGAGCGGGGAGAGGGTCTTCCGGGCGTCAGCTTTCTTTCCGTTCAACCGGGAGCCGGTCCGGGGGACAAGCAGAGCCGGGCGGGTCATGTCGATGGCCGTATCGAGGATCACCGCCGCCGCGCCAGCCCGCATTCCCAGCATCAGGCCGGACAGCGCTGGAATATCCCGGACCGCTCCCGCAAGGACGGCCAGCGCGGACATGACCACGACGGGCGGGATCAGGGTGCCGAAGGCGGAGACCAGCGCCCCGGGGACGGAACGGAGACGGTATCCCACCAGAAGGGATGCGTTCACGGCCACCGCTCCCGGCGCGCTCTGGGCGATGACGGCGATGTCGTCCATATCCTCGTCGGAGATCAAGTGCTTCCGGACCGTGTAAAAGCTCCGCAGGGCGGCGAGGATCACATAGCCCCCGCCCACGGTGACGGCGGAGATGAGCAGGGAGCGGAAAAACAGGGAGGGCAGGGAACGGGACCGCATGACGCGCACCGGCTTTCTTTTGAATTCGGGTTTCCCCGGCTGACTACAGTATACACCCGTGGGGATGATTTGTAAAATAGATTGTTTTTATCCGGGTGATAAGGAAAACGGTATAAAAATTGCCTGTGCATCCCGCGCGATTGCTTTTCAGGCTTGCATTTCGGGAACGGAGGTGCTATAATGGAGAAAAACATCCGGAGGCTGCACCTTGACGCTCAGACATATCCGTATTTTCGAGGCCGTGTGCGACTGCGGCTGCAACATGACCCGGGCCGCCGAAGCCCTCCGCATGACCCAGCCCGCCGTCAGTCTGGCCGTTTCGGAGCTGGAGAGCTATTACGGCGTGCGGCTTTTCGACCGGATTGCCCGGCGGCTCTATCTGACGGAGGCGGGACGCGCCTTTCTGGATTACGCCCGCCGCATCACCCTGACCTTCGACGACATGGAGCGCACCGTCCGGGACTGGGAGGAGAGGGGCCGGGTCCGGGTGGGGGCGTCCGTCTCCATCGGGGCCAAGCTCATGCCCTCCTATGCCGCCGCCTTCCGGGAGAAATGGCCGGGGACGGAGGTTCGGGTGCGCATCGACCGCTCGGACAAGCTGGAGGCGGCGCTGGCGGAGAACGAGCTGGATTTCGCCCTGATCGAAGGGATCGTCCACAATCCGGACCTTGTCTCCGAGGATTATCTGGCGGACCGGCTGGCTCTCATCACCTCCTGCCGCGCAAACGGCGACGTGCTGACGAAGGAGGAATTCCGTGCCATGAATCTCCTGCTCAGAGAGCGGGGAAGCGGCACCCGGGAGGTCTTCGAGAGCGCCATGGAGGCTGCGGACTGTCCCGTTCCCGAGCCCATGTGGGAGAGCCTCAGCACGGCGGCCCTGGTGAACGCGGCGGCGGCCGGTCTCGGTGTGGCTGTGGTCCCGCGCCGGATGGTGGAGGAGAACATTGTCCGGGGCGAGGTGGCGGAGATCTTCGTGGAGGGGCTGCGGCTGGACCGGAAATACAAGCTGGTGCGCCACCGCGAGAAGAAGCTGACCCGGGCCGCGGAGGCCTTCATGGCGCTGTGCCGTTCGTTCCACGGGGAAGGAGGAGGAGAACGCGATGCTGAGACTTGATGTTTCCGCCGCCCTTTCCGCGCTCGGGGAGGACACCGTGCTCCGGTACGATCTCTTCCGGTTCGCGGCGTGCCTCGAGGGACTTCTGAACCGGGGGAGGCCCGCGCTGTTTCTGGACTGGCAGGAGCACGACCGGTTCTGGCTGGACTGGTGCCGGGAGGAGGGGCATTTCCTCGCCGGGGAGCCCGTGGAGGACATCGGAACCTTTGAAGAACTGCTCGGCCGCTTTGCCCCGTTCATCCGTGAGCGTGGGCTGATCCTCTGGGATCCCACCGTGCCCGCCACCCTCAACGCCGCCACCACGGTCTGCGGATGCGAGGGCCTTCTGCCGGTGCGGTCCGGGAGCCGTGCTCTCGAGGTGATCAGGCGGGTCACGGGGGCGGAGGTCTCCCTGGATCTGACGGGGCGCTTCGACGGGCGGGGGACGGTGTGGCAGACGGAGGAGCACTCCACGGGTTCCGCCAAGTGCGACGCCTATGTCTGGGCGATGCGCCGGTGCATGGACAAAACGGCGGACGATCTTCTGTTCCTGACTCTGGACGGAGCAAGTTGGTCGAAGGAGAAGCCGTACTACCCCGACCTGGGGAACGCCTTCGTGCCCAACATGGACTATGCCGTGGCAAAGCGGGCCTTCGTCTTTGATCTTTTCGCCTTCGACGACGAGGCCCCCTCGGACGATCCGGGACAGGCGCCGGGCTGCGACCTGGCCGTGATGAAGCGGATTCTCAGGGCTCAATACGAGAAGAGCGGCGGGGAGCGGATCACCACGGTCTGCGGCTTCAATCCCTGGCACGTGAAATACACCACCCACGGCGGGCACGGATCCCACGAGCCCGTGGAGTCGGAATGGCGGCTGACGGAGATCTTTTCCGCCTACAACTGCGTCAAGGACGCGGACGCCGCCGGATACTGCGGACTGGGCAACGCCTCCGTTTGGATGCACTATCCGCTGAAGAAACACTACCGGAACCGCAAGCCCGTGCCTCCCGCAGAGGGGTACGATCCGGAAAAGACCTACATCCTCTTCTACGTGGGGGACTACGACGCAGCCGCCTGGACCGCAAGGTTCATCCCCAAATGGGCGAAGGACCCGGCGCTGGGGAAAAATTCCCTCATGTGGTGCTTCAATCCCAATCTGGCGGACCGGATCCCCATGGCCTTCGACTACGTCTATGAGAAGTTCACGGACCGGGATTATTTCGCCGCCGGGGATTCGGGGGCCGGGTACAACAATCCGCGGCTGCTCTATCCTCCAAGGATCCACTCCGACCTGCCCTCGGGCGCGGAGGCCAATGTCCGGCACAGCGTCCCGTATTTCAAGCGGTTCGATCTCTGCCATATCGGCTTTGTCATAAACGGCGTCCATTCTCTCGATACCCGGCAGAAATACGATCTCAGCCGGTTTGCGAAGGGGGGCGTCGCGTATCTGGGAGCAGGGGACGCCGCGTCCGTGGTGAACGGGGTGCCCTTCATCCCCCATACCTGCGATATCGCCGTGGAGCACACCGATCCGAAAAAAGCGGCGGAGCAGGCGGCGGCCTGGAGGAAAAACGCCCATCCCGAAAAGAAATTCCACGTCTTCCGCACCATCCTCGTCAGCCCCACCGACCACGACCGCATCCTCACTGAACTGAAAACCCTCGTCCCCAACATCGAGCTGCTGGACCCCTTCACCTTTTTCGACTACCTCAAAAAGGCCGTCGAGCAGGGGAAAACGTACTGAGAATTCAGAATTAAGAATTATGAATTACGAATTATGAAGCGGGCATTCGGGCTGGGATGAAGCAGCAGGAAAGTACAACCAGAATATTCCATGAATCCGCGAAGTCGGACAGGATTTTTTCATCTTTACTTCATCGCGCTTGTGTTATGCGCGTTTCGATCGCTGTTTGCGTCGCCCCTTAGGGCAGAGCAAACCGTGAAATTCCATCTCCGATGGGATTTCACGCATGTTACAGCTGACGCAGCATAGTCCGCGCGAGGACGTGGGATACACAATCGATTATCGATTCCGATACAAGCTGTCAGGTTATGCTATACGGCCAAGGGGGACCTCCGGGAGGGGCACCTTCGGCCTGAGATGGTGTCCCTCCCGGCGCCTCCCGTGCGTAACGGGGTATAATGATTTGGAAACACGCAGTGTTTCCTACCTATATCATTTGCGAAAGGATATAGCTTTTACCATGCCTCGTGAAACCAGCGTCATCAAGCGCGCCATATCCCGGGACGGCGGCATCCGGGTCATCTTCTGCGACAGCACCGCCATCGTCCGCGCCTCCTGCGGCATCCATCATACCTCGAAAACCATGACCGCCGTGCTGGGACGGGCTCTCACCGCCACCTCCCTCATGGCCTGCCTGCTGAAGGACCGGGACAACACCCTCACCCTCCAGCTGCGCGGCGACGGCCCGGCGGGCTCCGTCATCTGCGTGGGGGACTACGAGGGCAACGTCCGGGGATACGCCGAAAATCCCGATGTCGAGCTGCCGCCCAACAGCGTCGGAAAGCTGGACGTGGGCGGCGCCGTGGGGCGGGGAACCATGTATATCATCAAGGACATGGGCATGAACGATCCCTACGTGGGCGTCTCCCCCATCGTCAGCGGCGAGATCGCGGAGGACGTGACGGAATACTTCGCCTCCAGCGAGCAGACCCCCACCGTGTGCGCCCTGGGCGTGCGGGTGGACCGGGACAACATGTGCTTCGCGGCGGGCGGTTATCTGGTCCAGCTCATGCCCGGCTGCGACGAGACGGACATCGACCGGCTGGAGACCAACGTGAAAATGGCGGGCTCCGTGTCGAAGCAGATCGCCGACGGCATGGACGGGGACGAGATCATCGCCGCCATCTTCGACGGGATCGAATACGACATGTTCGACGAATTCGACATCGGCTACGTCTGCCCCTGCGAGCGGGACAAGTACCTCCGGGCCCTGATCAGCCTGAACGAGAAGGACATGAAGGAGCTGCTCGACGCCGGGGAGCCCGTGGAGACGAAATGCCGGTTCTGCGGCAAGACCTACGCCTTCGAGGTCGAAGAACTCCGTGCCGCTCGGGCCGAGGCACGGGAAAGGGCGAAGGAGGATAAGACCTCCGGGGAAAACAACGAAGCTGAATCTCCGGAAGCGTAAGAAAGGAGCATTCCCATGCTGAAATGCGAACGGACCGCGGTGATGAATCTGGAAAACGCCCTCCGGGGGATGCGGAACCCCATGAACAGCTGGGCGAAGTCCGACAGCCATTACGACGGGGACGAATACGTCATCGGGGAAGCGGATCTGGATCTGGCGGAACGGCTGGCGAAATCCGGCACGGACCACCGGAAGTATCTGCGGATGATCTTCGTCTCCGTGGACGTGACCGGGCCCCTCTACTGGTGGAAGGAATACGACACCTACAAGGTGGGCACCGTAGCCAACTCCACCTCCACCATGCACAAGATCCACTCCAAGCCCTTCGGACGGGAGGACTTCTCCTGCGACCGCATGAGCGACGTAGCCCTGGCTTCGCTGGATCAGACCATCGCGGTGCTGGAGGAGCGGCGGCTGAAATATGTGGAGACCAAGGACACGGCCTACTGGCACGACATGATCCAGCTCCTGCCCTCCTCCTACAACCAGATGCGGACCACCACCCTCAATTACGAGACGCTCATCAACATCTATTACGCCCGGCGGAACCACAAGCTGCCGGAATGGCACGTGTACTGCGACTGGATCCGGTCCCTGCCCTACGCGGCGGAGCTCATCACCGGCGTCAGCGCCTCG
>CACWLT010000112.1 GCA_902761695.1 uncultured Ruminococcus sp.
CGGCTCATGACGAAGGATCCCCCGGCGGATCTGGTCATCAACGCTCTGACGACCATGCCGGAGGAGGCCGCCGCCCTGATCCTCTCCGCCGCCGGACTTCCTCACCGTCCGCTTGACCGGGATGAGGACCGCCCGGCCCTTCTGAACAGCATGCTGTATCCCCTGCCTGTCCGGGTACGTCCCGCGATTCCGGAGAAGGGATTCACCCCGTATCCGCCCCGCACCTCCACGGAAGTCAGAACCGAGTCCCGGGAGGATACGGACAGGGCGGCGGAGGAGCTGCTGAGGCGGGGCTATATCCGCTCCTGCAGAAGTCCGGACGGGTCCGCTGTCCTGATCCGATATCGCGGGGAGGATGTGACGGAGACCTGCCGGATCTCCCATACCGACGGCTTCGACGACCTTACGGACCGGATCGGAAACCTTGTCGAGGTCGAGGTGGACCGGCCGGCGCACTCCCCTCACCCGGAACATCCGGACATGCTCTATCCCGTGCCCTACGGCTTTCTGCCCGGCACCCGCTCCGCCGACGGGGAGGCAATTGACGCGTATCTCGTCGGCTTCGGCGCGGGGGATCGCCTGCGGATCGGAGATAAGGTTTTCGGCACCGTCGCGGCTGTGGTGTACCGTGCGGACGACGCGGAGGAAAAGCTCATCGTGACCCCGCCAAACGTCTTTTTGCCCCCGGAGGCGCTTCTTGACGCCGTGGACTTCACCGAGCGGTACTTCCTCTCCACCCTGATCCTGCCGGAGCGGAGACGGGAGAAATCCTGCGGCTGCGTCCTGTACAGACTGAAGGAGGGGCAGCCGGAGATCCTTCTGATCCGGGAGAGCGCAAGCGGCGCGTGGGGATTTCCCAAGGGGCACATGAAGGACGGAGAATCCCCGGCGGATACAGCCAATCGTGAGGTGCGGGAGGAGACCGGCCTGGACCTTCCCCCGGACTTCCCCATGCGTGACGGGTCCGCCGTCTGGCAGCGATCGGAATTCTATTCCGTCGGAAACAGTGCGGACAAGGATGTGTTCTACTTCCTCACCCGGGTGCCTGTGGGATGGGAGCCCCGCTTCACGGACGGGGAGGCGGACCGCTCCGCGTGGATCACACCATCCGTCGATCCGTCCGCCTTATGTCTCCATCCCGCACGGGAAGAAATCCTTCATGACGCCTTTCAGACCATTATAAACGCAATCGGGTAACGGATTATGGAAAAGAAAAAACTGAAAACCGGCCTCATCGGCAATCCCCTGGGCCACAGCTGGTCCCCGCAGATCCACGCCATGCTGGGGGATTACGCCTATACCCTCATGCCCATGGAGGAGGAGGCCGTCGCCCCCTTCCTGGCCGCGCGGGATTTCGACGCCATTAATGTGACGATCCCCTATAAAAAAACCGTCATGCCGTATCTCGACACCGTCTCGGACGAGGCCTGGCGGATCGGCTCCGTCAACACTGTGGTCAAGGATGAAAACGGCCTTCTCCACGGTTACAACACGGACTACGCCGGCTTCTGCTTCATGCTGGACCGGAAGGGAATCGTGCTGAAGGACAAAAAGGTCGTGATCCTCGGCTCCGGCGGCGCGTCCGTCACGGCCCGGTGCGTGGCAAATGACCGGGGGGCGTCCTCCGTGGTCGTCATTTCCCGGACGGGTGAGGACAATTATGGCAATCTGGAGCGTCACCGGGACGCGGACGTGCTGATCAACACCACCCCCGTGGGCATGTTCCCGAAAAACGGCGAAGCGCCCGTCTCCCTGAACGGCTTCCCCGCGCTTTCGGCCGTGGTGGACATGATCTACAACCCGGAGCGGACGGCCCTGATCCTTGACGCGGAGGAGCGCGGGATCCTCTGCACCTCCGGTCTGCCCATGCTGGTGGCGCAGGCTGCCCGGGCGTCGGAGCTGTTCACCGGGAGCGCGATCTCTCCGGAGCGCGTGGAGGAGGTTCTCGAAGCGGTGGGCCGGTCCATGCGGAACATCATCCTCATCGGCATGCCGGGATGCGGGAAAAGCACCCTGGGCGCCCGTCTGGCGGAAAAGCTGAACCGCCCCTTCGTCGATCTGGACGGGGAGATCGTGAAGACCGCCGGAAAAGCCATTCCGGACATCTTCCGGGAGGACGGGGAGACCGCCTTCCGGGACCTGGAGACCGCCGTGCTCCGCGCCTTCACCAAGCAGTCCGGGCTGATTCTGGCCACGGGCGGAGGGGCTGTGATCCGTGCGGAAAACCGCCGTCTGTTCCGGGAGAACGGAAGGACCCTGCTCCTCACCCGTCCACTTTCCGATCTGGCGAAGGACGGTCGTCCTCTGTCCCAGGCCCATACGGCGGAGGAGCTGTGGAACGCCCGGCGGGAGTTTTATCTGTCCGCGGCGGAGGTCACGGTGGAATCCGCCCCCACGCCGGAGGAAACCCTGCACCGCGCCCTCGCCGCGCTGGACTTTGAACAGAATTGACACAAGGAAAAATGCAGAAAGAAACTGACTTTACAAAAGGAAAAATCCTTTCTCCTCTGCTGCTCTTCATGATCCCGGTCTTCTTCTCCATGTTCATCCAGTCCCTTTACGGGGCTGTGGACCTTCTGATTGTGGGGAAATTCGCCGATTCCGTCCATGTGTCGGCCGTGGCGACGGGCTCCCAGATCATGTTCACCCTGACCAATCTGGTGGCCTCCTTCTCCATGGGCGCGACCATCCTTCTGGGGCAGCGGATCGGCCAGGGCAGAGGGCAGGAGGGCGGACGCATCATCGGCACGGGCATTCTGCTGTTCGCGGCCATCGCGGCGGTCTTTACGCTGACAGTGCCCCTTCTGGCGGAGAACATCGCGGGGATCATGCGCGCCCCGGAGGAGGCCTTTCACGAAACCGTGACCTATATCCGGATCTGCGGGCTCGGGTCCCTCTTCATCATTGCCTACAACCTGATCGGCAGCATCTTCCGGGGGATCGGGGATTCCCGCACACCGCTCTGGACGGTGCTCATCGCCTCCGCCGTCAACATCGCCGGGGACCTGCTCCTGGTGGCGGGCTTTCACATGGCCACGGCGGGTGCGGCCATTGCCACGGTGTTTGCCCAGGCCGCAAGCGTTGTGATCTCCTTCTTCATCATCCGGAAGCGGAGACTGCCCTTCACCCTCAGCCGGGAGTCCTTCCGGTTCGACCGGTCCGTGGCCGGGCGCATCACCCTTCTGGGCCTGCCCATCGCGCTGCAGGATCTTCTGGTGGGGGTCTCCTTTCTCATCATCACCGCCATCGTGAACAATCTGGGGCTGACGGCGTCTGCGGCCATCGGAGTGGCGGAAAAGGTCTGCGGGTTCATCATGCTGGTCCCCTCCGCGTTCGGGCAGGCCATGGCGGCGTTCGTGGCCCAGAACTACGGGGCGGGAGAGTACGGCAGAGCGAAAAAGGCCCTCCGGTATGCCATTACCGTGTCCTTCGTGCTGGCGGTGGTCATGTTCGCCCTGACCTGGATCCGGGGGGATATGCTCTCGGGGATCTTCTCCAACGACGGGGCGGTCATCGCGGCCAGTGCGGATTATCTCAAGGCCTACGCCGTCGACTGCCTCCTGACCTGCTTTCTCTTCTGCTTCATCGGATTCTTCAACGGCCTCGGCATGACGCGCTTTGTCATGATCCAGGGCAT
Source organism: uncultured Ruminococcus sp. (assembly GCA_902761695.1). Taxonomy (GTDB): domain Bacteria; phylum Bacillota; class Clostridia; order Oscillospirales; family CAG-272; genus UMGS1696. The sequence continues at coordinate 3,638 of CACWLT010000112.1, forward strand.
CGTCGGGGCCTTCTGCGTCCGGGTGCCGGTGTCCTTCTTCATGGCGGGACGGGAGCCTGTGTCCCTGTTCCTCATTGGTCTGGCTACGCCCTGCTCCACTACGGTGCAGATCGTCCTGTGCGCTGCCGCTTTAATCTACGCGGGACGCCGGGTCATGACCGGGACGGATCGGATTTCGGTGCGGGATGCTCCGGAGAGAGGGGAGGGTGTGCGATGAGCATCGGAACCGTCATCACCTATACCATGCTGGTCTTTGCCCTGATCGGAGCGGCGGACCGGGCCGTGGGATGCCGTTTCGGTCCCGGGAAGTCTTTCGAGCGGGGATTTGAGGCCACGGGTCCCCTGATCCTCGCTATGATCGGTCCCTTCACCATCGCTCCCCTGATCGCCCGGACCCTGGCCCCTGCCCTGACGCCCGTCTGCGCCGCCGTAGGCATCGATCCCTCCATCATCGCGGGCCTGCTGATCGCCAACGATTCGGGCGGATGGCCGCTCGCTCTGGCACTGGCGCAGGACGAGACCGTGGGCCGCTTCGCCGGATCCGTTGTCGGCAGCACCATGGGCTGCGCGGTTATGTTCGCCTTTCCCGCCGGATTCGCCATGACGCCGAAGGAAAAGCGGCCTCTGGTGGCGAAAGGACTGGCGGTGGGCCTCATTACGGTGCCCCTCACCTGCTTTGTCAGTGGGCTCTGCTTCGGCATCGGGATCCGCTCCCTTCTGCTGAATCTGCTGCCCCTGATCCTGCTGTCCGGCTTCTTCGCGGTCGGCCTGCTCTTCTTCGAGCGGGTCACGGTGCGCATCGTGTCCGCCATCGGGGTTGGGCTGACCTTCATCCTGACCCTGGCGCTGGCCCTGTCCATCTTCCTCAAGGTCACAGGGCGGGAGACGGAGAGCTTCGGCACCTTCGACGAGGGGATGCTCATCATCGGGGAGATCGCCGTGTTCCTCTGCGGGGCCTTCACCATGCTGTTCTTCCTGGAGAAGCTCTGCGGAGGCCTCTTCGACCGGATCGGAAAGGCGGTGGGCATGGACAAAACCTCGGTCCTCGGCCTCATCACCACCTCCGTCAACGCCATTCCCATGTTCGGCATGACGAAGGACATGAACGACCGGGGCGTGGTGGTCAATGTGGCGTATCTGGTGCCCGCCTCCTTTATACTGGGGGATCACCTGGCCTTTCAGCTGACGGTGGATCCCGCGACGGCTTTTCCTTTCCTTGTGGGGAAACTGGCCGGAGGAATCGCCGCCGTCGCCCTTGCTATGGTACTGACAAAAAACCGGAAATCGTCGGACCGTTCCGTGAAGAAAACCGCATAACAAAAAAATCAGCGCCGGGTGAGGATCGCGTTCCTCCTTCGGCGCTGTTTTCCTATTCATTTCGGGACCCGCTCAGAATTTCACCAGCTTGTCCTTGTATCCGGCAACCTTCAGTCCGGTGAAGATCCCATGACCGGCTTCCTCCAGGATGTATCCTTCCGCCCGGAGCATGGCTTCCTGCAGCTCCTTCGTGCAGATCCCGGGAGTACCGCGGACCGCGCCTCTCTCCGACACCACGCGCCAGTAGGGGATCGCCAGGCCTTCCCTGTTTACCCGCGGCCACTCGGCTCCCCTGGGTACGGACACCTCGCCCCCGGCCTTCTCGGACAGATATGCCTCTATGTCGCTCCATCTGGTCAGGGCTCCCGACGGGACGGCGCAGATCAGGGCCACAAAGTCCTCCACGGATGCGTTCTTCGCGGGGGCCTTTTTCCTGACAGGAGCCGCCGTTGACGCGGGAGTATTGTCCCCGATCAGAACGGGGTTCTTTTCCCGCAGCAGGGATTTGAGATACATTCTCACGGCGGTGGGGATGTCCAGGCCCAGTTCCTCCAGAATACTGCCGGCGTTCTTCTTCAGTTCCTCATCTACTGTCACGGTAATCACGGGCATGGGACTTGTCTCCTCCTCCGTCATGGGATTATTATATATTTTTGTTCTGAACTATATTATAGTTCATGCATAAGCATTTGTCAATACCTTTTGATATTTAAATTAAATTCTTTCACCGGATTCGGATAATCACAACAAAACCGCGCCTCCCATGCGGAAAAGACGCGGCCATGCTTACGGAGCGGGAATTATTCCGCCCGATCCTTCAGTCCGGTCCGGCGGAGGATTTTATAGGGGGAGGCGTCCTCCCAGACCATCTCGATTTCGTCGATGCGATAGCTCTCGAGCACCTTTTCCCAGCGGGATACCATGCCCTCCGCGTATTCCACGGGGACGAAGCCCGCCGTCAGATAGGCCTTCACCGCCGCGACCCGTCCCTCGCCCGTGGTCAGGGAGACATAGGGCACGCCCCTGTCCCGGAGGGTCTTCTGCACGATCCAGGAGAGATACTTGGAGAGCCCCTTCCCCCGGAAGTCCGCCTTGATGCCCACCCAGTGCATATCCCCGGCGCCTGTATTTTTATGCACAAAGGAGGTGGCGGTTCCGATGTGTTCTCCGTGATAATCCAGAAACCAGACGTCCTCCTCGGGCACGATATCCCGGAAGTCGTAGATCTCCCGCTTGAACCGTTCCTCGTCCGTCTGGTCGGATTCCGTCCAGGTGCGGATGCATTCGTTCCAGTCGTGAATGTCGATTTCCCGGTTCTTTTCGGAAAAATGCGAAAAGCTGTACCCCTCCGGCAGGGTGAGCTCCGGAAGAGGCCGGTCCGTGAACCAGTACATTTTCAGCTGAGATACATGATCGCCCATGAAAAACTCCTTTCCTGATCACCGTCTGAACAAATCGTCGCTGTATTTGAACAGGATTTTGCCACGATCGAAAATGACCGTATCGTAGCCGAAGGGGGACAAGCCGCCGCTGAAGGCCGCCCGCCGGATCCCAGCTCTGCCCGAAGCCGTTTCACCGCTCTCGAGGCCGATGCGGTAGTTGCCGCTCACGGGGACACGGAACAGAAGCTGCTTTTCCTCCCATTCCCCGCACTTCGGCCTTGAAGAGGTATTCCCGGCCGCTCTCCATGAAGAGCCCCTGCCAGAGCGCGCGCCGCTTTCCGCCGCAGTCGATCCAGCCGAAGGGACCGTCACCGGATTCCTCCCGGCAGACCCCGGCCCCTTCCGTCATGGCCCAGAAGCACCGGCCCTGTTCAAATCCCCCGTTGAGCAGATACGGCGTGGAGCGATAATGATTCATGTCGCTGATCTGCGTCTCGAAGAAATTGGCCTCGATGCCGTCGATGACGTTGTTCTCAAAGCGCACGCCGGTCACAGGAGGGTATCCCGCCCGGTCCGTGTAGGGATTGTAGAGCCAGACGCCCATGGTCTCGAAGTGATTGTCGTGAACGTATACGTCCCGCACCTCCACCTTCTCGGGGTCCTCGCAGTTCAGCCCCCAGAGGATCATGCCGAAGGCCTTGCAGTGATTGGAGCGGAGGTCGTTGTGGTCGATCTCGATGCGCAGGGAGGGCTGCGGCTCGTCGGAGGACCACCATTCGCTCTTCCGCGGATCCCGGCAGGAGGAGAAGATGTACACCGAGTCGTCCCCGGTCATCATGGTGCACCCGGTGACGCGGATGTCCTGATGGTTGCTGGTGAAGGGCATCATGGCATAGCTGTGGTAGTTGGTGATATGGACGTCCGCGATCTCAAACCGGCTGCATCGGTAGAAGCCGACGGGGCAGATTTTTATAATTTCGGCGGGATCCTCCGCGTCCATCATCCGGATAGTCCCCCGCCCCCGGACGGCAAAGTCGTGCGATCCCTCCGGAGCGAAAATCAGAGGGTAGTTTTTGTACCACCAGTGGCTCCATTTTATGGTTTCGGAGTAATTGTGGCCCGGGGAGGGTCTGTACGGCGCGTACCCGTCCCCGTCGGGCTTCACGTAGTCCTCCGGATCGGGACTCTGATAAAGCACCGCCCCGTCCTCGAAGAAGAGCTCCACGCCGCTTTTCAATATGATCCCGCCGGAGAGAAAGGTCTTCCCCGCCGTCAGCGCGACCGTGCCCCCGCCGGATGCGGCCGCGTCGTCAATCGCCCGCTGGATGGCCGCCCGGTCGCAGGTTTTCCCGTCCCCTGCGGCGCGGTACGGCGGATCGGTGACCCGGATGAAGCGCGGCCCGAAATCCTGATTCATGTTCATCCTCCTTGTTCATGGATAAGGTCAGATTTCTGCGTGCTCCGTGCGGTGGAGGATGTCCTCCTGCACGTCGCGGCTCAGGGTGGTGAAGTAGGCGGAGAAGCCCGACACCCGCACCACCAGATCCGCGTAGTTTTCCGGATGGACCATGGCGTCCTTCAGGGTCTCCCGGGACACGCAGTTGATCTGCACTTCCTGCCCGCCCCGGCTGAAATAGACCTTGATGGCATTCAGCAGCGCCTCCCGCTTGCCGGAATCGGTCAGCATATCCGGCGTGTATTTCTGGTTCACCACCGTCCCGCAGGATACCAGGCGGTAGTCCGGCCGGGAGAGGGAGAGGAACGCCGAGGTGGGCCCCTCCTTATCCATGCCGTAGGTAGGGGAGGCGGCGTCGGACAGGGGAACCCCCGCGTGACGTCCGTCCGGTGTGGCTCCGGTGATCTTCCCGGCGGAGACGCTTTGAGTATTTGAGGCGATGGCCGTGTAAAAGGGCCCGCCGTCCCGGGTGCGGTACCGTGCGAAGATCCCGTCCGTGAATTCCACGAACCAGACGGCGTATTTGTCGACGAAGGGATCGTTGTTGCCGTATTTCGGACAGGCGAGCAGTCGGGCCCGGAGCGGTTCATACCCGGCAAAATCCGCGGCCATGGCGTCCCGCAGCTCGTTCAGCGTGCAGGCCCGGTCCAGATACACCGTCTTCTCCACCGCCGCCAGGGAATCCGCCACGGTGGCGATGCCCATCATGCAGGCGCCGTGGGCGGAGGGATATTTCGCCCCGCCCGCGTTGATGTCCATGCCCCGGCCGATGCAGTCCTCACAGAAGACGGACATCCAGGGCTCGGCGTAGTTGCGGTAATTGTACCGGCTGTTCTCGTTGTTGAACACGGCGGCGTATTCCGCGGCGGCAAAGGCGATCTGCTTCTCGAAGGCCCCCATGAAGTCCTCCATGGAGGAGAGTTCCTCCAAAGGCCCTGTGTCCAGCCCCCTGTACCCGGGATCCAGGGCGGATTTTCCCCGGTAGAACACCGCCTCCAGAAACTGGGGGATGTTGAACCGTCCGTCGGACCAGGCGGGCTGCTGTCCGGGCAGGAAGTTCTCGATGCAGCCCACGAAGCAGTAGTTCCGGGCATCCCTTATGTCGTAGCCGTGGCGGGCCAGGGCGGGAATGTTCACCCGGTCGTTCATAAGGGCAGGATACCCCAGTCCCGTGCCGATCACCCGAAGGCATTCGTCAAGGAAGAGGTCCGGCATCCCCTCGTGGAGGCGGGCGGAGAGATTGGGCCCCGGCACGTTGGCGTCCCGCACGGCGTGGAGGATCACATAGGACAGCTCGTTGATCCCCTCGTCCCCATCCGGAGTGACGCCGCCGATGCAGATATTCACCGTGTCATCCCCTCCCAGCCACCGGCTCTCGGTGAGCTTGATGAAGGTGCTGGCGAAGAGATCTTCCGCGTCCTCGGGCGTCAGCAGTCCCGCCTCCAGATCGTGGTGATAATAAGGCAGAAGGTACTGGTCCATCCGCCCCAGCGCCATGGCGTACTTGCCCTGGAAGGTGAAGGAGAGATGGATCAGCCACACCAGATTGAGCGCCTGTCTGAGGGTCCGGGGCGGAGCGAAGGTCACCGCGTCAAGATCATCGGAAAGCGCCAGAAGCTCCCGGCGGTACTCCTCGTTGTCCACCTTCCCCGCTGTATCCCGGGCCGCCTCGGCGTGACGGGCAACAAAGCGGGAGAAGCCCTCCGTCACCAGCCGCTGGGCCCTGAGAAATTCGACCTTCTCCGGCTCGTCCGCATGGACCTTCAGAGACGCGTCGATGCGGGCGAGGGTTCCTCCGATCCCGTCACGGAGAAAGCGGTCGTATCCCGGGGCGAAGTGGTCGGAATTGGTCCAGAAGCCGAGCTGGCCGTAGGAACCGCAGATCCGCCGCGCCGCCGCGAGCTCCCCCTCGTCATAGTTCTCAACGAAGTTCCCCGCCCGGCTCCCCGCGATCCGGTCACAGGGATACACCACTGCCGGGAATTGCCGGAACCACGCGTTCTGCGCCATGGCCTTTGCCGTGAGGGGCGTCTCTTCGTAGGTATCCCGATAGGAGCGGTACCGGATCAGCTCCGTCGCGCAGTAGTCCCCTGCCGGTCTCACCCGTACCGCCTGCCGCACCGCTTCCAGATGCTTCATAACGATACCTCCGTTTCGATTCGGTTTTTTCCCTTTGTTCTTCGTGCCCATTATACCATACCCCGTCCCCGGAATCAAGCGGGATCGGAATTTCCCGCCTCATCGCCCACAAAGATCACGGACCGGTCCGAGGGGAAGTCCGCCGGAATGTCGAAGACGATATCCGCCTCCGCGCTCTCCGGGGTCAGCCGGTGCCCGTTCCAGGAGATATCCGCAAAGGTCAGCTTCCCTAAGCGGAAGGCGGATGCGGGACGGTTTTCCTCGTTCTTCACGTTGAGCACGATGGGGCCCGGGGCGACGGCGGGATTGAGCTTCATCTCCCGGGCATGGATATGACGGAAGACGATGTCCCGCACAGAGCCGCCCTTGTGCATGACCACCGTGGCAACGGAGCAGCGGGTGGAATAGATCTCGATGTCCTCAAAGCAGAGATCCCGGTCCTCGACTTCCGGCCTGTCGCCCCGGATGGAGACGGACACGCAGCCGAGATGCTCCGACCAGTCCGCCAGCGCATAGCCCACGCTGTTGTGCCGCCAGGTCACGTTCTGCTGATCGAAATTGGATTCGTAGATGCAGCCGTAAGCTACACCCTTGTCCGTCCAGACGGCGTTGTTTTCAAAGAGCACGTTGTCGGTCCGCACCGCCCCGGACGAGGTGGACTTGATCTCAAGGGCGTCGTCCCCCGTCCGCACAAAGCAGCCCCTGACAACGGCATCCGCGCAGTCCGAAAGCATGACCCCGTCCGAGAAGGTGCGGTAGCCGATCAGGAGAAGATCCCGGACCAGAAGGTCACGGCAGTTCGTGAAGCAGCAGGTCCAGCTGTTGGCGTTGAGGACGGTAAAGCCGGAAAACTCTATGTCCCGGATCCCCGCGAAATCGAAGACTACCCCCGCCGGATCCCGCCTTGCCAGATCCAGCGCCGCCCGGCCGAGGATCCGGATATGCCGCCGGTTGTGGCAGATAAAGACGTGATCCCGTTCCCTGCCCCCGCCTTGCGCCGCGGACCGGGCCTCAAGCAGGACGCCGGGCTCAAAGAACAGCGTCACGTCGTCCGCCTCGATCCGGACGCTATCCACGCCATACACTCCCGCACGGAACCGGCAGATGGTCCTGGGTTCGTCGAAGGTCAGCGCTCCGTCGGCGTATTCCCTCGGATCAAGGATTATCTCCCGGTATCCCTCTGGGACTTCGGCTCTCTCCCGGGGCTTCACCATCACGGTGAGGGGGCGGAAGGATCCGTCGCGGGCATTATCCCGGTCAAAGGTAAAGGTGAAGGAGCCGCAGGAGGGGATCCATGCCCGGACAGCACAGCCGTCGGATTCCGCCGTGACCCCGGCGCTCTCCGGCAGAACGGCGTTCAGCGTCCGTTCCCGGTCCGTCACGACCGCGATCTCCAGGGGGAAGGTCTCCTCGTCGGTTTCGATCCAGGCGAAGGAATGGGGATCCCGGGTCGTCTTCGCCGCATAGCAGGGGATCTCTTCCCCGCCGACCGTCAGCCGGAACCAGGGGGAGACGATAAGCCCCGGCCTCCCGCACGCACCGTTCTGCATGTTGACGCTGTTTTCGTCGATCCAGGCCGCAAGCTCCCCGCCCTCGGGACTGTATTCCGTGAAGCGCACGCCCGCTGCCGTTCTGCTCCGCTCCGTATCCGCTGCCATGGCTGCCTCCCGTGATGATGATAGGATTACACCCGCATTATACCACAGGAGAGGGCTGAAAACAAGCGGAGTGCACGGATTGCCGTTCCCGGATCTCCGGTACCCGTTGACATCCGGCTTCGGAAAACGTATAATGAAGGCGTAAAGCTCAGATAAAAGGACGGACGGCGACATGCAGGCAAGACGGCTTGAACCCGGCGAGCGATTTGAAGCGCGGCGCAACGCCATGATCGCGTTTCACGGCAGGATGAGCGACCCGGAGGAGGAGAGGCGGGACAGCCTTCTGGACGACACGGAGACCTGGGGCACTTTCCGGGAGGACGGCGCGCTGATGGCCTCCCTCACGGACTACCCTTATCTCACCTGGTTCGACGGACACCGGGTGAAGAGCGGCGGCGTCAGCGAGGCGGCCACTTTTCCCGAATTCCGTGGGATGGGCGCCATGCGGAAGCTGTTCGAGGCCTTCCTGCCCGCTGCTTATGAAAATGGCGAGCTCCTCTCCATCCTCTGCCCCTCGTCCCACGCGCTCTATCGGAAATTCGGATACGGCACCGTCTGCCTGCAGAGCGTTTACACCATGAAGCCGGCGGTGCTGAAGGATTACCGCTTCGACGGTACGGCTGAACTGCTTGAGCCCGGGAATTCCGTCGCGGCTCACACGGCGCTCTATGAACGGTTTGCCCGTCGCTGCAATCTCCCGGCGGTGCGGAATGAAGAGGCGCAGCGGAAGCATCTGGGGGCCAGCTATTATCAGACCCGGCGGTTCTGCTATCTCCTGCGGGAGGGGGAGGAGGCTGTGGCTTACGTGCAGTTCGCGGACGACCGGTCCCCTTCCGGCTCGATTCTGGCGGTGTGGGATCTGGCGTTCGACGGGCGGCGGGGCTTTGAGGCGATCCTCGGCTTTCTCGCAAGGTTTGATCTGGATTACGACACCATTGAGCTGTGGCTGCCCTCGGAGATCGAGCTGCTGACCCTTATCCGCTCGTCCCGGTCCTTTGAAATCGCCAAGCGGACCCGGGACAACCTGATGGTGCGGGTCATCAACGCCCGGCAGATCCTCGGGCTCTTGAAAAAGCCCGCCGACGCCTTCTTCACCGTCCGGGTGGAGGATCCCTTCATTCCGGAGAACTGCGGCGTCTTCCGGGTCTGCGGCGATACGGCCGTCCCCTGCGGCGGAGAGGCTGATCTGGAGGTATCCGTCGAAGCCCTGTCCCAGATGGCGGCGGGAGCGGTCAGTCTCGCGGAGGCGGAGCTTTGCCCGGGTGTGACCGTTTTCCGGAACCGGGAAACTCTGGAGCGGGTCTTCGTCCGCAAGCCCATCTTCAACACGGAGAATTTTTAAAAGGCATATCAGCCGATCATGACAGAAAGGAAAAGGAGACACGGCATGAAATTTTCCGTTTTCGCTGATCTGCACCACTATCCGGGGGTATTCATGGGGGGAACCGACGAGGATCTGACCTTCATTCAGGAGAGGGCCGAGCGCGCCGGGGCGGAATTCATCATCCACGCGGGGGACTTCTGCCACGGACCGACCCTGGTGCCGGATTACGTGGAGAGGTACAACCGCTTTCACATCCCCTCCTATCACTGTCTGGGCAACCACGACTCCGACAGCACCGCCTACGCGGAGACCCTGCGGATGTACAACATGCCGGACGGCCATTATTTCTTCGATCGGAGCGGCTTCCGCTTCATCGTCTGCGATCCCAACTACTTTCTCAAGGACGGGGAGTATATCCATTACGACCGGGGCAACTACTACAAGTACGGTCCCCTCCGGGACTACATGCCCCCGGATCAGCTGGAATGGCTGCGGAAGAGCATTGACTCCGCGCCGGGTCCCTGCGTCCTCATCAGCCACGAGAGCTTTGAGCGTCCGGACGGTGTGAAGAACCGGGAGGAGGTGCTGCGCATCATCTGGGAGGCCAACCGGAAGCGGCCGAACAGCGTTCTCATGTGCATCAACGGCCATTATCACCGGGATTTCATCCGCATCCTCGACAACGTGTGCTTCTTCGACCTCAACTCCGCCTCCTACGACTGGCTCTCCGTCAAGCACGACAACTATCCGGAGGAGCTTTGCCGGGAAATCCGCTTACTCAGCAACACCGTGGTCTACAACGATCCCATCCACGCCGTTGTCACGCTGGAGGGCACGACGATCACCATCGAGGGCATGGAGAGCACCATGTTCATGGGCATCAACCGGGAGCACACCGACAATCCTATTTACGACGCCGCCGGACGGCCCGTTACCCCCACCGTTCAGAGCGCGAAAATCACGCTGGGCTGAGTCCCGGGAGGATGGATCATGTTTAACAACGCCATTTTTACGGAAGAAGAGGTTCGGGGGATCCTTAACAGCGGCTGTGAGGAGCTGCGGGAGCTCTGCGCCGGACTGCTCGGGGACGCGAAGGCCGCGCTGCCCGGCGGGGACGATCTGCGGCTTCTGGGGTTCGCCTATGTCTGCACGGGGGACAGGGCATATTTCGAGCGGGCGCGGCGGATCATGCTGAACACGGCGGCGGAGGAAAGCTGGATCGATCCGGACTACGATCCCGCGGCCTACAACGGCTACGACATCCGCACCTCTCTGGGGACCGCATCCCGCACCGTCCGCATGGCCGTGGGCTTTTCCCTCTTCGGGGACCTGCTGACGGAGGCGGAGCGGGAGCGCGTTGCCCGGGCGGCGGTGGACAAGGGCGTCACGGAGATTCTCAGGGACTGGGTGCTCCCCGGGACGAGGATCCACGCGCTGGACACCATGGGTCACAATTTCTGGTGCGTCATCATCTCGGCGGCGGCTCTCGGGGCGCTGGTCTTCCGGGATTTCATGGAGGAGGACGGGGACGCTCTGCTCCGGGCGGCCGTGGATGCGCTTGAGGCCTGGTTCCGGTATCCCGGCAATCCTATGAATGCCAAGCCCCCCACCAGCGACAGGGGCGGGTATTACGAATCCGTAAACTACTTCGACTACAGCATGCGGGAGTACCTCGCCTTCGCTGACGCGTACCGGCGCATGAGGAGGGCCCATCCCTTCGACGATCGGGCATTCATGGAGGACGCCGCCCGGTTCTTCCTGAACTGTTGGTATCCATCGATCGGGAAGAAGGACTATTCCGTCGGGTTCGGGGACGCGGATCTCGGCTGGAACTGCTACACCTCCCCTCAGTATTTTCTCCGGTACGGCGTTGATGTTCCTGGGCTGCGTTATTATCTCCGGGAAAAGAACGACAAGTCGCGGGACAGGCTGCTGCGGGTCCTGCTGTGGAACGAGGCCGAGGCATCCCCCGCCGATCCCCCGGACGTGATGTCCGCCTGCTATGACCGGATAGGGTGGGCGGTGTTCCGGGACGGGTGGGAGAAAAACGGGGTCATGCTGGCGGTGAAGTGCGGCGACACCTGGAATCACGTCCATGAGCGCGTCCTATTCCGACGAGATCTATCACACCTACTATGTGGATTCCGCCGCCCACAACGTCCTGCTCTTCGATGGAAAGGGACAGGATTACCGGGACAATTATAAAAATAACACCCACACCCCCGGCAGGCTGCTCCGCTTCACCGACCGGGAGGGCTTCCGGTATGTCTGCGCGGACGGAACAGGGCCCATGGGACGGTATTTCCGCAAGCACCACCGGCATTTTCTCTGGCTGGACGGATTCATCCTGATCTACGACGACGTGGAGTGCTATGAGGCGGGGACGGTCAGCTTCCTGCTGCACGGCCTGCCCGGGAACACCTTCCGGATGCTCGCCCCGGCGGAAGTCGAAAACCGTCTGGGCTGGGTAGACGGAGGGGAGAAGGCCACGGCACAATACCAGGCTTATCACACAATGACGGACGACCAGCACCACGCCAAGTTCTGCGGGATCATTCTGCTGGATGAGGGTCTGAAGCCCGAGATGGAACGCGTAACGGACGGATGGCGGATCACCGTGGGGGGCACCCGGATTTACGTCAATCACCGGGCGGATGGAAAGATTATCCACCGCAACTGCATCAACGTCATGGACGGCATTGTGACGGACGCGGAAATTCTCGCGGTGACAGAGGACGGACGGTACGGCGTCGTGAACGGCTCCATTGTGCGGAAGGACGGGCTGTCCATCCTGGAGGTCCTTTCCCGGGTGGACGGCTGGTGCGATTTCTTCCCGCTGTCCATGTCCGGAATCTGATACATCCCGTCTCCAAAAAAGAATACAAAAACAGCGCGGATCGGATCGCATGTCCATCTGCGCTGTTTGCTGTTTGCCGAACGGGCATTGTACAATTTTTGGTGATTTCGTTCCATCCGGCTGTCACACCGGCACCTTGAAGACCGCCTTCTTCACCGGAGCCGGTGCGTCAAGGCAGAGTCCCGGCTTGTGTGCCTCCTCCGGCAGCAGGACGATGGCCTGACCGGCGCGGAGAATGTAGGTTTCTCCCTGCCCGTCCCCGAAGAGGATGTCCGCGGTCTCGTCGTAGTCTTGGGTTATCCGCAGGGAATCCGTGGGGGCCACCTCGATTTTCTCCGCCCCGGTCAGGATGCACTGCACGTCGATGTACCGCCGGTGGGCTTCAAACTGCCCTTCGCTTTTGGTGGCATATTCCGACACGTTGACGAATACGCCGTCCTCCAGTTCATACCGTCCGCAGGGGAGTTCCGACGCCCATCCGTTGTGGATCC
>CACWLT010000113.1 GCA_902761695.1 uncultured Ruminococcus sp.
GATGTCGGAAGTGGACGGAGGCGATACTCTGGGTCGGAGCGCCGGAGAAATGGGCGCTGTTCAAAGCATATAACCAGCGGGATGTTGAGGTAGAAATGCGGATCCAGGAACGGCTCCGCAACTACCCCGTCCCGGATTCCGTATGGGAAGAATACGCCCTCGATCAGCGTATCAACGACCGCGGGATCGGAATTGACCGTGAGATGGTGGACCAGGCACTCCGCATCGACGCTCTGACGAAGGAAACCCTCTCTGCAAAAATGAAGGACCTCACCGGGCTGGACAACCCCAACTCCGTGATCCAGCTGAAGGGGTATCTTTCGGAGAACGGCGTGGAGGTGGAGAGTCTCGGGAAGAAAGACGTCGCTGCCTTGCTGAAGGACGCAACGGGCGATCTCGCGGAGACGCTGTCGCTTCGGCTCCAGCTCGCCAAGAGCAGCGTGAAGAAGTATACGGCGATGAAGAACTCCGTCTGCGCGGACGGACGGTGTCGCGGACTCTATATGTTCTACGGCGCAAACCGTACCGGCCGCTGGGCTGGCCCTCTGATACAACTACAAAACCTGCCCCAGAATCACATGGAGGATCTGGAGCAGGCGCGCGATCTCGTAAAGGCTGGGGACTACGAAATGCTGACGATGCTTTACGACTCCGTCCCCGGCGTTCTGTCGGAGCTGATCCGTACAGCGTTTATTCCCCGTTCCGGGTATAAATTCATCGTCAGCGACTTCTCCGCCATCGAAGCCCGCGTCCTCTCATATCTCGCTGGAGAACAATGGCGGATGGAATTGTTCCATAACGGCGGGGACATCTACTGCCAGAGCGCCAGCCGTATGTTCAAGGTTCCTGTCGAGAAGCACGGTGCCAACAGCCATCTGCGTCAAAAGGGGAAAATCGCTGAGCTGGCTTGTATCGCAGAAGGAGAGCTGGTTCTTACTGATCACGGGGAGAAACCCATCGAGACCGTTACGCTTAACGATCTCCTGTGGGACGGGGAATCCTGGGTTCAGCACGAAGGCGTCATCTACAAAGGAGTCAGGGAGGTTATCACGTATGAAGGACTCACAGCAACCCCGGACCACCTCGTCTTCATCGAAGGGCATGAGGAGCCGGTATACTTTGGAGTCGCCGCCGCCCGCGGCGCACATCTAGCATGCTGCGGTCTTAACCGTGACTCTGTGGAATATGCTAACCGATTCTCCCGAGTATATGATATCCGAAATGCCGGACCGCATCACCGTTTTACGGTATCGGGGCGGCTCGTTCACAACTGCGGATACGGCGGCTCCGTTGGCGCATTAAAGGCAATGGGAGCTCTGGACATGGGGTTGACCGAGGATGAGCTTCAGCCGCTCGTGGACAGGTGGCGTGAAGCCAATCCGAATATCACGGTGTACTGGTGGGCTGTCGACGGAGCTGTGAAAAAAACGATACGGACGAAGGAGCCGCAGGAAATCGGACACGTCCGTATCGAAGCCCGGAGCGGGATGCTGTTCATAACACTCCCTTCCGGGCGGAGGCTGTCGTATGTCAAGCCCAAGTTGGAGGTGAGCAGGTTTGGCGGCGAGAGCATCACCTACATGGGGGTAGATGCCCAGAAGAAATGGAGCAGGATTGAATCTTACGGGCCGAAATTCGTGGAGAACATTGTGTAGGCAATCAGCCGGGACATTCTAGCCTATGCGATGCGGTCGCTGAGCAGCTGCCGGATCGTCGGCCACGTCCATGACGAAGTGATCCTCGAATGCGGCACGGAGGTGTCTGTGGAATCTGTCTGCAATCAGATGGGGCGGACGCCTCCGTGGGTTCCGGGATTGGAACTTCGGGCTGATGGGTACGAGTGCGGGTTCTACCAGAAGCAGTAAGGATGGATAGCACGTATAGTAATTGTATCACTAAAAACTTTCTTCGCCGCTGCTCCCGGTCATTCTTGTCCGTCAGTCGATTCACACTAATGCGGTTTCGTCGGCAGTATCCCCCCCAGGGAATACTCCGCCGCGAGATCGCTGCGTCATGCTTACAGCGATTCAGGCGGGACAAATCGCACCGTTACAATGTACTGCAGCTCGCCCTCCGTCCATGCGCCGTAGGTAGTGGCGGCGACCGTGCCGTCGGGGAGGACGACAACGCCGGGATAGGCGCAGTCCCATCCCGCGTGATTCTTCATCAGGCGTACGCGGTATTGTCCCTCACGGCCTTCTGCGATGTCTTCATACGTGCCGACCCAACCGCACCAGTCGTTTTGCGTGGGGGAATCAAGACAGGTATCGCGGAAGGAAATGAACAGCCGCCCGTCCTTCAGATAACGGATTGTATGCCGGTCCCCTGTCAAAGCTCCCTGCACCTCGCGCGGTTCGCTCCATGTCTCGCCGTTGTCGTCAGAGAAGGTGACGAACGAGTTGAACTTCCGGGAATTCTCCCGCAGCAGCATGGCCAGCTGCTTCCCGTCAGGGGAGCGCACTACGCCGGGCTCACACAGAAAAGCCTCCGGATGCGTACAGACGAGTTGCGGTTCTCCCCACGTCAGGCCGCCGTCCTTCGAGCGGACGCTGTAAACGGTGAAATGCCCGCGGTTTCCGGCGGAGCCGTCGAGATCGGAGATCGTTTTGAAGCGCTTCTCCCATTCAGGCCCGGGGATCCCTTCCGCTTTTTTCGAGCAGTTCCACACCCCCGTCGGCACCCAGCCGCCTTTGTCGTCAGCAGCGGAGAAAACGATGCGGGACAGGGCGTTCACACCTTCGCCGGCAACGTAGACCTCGGTGCGGTTTGTGCCCTTTGGGCGGAAGTACCGGCCGTCGTCATGGAAGAAAGCCAGATACTCGCCGCGCCCCACCTCGGTCACATCCGCCATGCCCACGATGCCGCCGTAGTCGCCGATGGGTTCGAGCTCCGTCCACGTTCTGCCTTCGTCCTCGGAGTGAGCCATGCGGATGGGATAGAGGCTCGAGAACATGATCAGATGCCCCTTCCCGTCGGGGCCGACCGTCTTGTAGACCGTCGGGACCTCCAGAGAGGTGGCCCAGGAATCCGGTACCCTCAGACGCCCGGACCAGGTCAGCCCGCCGTCGGGGCTTTTTTTCATAACGATGGGACCTTTTCCGTGGCTCTTGGGATAGACCGTCAGGATGGTTTTCCCGTCGTCCAGCAGCACGGTGGTCGGATGGCCAAGATACTGACCTTTCTCCCGGTCTACGATGCTCTGTCGGAACGTGTCATCCGCAAGATCCAAAATGGGAATCGTGTATCCTCTAAGCATAGGATCCCTCCTCAGCATCTTATCTTTTCGAAAAACCCGGCAAGGCTGTCCGTACAGTCTTTCTTCAGATCGGGTCTCGTCCCCGTTATGGACACGCGGAAGTGACGGCCGGTTTATCATGAACGGCTGCCCTCGTTTCCTGTACCGACTGTGTCATGGACCTGCCCGGCGATAGTATACCATACCTGTTCCCGCCGTGTCAACCCGGAGCGGGGAGGTGAATCATCCCTTGAAAGCCGGGGCTTTCGTGCTTATAATGATAATACAGTTCACGGACAGGAGCACGGTCGTATACAAGAGGTTCGCGGTCGGCAGCGTCGCCGTGGCCGGTATGGAAAAGTGTCGTCCGTGTGGAGCGGGAACTTCAGGATGCGGAGGGGGAAATATGCGTACGGATTTTGACGTGATCGTCTGCGGCGGAGGGATCACCGGGATCGCGGCGGCGCTGGCGTCTGCCCGGGAAGGGGCGTCGACCTGCCTCGTGGAAAAGGAATACTGCCTCGGGGGCCTGGCTACGCTCGGGCTGATCGTCGTCTATCTGCCTCTGTGCGACGGAGACGGGGTGCAGATGAGCGGGGGCATCGCGGAGGAACTGGCTCTGCTCTCTCTGAAGTACGGCCCCGGGACGATTCCCGAGGTCTGGAAGAACAAAGGGACGACGACGCCCGGAGAACGCGCGGGGAAACGGTACGAGGTACATTACCAGGCCGCGCCCATGATACTGGCTTCCGAGGAAGCGCTGCTGGAATCCGGCGTAACGATCTATTACGACGCCCGTCTTGCGTCCGCTTGTACGGAAAACGGCGGAGGCGGCCCAGGGATTGCGTCCGTCACCGTTGACACCAAGAGAGGACCGGTGAGATTGACGGCCAAAGCCTTCGTGGACGCGACGGGAGACGCCGACCTCTGCGCCTTTGCCGGGGAAAAGACGGCGGAATTCGCGCATAACAGCCGCACCGGGTGGTATTTTTCCTTTGACGGCGGGACGGGGAGCGAGGGAAATCTCCGGCTCCATGTCAGGAGCGACGCCTATTATCCGGAACCGCCGGCGGATAAGCCGCACTACAACGGTCTGGATCTGGACGACATCAGCCGGCACATGACCGATATGCAACGGTATATTCTGGACGACGCGGCGGAAAAGCGGAAGGAAAACCCGGCGCTGTATCCGCTGATGATCCCGGCGTTTCACGGGCTGAGGACAACAAGACGGCTTGCGGCTTCCCTGGAGTTTTCCGAAGATCTGCACGAGAGGGTGTGGTTTGAGGATGCAGTCGGCATGATCGGCAACTGGAAGCGGCCGCACAAACGCTACTCCATCCCCTACCGCTGCTGCAAGGCGGAAACCTTCGGCAATCTGTACGCGGCAGGCCGCTGTGTTTCCGCGGATCGGTCCGGCTGGGATCTGACGCGTGTGATCCCGACCTGCGCCGTGACGGGGGAGGCTGTCGGTACGGCTGCGGCCATGCAGGCAAAGACCGGAAGCGCTCCCGTCGCCCCCGATCTGCAGAAGGAACTGGCCGCGAAAGGCGTGCCGCTCGACAAGACGCTCTTTGACAGGGTGATATAGCCTGTATCTGTACATATGAGGAGGGTGTGACAATGAAGAATTACCAGATCGTGTTTACTTCTCCGGCAAAAGCGGAGCTGCTCGAGGTCGGAACCGCAGACCCTGGAAGAGGAAAGGTGCTCGTGAAAACGGCTTTTTCCACCGTCAGCAGCGGGACAGAACGGGCCAACCTGATCGGAGACACCAATATCAGCCCCGCGCGCGGATCGGGAGAAGGCCCGGCGCGCTTTCCCCGGAAGCTGGGATACAGTTCGTCCGGGATCGTGGAGGCGGTCGGGGAGGATGTGCGCAGCGTCCGGCCCGGGGACCGCGTCGTCGTTTCCTGGGGAACACACAGCCGGTTTCAGGTGATGGACGAGCGGAACGTGCACCTGCTGGAGCCGGAAAACACCCTGACGGAAGGCGCGCTCGTCATGATCGGGACGTTTCCCCTGGCGGCGATCCGGAAAGCCCGTCTCGAAATCGGGGAATCCGCGCTGGTCATGGGGCAGGGCATCCTCGGTCAGATGGCGGTCAAGCTCCTTCGCACCGCCGGAGCCTGCCCCGTGCTCGCTGCCGATCCGTCTCCCGAAAAAAGGGAGAGAGCGCTGACGCTGGGGGCCGACGCGGCGTTCGATCCCTTCGCCCCGGATTTTGAAAAGCAGGTCCGGAAAGCGGCGGGCGGCGGCGTTCGGGTCGCCATCGAAGTGACAGGGAACGGGAAGGCTCTGGATCAGGCGCTGGACTGCATGGCCCGGTTCGGGCGGGTCGCGCTGCTCGGGTGCACGCGGCATTCCGATTTCACCATCGATTATTACAGAAAAGTGCACGGTCCCGGGATCTCCCTCATCGGCGCGCATACGAACGCCAGACCTGAGTGGGAGTCTTCGCCGGGGATGTGGACGACGCGGGACGATATCCGGGCGCTGCTGCGGCTTTCGGCAGGCGGTCGGCTGGACCTCGGCGGGATGGTCGAGGAAGTCCATTCACCGACAGAAGCCCCGGAGGTATACGCCCGGCTCGCGGAGGAAAAGCAGTTCCCCGTGGTACAATTCGACTGGAGCAGACTGGAGGAAGCATGAAAAAGATACGGATCGCGCAGGTGGGCACCAACAGCATGACGCACGGCGCCCAGACCCTTGACAGCATTCTGAAGCATGACGACCTGTACGAATTCGTCGGGATCGCTGAACCCGTCGGCGAATGGAAGTCCAATCTGGATACGCCCCGGTACAGAGCCGTTGGGCAGTATACGGTGGAAGAGCTCCTTCAAATGGACGATCTCGACGCCGTGGCCATCGAAACAAACGAGGAACTCTCCACCCAGTACGCGCAGCCGTTCGCCGACCGCGGTGTGGCCGTGCATCTGGAAAAACCGGGATCGCCGGATCACGCAGCGTTCGTCCGGCTGGCGGAAACGCTGCGGAGGCAGGGACTCCCGCTGCACCTCGGATACATGTACCGGTACAATCCGCTGGTAGAGCGCGCCTTCCGGATGATCGAAGACGGAGAGCTCGGGGAGATCATCTCGGTCGAAGCGCAGATGAACTGCCTGCACACCGCCGCGAACAGGCAGTGGATGAAGCGGTTCCCCGGAGGCATGATGTTCTTCCTCGGCTGTCATCTGGTCGATCTGATCTATCGGATCCAGGGACTGCCGGAAGAGGTGATCCCCATGAGCATGCCCTCCGGCGTCGGAGGAACGGATTCTGATGATTTCGGATTTGCCGTCCTGAAATACAAAAAAGGCGTATCCTTCATCAAGACGACTGCCGTCGAGGTGAACGGATACGCGAGGCGTCAGCTGGTAATCAACGGAACGAAGGGCACGATCGAGATCAAGCCGCTCGAGGCTTTTGCCGGCGGAGATCTTCTGACGGCATCCGGCGCGTATACCTCGGCGGAGAAGGCCGTGTCCTGGGCGGATCACGCGGAGCGGTGGACGACGGAGCCGTTCAACCGGTACGACGCCATGATGGAGGACTTCGCCTCACTGGTACGGGGAGAACATGAGAACCGCTGGAACTATGACTGCGAGATCGAAGTGCACCGGCTCCTCATGCGCTGCTGCGGCGCGGAAAGCTGAGGCGGACGGAAAGCCCGCCTCGGATGCACCAAATCATGACGGGAGGACCGTGAAACGTCGGGTTTCGATTTTCTCAGCGGCATCGCGCAGGTTCCACATGTATAATACATCACTTTGCATACTTGTCGAACCAACCGGTGATTTCCTCCAGGCGGCGGAGACGGTGCGCGGGCTTGCCTGTGCGGGAGAGCTCATGGTTTTCGCCGTGGAATACAACCATTCTGGCAGGAACGCGCAGGTAGACCAGAGCGGTATAGAGCTGATAGCCCTCCGCGATGGGGCAGCGGTGATCCTCCTCGCTGTGGATGATGAGGGTTGGGGTTTTCGCGTTTCGGACATACTTCAGCGGGGAGACATCCCACATTTCCGCAAAGCCCTTTTCGGAATAGGGATCGTCGCTGCACACCTCGAAATTGGAGATCGGCGGGATGTCGCTGATACCGTACATGGACACCCAGTTGGAAATGCTGCGCTGGGTGGCGATGCAGCAGAAGCGGTCCGTGTGTCCGAGGATCCAGTTGCTCATGTATCCGCCGTAGGAGCCGCCGGTGCAGCAGACCCGCTTGACGTCGATCGCCGGATATGTCTCGAGCACCTTGTCCGTGAAGGCCATGATCTGGCGGTAGTCGATGCTGCCCCATTGGAGGTCGAGATAGGAGAAGGCGTTCCCTCTGCCGTCCGAGCCGTGGGGATTGCAGAAGAACACGATGTATCCCTTCGCCGCCCACGCCTGCATTTCGTGGAAGAACACCGGGCCGTAGGCGCACTTGGGGCCTCCGTGGATATCCAGAACGGCGGGATACTTTTTCTCAGGATCATACTCCTCCGGCAAAAGCACCCATCCGTCGATCTCCTCGCCGTCCAGTTCCGCCGTGATCGGCCGGGGCTCAGCTACATAGGTATCTTTCAGCACTTCTTCGTTCCACGAGGTCAGGCAGCG
>CACWLT010000114.1 GCA_902761695.1 uncultured Ruminococcus sp.
GGATCCAGCTGAAATACTGCGACTTTCTGAAGGACGAGCCGCCCCTCGGCGGGTTGAAGATGACGGCCAGCGTCTACGATCCGATCCTCATCTTCGCCTGGTACGATGTGGTTCCGGACAAGCCGCCTCTCGCGGATATCCAGCAGGACGTCTTCGACTGCTTCATGTCCGGGTTTGACGTGCTGGGGAAGATCTTCAACCTGAACCGCAGGGCCGACAACCGCCTGGCCAATCTCGCCTTCCGGAACGCCGCCGACCTGAGGGAAAAAGAGATCGCGGAGCATCCGGCGTCCTTCCGCATGGGCGGGTATGACTACGACCGTGAAAACGGCGTCGTCCGGTACTGCTTCACCCAGTGCCCCAACGCGGAATTCGCGAAGCGGCACCACATGGAGGACGTGCTCCCCGTGATGTGCAACTGCGACCATATGGCCATGGAGAGGCTCCGCGCCGTCCTCATCCGGGAGGGTACCTGCGTCACGTCGGACCGGTGCGACTACCTGATCGCGGGGGACCGGAATCCCATCGCGGCGGAGTACGAGCGCAGAACGGCGAACAACGGCCTCTGGATCAGCGTGAAAAAGCAGAAATAACGGGAGGACGGGAAATGCTTGCGGCGAAGCTTTTGGCGGAGGGCCTCGGACTGGGGGCTCTGCTGGTTCTCATCTGCGCGCTCGGCATCCGGGGCGGCGCTGTGGGGATGGTGCATCTCTATGACGGGAAGGTACAGGCCCGCGCAGTTTCGCTGGGATTGGTCACGCGGGAAGGGATCCGGAGACGGGCCGCCCGGTTCAGGGGCCTGTGCCTGCCCATGTATATCATCTGGGTGCTGGTTTCGGTTTACGCGGTAAACGGAGCGCGGGGATTTCTCCCGGGGTTCTGGCAGATGCTTGTGATCCTGTCCGTGATGAATCTGGTCGACCGCCTGCTGATCGACGAATTCTGGGTGGGGCACACGAAAGCCTGGATCATCCCGGGCACGGAGGACCTCCGCCCGTACATCACCGTCCGTGACAAGCGAAGAAAATGGATCATGGGCACCCTCGGCATGGCGGCCTTCTCTGCGGTGCTCGCCGGGATCATGGCGCTGATTCTGCGGTAGGGCCCGGGGATCCTTTGCCGACCTGCCGAGGTCGAGAACGGTGTTGGTTGCCCGCGCGCAACGGACGGGAAGGCTTGGGTCGCTTTCAATAACGAGGTATCAGCGGCGGTTTTCCCGGTTATTTGAACGAATTTTGTCCGCTGCCTTGAAAACAGGAGCGGATCAGTGTATAATATGGTAAGCATATGCTAATCATCATTCGGCCTGCGGTGCGGCTGATGTTCAAGGGGGACAGGTCATGAAAAAGAGGGTATTCAGAATCGGATCGGACGGGTTCAACGGCGCGTGGTATCCGGCGTCGAAGGACAGCGGGCGGGGTATGATCCTCATGCTGGGCGACAGCGCGGAGGACCGCATGGCCGCCATGGGCGCGAAATGGCTGAACCGGCAGGGCATTCACGTGATGGCCATGTCGCCGGAGAAAAAGGATTACGGCCACCACAGCTATCCTCTGGAGCGCTTCGGCATGGCCATTGCCTTCATGAAGGAGCAGGGATGCCAAAAGCTCGGCGTCATCGGCGCGTCCACCACGGGGATGATGGCGCTGCTTTCCGCGTCGTACTATCCGGAGCTGACCCTGACCGTGGCCATTTCGCCGCCGGATTTTGTGATGGAGGGGTTCTATCAGGACGGGCTGGACGGCATGCGGGAGCGGCCCGGGGACGGCGAATCCACCGTGACCTGGGGCGGAAAGCCGCTGCCATACCTGCCCTACGCCTACCGCCGCCCGGAATACTGGCAGAAGATCGAGGAGGCAGCGCGGGCGGGCGGGGACAAAATCGCTTCCCGGCCCATGTTCGACGAGTCGGAGCGGCGGCATCCCGTCCGGGAGGAGGAGCGGATCCGGGTGGAGAACATACGGGGGAAGATCGTCTTCATCGGGGCGGAGGACGACGTTTTGTGGGACACCTGCAAATACATCCGGCGGATGGAGGAGCGGCTGATCCGGCTGCCCCACGACAGCGCCTTCGAGGCCTGGCTGTACCGGCACGGAACCCACTTCGTCTTCCCGGAATCCCTTCTGAAAATGATCCTGCCCGTGGGCTCGGGACTGCTCGTGTCCATGATGTTCCGGGCGGGGAAGGAGCACCCGGAGGAATGCCAGAAGACGCGGATCGACATCGACCGGCGGCTGAAAAAGCTCCTTGCGGAGTGGTGAGGAGCGGACGATTTTTCGAATGAACGAACGGAGGGGACGGGATGGATAAATACCTGAAGCTGTTTGAGGGAGCCATGAAGCGCTGGCTCGCGGAGCATTACCCGCCCGGGGAAGCGGAGGCGCGCTGGGAAAGAACGGTCGCGCTGGACGAGAAATGGATCCGGGAGGAGGGGGACCTGGGCGGCGCGGGAAACCCCATGGCGGCCAACATGCTGGAGGCATACGCCTTCTTCGCCTTCTACGATTCCGTGGACCGGAGCTTTACGAAGGAGGATCTCGGCTCCATGATCGACGCGGCCATGGGGAAGAAGCTCCGCATGCTGTCCCGCTTCGACATGAACCGCCTGCTCAGACGACGGTTCGTTGTGAAGCTGATTTACGGATATCTCGAAAACTACCGGAAAAAGGCGGAAGCGAACCGGGGCGGCGCGTGGGGGAACACCTGGAAGATCCGGATCAACCCGGAGGGACACGAAAAAGGCCTGGCCTTCGTCTACGACACCTGCCCGCTGAACGACTTCGCCAGACGGCACGGGTACATCGACTTCCTCCCCAACCTCTGCGCCATCGATCAGCTCACCTGCGCCGCTGCCCACGGAAAACTGATCCGGCACAAGACCCTGGCGGACGGCGACGGCGAGTGCAATTACTGGATCCTGGGGGACAGGGAGCCGGAGGCCGTCCGGGATACCGGATCGAAATAGGGCGGGGAAAACAGTGCGCTTTTGCGCGGAAAAAGACAGGAAGAAGCCCGTGAGGAGGGGGGAGAGCATGAAATCCTTTGTAAAATCGAGACTTCTGCTGACGGCGGGGATCGTCGGCTGTCTGCTCTATGTGACCGGCGACTTTCTTTTCGCCGCCATGGGGACGGGGCCAGACCACGGAAACCCTGGGGCTTTTCACGAAGGCCGCCTGGCTGGAAATGGCGGAGTGGCGCATGTGGGCGAGCATCCTGTGCGGCTTCGTCGGGACGCTCCTCTACTACATGGGCTTTCACCGGATGGAAGAACTGCTGAGGCTGCGCATCGGGGAGACGAAGGACGGGATCTGGGTGAGGCTTTTCCGGGCGGCTTATATCATGGGGACCGTCGCCTGGGCCTGGGTGCACGCCATGTTCATGAACGACGCCCTGATCTTCAGGTATGTCCACGAGGCCTGCGGGGACGCGGAGACGGCGGCGGACATCGCGAACCGGGTGTTCCTGGCGAACGGTCCGGGGATGGCGGCGGCGTACGTCGTCTGCGATATCGGTCTCGCGGTCATTGCCATCGTTCTGGTCTGGAAGCGGATCATTCCGCTGAAAACGACCGGCGGGCGGATTCTGGCCACCCTCTGCAATCCCATCGCGCTGCCCGGCATCGTCGGCAATCTGCTGGCCCTGCTGCCCTGGCCTCTCAATCAGCTGGACCACGGCACGGAATCCTTGGGACACGCGCTGGTGCTGCTTCTGGGGCTGATCCTGCTCCGGGAAATGGAAAAGGGCGGGGAGACGACGGAGGAAACATGACCATACACGAATTCGGCGGGGAGGGCGGGGAGGCGATCCTTCTGATCCATCCCTCCCTTGTGAAATGGGACTATTTTGAGCGGGTGATCCCGCTGCTGGAGGGGGAATACCGCCTGATTGTCCCCGCGCTGCCCGGGTATGATTTTGACGAGGATAGCGACTTCACGAGCGTGGAGCAGATCGCCGGGGAGCTGAACGCGTGGGTCACCCGGTCCGGCATCGGGGCGCTTTACGCGGCCTACGGCTGCTCCATGGGCGGGTCGGTGGCGCTGATGACGGCGCTCGGCCAGTCGGTTCCCGTCCGGCACTGCGTCATGGCCGGCGGCATCACCCCTTACCGTCTGCCGTGGATCGCGACCCGGTTCATCGCGCTGAAGGACTACCTTCTCATGATGCTGGGGCGGGCGGGAGGCGTCGGTCTGCTGGAAAAGGCATTTGCGGCCGACGAGTATTCGAAGGAGGATCTAGCCTACGTCGCCGAGGTGCTGAAACATGCCAGCCGGAAGACCCTGTGGCGGACCTTTGATTCCTGCAACAACTACCGCGTCCCGGACCCGCCGCCCCGGATCGGGACAAGGCTCCACTACTGGTATGCCGCGGGGGAGGAAAAGGAGAGGCGGGAGGACATCCGCTTCATGCGGGAGGTCTTTCCGGGGACGGAGTTCACACGGATCCCGGATCTCGGTCACGCGGGCCTGGCTCTTCTGAAACCGGAGCTGTTCGCCGACATGATCCGGCAGCTTCCGGACTGATCGCGGCGGGGACACAGGAGGATCTTCATGTTCTGGGACAACGTGGCGGGTGTTTACGACATCTATGTCAACTTCATCAACAAAAAGACCCATACCGCTCTGAAGCGGATCATCGCGGGACGGATCGGGGCGGGGGACCGGGTGCTGAAGTGCGCCTGCGGGACGGGGATGCTGTCCGCCGTCATCGCGGAGAGAGGCGCGATCCTCACGGCAACGGATTTCTCGCCGAAGATGCTCGAGAGAGCGGAGAAGAACTGCGCGGCGTGGCCGGATATCGTCTTCCGGCGGGCGGACATCACGGCGCTGGACTTCCCGGACGGGAGCTTTGACAAGGTGGTGGCGGGGAACGTGCTCCATCTGCTGGACGAGCCGCTGAAGGCCCTCGGGGAGCTGGACCGGGTGACAAAGCGGGGCGGGCTTCTGATCATCCCCACCTACATGAACCGGGATCGGGGCGGGAAAACAAGCGCTTTCGCCTCCGCCGTGGGAAAAGCGGGCGCGGACTTCAAGCGGCAGTTCACCGAAGAGACCTACCGGCAGTTCTTTCTGGACGCCGGGTATCCGGATGTGACGGTGACGACGGCGGAGGGCCGGATCCCCTGTGCCGTTGCGGTGATGCGGAAGCGGGATCCGGCGGGGAGCGCTCATGAAGGCAAGACATGACGGCAAAAGGCTCCTTTGGGGGATCCTTCTGACCCTGGCGGATCTGGCGGGCCTCACGGTGAGCGGATGCCTCTTCCAGCTGCTCAAGGAGAAATCCGGCACCCTGTGGCTCCCCGTGCTTCTCCACGCGTTTCTGGACTATTCCGTGGTGCTGACGTACTGAAAAACCGAAAAGGAGAGAGGGATATGACAAAAAAGGATCAGATCCGCAGCGCCTACCGCCTCACGGGAGGACACGCGGGCTTCTACGACGGCATGATGACCTATTCCACCCTCCCCGGGAAGGCGGTCTGCCGGATCGTCTGGAACATGGACGGGGAGAAGAACCTCCGCTATCTGGAGCGGGCGCTTTCCGGCGTGCCGGAGGATTTTTCCGGGAGACTGCTGGAGGTGCCGGTGGGGACGGGGGTTCTGACCATGCCGGTTTACCGGGAGCTCCCGGATGCGGACATCACCTGCCTCGACTATTCCCCGGACATGATGGGAAAAGCGAAGGAGCGCGCGGAGGCGGTCGGGATCGGAAATGTGCGGTTCGTGCAGGGGGATGTGGGCGCGCTGCCCTTCCCCGACGGGAGCTTTGACATCGTGCTCTCCCTGAACGGTTTTCATGCCTTCCCGGACAAGGAGGCGGCCTACCGGGAGACATACCGCGTGCTGAAGCCGGGCGGGACCTTCTGCGGCTGCTTCTACATCCGGGGAGGCTGTGCCAGGACGGACTGGTTCATCCGGCATCTGTATCAGCCGAAGGGCTTCTTCACGCCGCCCTATGAGACGGAAGAGAGCCTGCGGGCGCGGCTGAAGGGGATGTACGCGGAGGCGGAGGTGACCCGGGTGGAGGGGATCGGCTGCTTCCGGTGCGGAAAGGGACTGTGATGCGGATCGTCATACAGCTGATGCTATACTGCGCCCTCTTCACCCTGACGGTCAAACTGGGGGTGGGGAACGACGCGAAAAACGGCCTGTTCTTCTACCCGAAACCGGTGCGGGAAAGGGTGTACGAGCTCGGGCTGACGGAGAGGGCAGCGGTCGGGAGAAGACGGGGACGCTTCATGACCGCCTTCTTCGCCATGATGGGGGCCGCGCTGGTCCTCATCATCCGGGTCTGGAACGGGCAAGGATCCGGAAGCTGTTGTCCATCGGGCTTTTTGCCTCCGTCCTCACGGGGATCGGGGATTTCCTGCTGGGGTACGCCGAGAGCGGGGAGGCCGTCGGCATCGCGGCAAACGTGATGGCAAGCGCGCCGGGACTGGCGGACTGGCAATTGATCGCGGGCGGGCTTCTGGGCTTTTTCGGGATCTTTCTTGAGGGGCTCTGCTATTCTGCCGTCTACCGTCTCATGGCGGACGCTGCGCCGGGATACGCGCATCTCTGCCGGGCGGGGATCTTCGGCTATATCTGGCTGGCTCCGGTGGGCTGCCATATAAACGTCGGCGTGCTGAATATGGCCTGTAAGTATCTGCTTCAGGCGGACGGCAGTCTGGCAGAGAGGGCGGCGGACCGGCTCTTTTGGGGCTTCTGCCTGCCGGTGTATGGGCTGCTGATCCTTTTCTGGCTGCCCATGATGGCGGTCCAGTTTCTGGCGTTCTCCCGGGGACTGACCCCCTATCCGAGGAAGGCCAGGTGGTTCTGCGTACCGATCGGCGCTCTCCCGGCCCTGATTATCGCCCTGATCCTCGGCCCCGGAACCGCTCCCGGCTCGGCCGTCGGCACCATGTTTCTCAGCTTCGGCAACGCCTTCATGTTCGGCGGGCTGCTGCTGACCATGCCCGGGGAGGCGCGGTTTGCGGAATTCGAGCGGAACGTGCGCAGGGCGAGGATGAACGGATAAACCGGAGAAAGGAGCGAATCATGGGACTTTTCAGGGATTTTGTGAGTCAGACGCGGAAGCCGGAGGGGATCCTCGGCAAAATGATGCTCGGAGGCATGAACCCGGGTCACGCGAAGCTGGCGGACTGGGGGATGTCCCATCTGCCTCCCCTTGATCCAGAGAGAGCGGCGGATCTCGGCTGCGGAGGCGGACGGAACGCGGGGGAGCTGCTGAAGCGGTATCCCGGTGCGCATGTGACGGCGGTGGATTACTCCGCCCTGTCCGTGGAGAAGGCGAAGGAATACAACCGGGAGAGCATCGCTGCGGGCCGGTGCGCGGTCCTGCAGGGGGATGTGTCCGCGCTGGAGCTGCCCGAAGAAAGCTTCGATCTCGCCACGGCCTTCGAGACGATTTATTTCTGGCCGGGGCTGGAAAAGTGCTTCGCGCAGGTGGCGGGGATTTTGAAAAAGGGCGGGGTCTTCCTGATCTGCAACGAATCGGACGGGACGGATGAGACCGGGCTGAAATTCGAGAAGATCATCGACGGGATGAAATGCCACACCCCGGAGGAAATCGTGGCCGCGCTGAAATCCGCCGGTTTTTCCGATGCGGAGTGCCGTCACCATCCCGACAAGCCGTGGATTGCCGTGACGGCGAGAAAGTAAACCGGGCCGGGACACGGGCGGCCCTTGTGCTCTTGCTCCCGTTCGGCGGGACCGGACTGATCCTTCACGGCACGGCAAGGGCCGTCTGCGCGCTGGCCTTCGGGATCGGCACGCTTCAGCGAATCAAAAAGAGGCTGTCGCACTTA
>CACWLT010000115.1 GCA_902761695.1 uncultured Ruminococcus sp.
AAGAGCTGAAAAAGGCGGGCGTCTGGACGTTCGCCGCGGAGGCCGGCGGCATGGATTTCTATGAAGCGGACTGGAACCTGCCCTGTGCCATCGTGATGGGCGGTGAGGACAGCGGTGTGAGCCGTCTTGTGCGGGAACGCTGCGATTTTACGGTTTCCATCCCCATGTACGGGCATGTCAATTCCCTGAATGTTTCGACGGCGGCTTCCGTGCTCCTGTGCCACGCGGCGAGGATGCAGCGGAAGGGCGGCTGAACGGGATCCGTCCCGAACCGGCGAAGAAAGGAAGGGCCGTACCGTTTCCATTGAAGGGAACGGCGGACTGATGAAGGATATGGCGAAGAAAAAGAACAAGAAGCAATCCCCGGGCGGCGGAAATGACACGCGTCAGACGGATCGTTCCATCGACCTGTCGAAGCCCGCGCCGGATGATTCCGACAGCGATCTGAACATCGACGAGCTGCTCAGAAAGTACATGCCGGAGTACCGTGACGGGGACAACACCGATGAGCCCGAGGGAGAGCTGAACCCTGAGGCGGCACAGACGGGAAATGGCGGGAAGGATCAGACTGCGGGGAGCGATCAAGCGTTTGACGATCTGTTCTCTGTGAGCGACAGCACGGATGCGGATCCTGCGGAGGAAACGTTCAGCATCGATGAACCCGAACAGGGGATCAGCGGCGGGGCGGACCCGGATGCGGATCCTGACTCCTCGCTCTCCGATCTGTTTTCCGTGGATGAACCTGCGGTGGATGCCGAACCGACTGAGGGCGGGGTGTCCTCCGGTTTTGCCGACCGGATTGCAGCGACGCTGGAATCGGATGAAAACGAGCCTGCGGAGCAGACGGCTGCCGGAGAAGGGGGAGGTCTGTTCTCCCGGATCCTGAAATCGGCGGAGGAGGCCAGCGATCAGGCCGATTCCGCGGACGAGGGCTCCTCCACTGAGAACCAATCCTCCGGCGAGGGGGGCGTGTTCTCCCGCATCCGCCGGACGGTGGAGGACGAGGAATCCAGACGGGAGGAACAGATGCGGAGCGACGAAGAGCTCCTGTCCGCGCTGGACGCCGCCTTTGCCTATTCCCCCGAGGACAACGGGGAGGGCGGCGATTTCCAGATCCCCGTCACGGACACGCCCGCCTGGAACGGATCCGACGATGTGATCTCCGAATACGATATCGAGCCCGAAGCGCCGGAAGGGCAGCATGATGCGGCTGAGCCTGCGGGATTTACGGTTTCCGATACCAACACGGGGCTGTCGGAGAGCGACCGGAATCTGGATTTTGTGCCGGATCCCGCGCAGATCCCCGATTATGCCGCCGAGCCCGCTCCCGAATCCGGGAAGCCGGTGGGGCAGGAAATGACGGACGAGCAGGTGATGGCTCTCTTCGGCGAGGTCAAGCCCCAGAAGAAGCGGTTCTCCCTGTTCCGTCGGAACAAGAAGCCGAAAGCCGTGACGGCGGACGACGAGTTTATCCCCGACGAGGAAGGGGGCGGCTTCGGAAGCGGTCAGGCTCCGGCCGTTCCCGGACAGCCCGCCGATGCCGCCGATCGGGCCGGATATGGCGATCAGAACGCTCCTTCAGCTTCCGAACCCCAGCCTGCATGGGATGGTGGGAACGCATGGGAACAGCCCGCGCAGGACGCCGGTTTTGCGGAAGTGCCTGCGGAGGTTCAGAATACATCGGCCGCATCCGCTGAGGACGACACGGACGCCCTGATTGCGGAGGCCACGGCGGCTCTCTTCGGACGCGGATCGGATACCGGTTACGAGACCGGCGGACAGCTCCGTGAGGATGTGCAGTACGCCGAGGAGCTGGGCGGAGAGGACGCCTTCGCCGGATCCGGCGTGGACGACGAGATCGAGGCCCTGTGGAAGCAGGCGTCCGCCGCTGTGGATGCCGGTGAGACGGACGGGAGCTTTGACATGCCCGCCTTCGATCCCGGAACGTTTGCGGCGGATACAGGTGACACGGAAGAGAAGGCCGCGGAGCCCGCTCCGGACACCGGGGTGAGCAGCGGTTGGGCCCGCTTCACCGAAAAGGCCATGCAGACGGCCGACAGCGAGCCGTTCTCCTTTGACGACAGTCCAAATAACGGTCCGGCGGCGGATCAGATGCTGGAGGATGCGGCGGCGGCCCTGACGAGCGCTGCACAGGAGCACAATGTGGCGGTATCCGAGGAAATGGGAACCGCGCAGCCCGCTCCGATCCCGCAGCAGACCGCCGAAAGCCGTCCGAAGCAGCCGGAGAGCGGGAGTACCTTCGTGAAGCAGTCCAGACGGTCTGCGGCCAATCTCTCCGACGAGGAGCTGCTGCAGTGGGCGGCGGAGACCCTGGCGGAAAACCAGACCTCCCACGATTTCGGTCCCGCTCCGGACTATACGGCTGAGCCCCGGGCGGAGGAGCATTCCTTCGTTCCGGCTCCCGGACCGATGACGGATGTGGGAGAAGAAATCCCCGACGTGTCCGCCTTTGAATTCGACGATGCCTCCGGCGTGACGGCGGATTCGGCTCCGGACGGTTCCCAGGGTTATCCTCTGCCCCAGGACAACGGGAGTGAAGCGGAGAAGCCCGGCGGAGACAGCGGCCAGACGACCGAACCCTCCGGGGAAGGGACTTCCTGGCACGCACCGGAGACCCCCTATACCGAGGAAGAATTCGACCCCACGGATATCAATCTGATGGTGGCCTTCGATCTGGACAACGGGAAGAACGGACAGGCCGGGAAAGCCAAGGCTCTGGGCGACAAGCTCGCGGCCAGACAGCAGAACCGGGACACCGCCGTCCGCCTTGACCGTCCCGAATTTGTGGACAGGACCCAGATCCCCTCCATCCGGAAGGAATATGAAAAGCACTCCCTGTCCCTGTTCATCCGTCTGCTCCTCTGCGTCGGATTCGGGATCGCCCTCTTCCTGTTCGAGAACATCCAGCCCGTGACGAAGCTGCTGACCGGCACCGGCATGCAGTTCAGCGGGTTCCTGGATCCCCGGGTCTATCCGGGCGTCTACGCCATGGTCAGCCTGCAGCTGATGCTGTTATGCTGCCTCTGCACGTACGAGGAGATCATCGAGGGCGTCAAGGCCGTGTTCCGGGGCATCCCGAAGCCGGAGTCCATGACGGGACTGCTGGCTGTGGCGGGCATCCTGTATTCCGCCGTGATCGCCCATGTGACGGAATCTCCCAACGAGCCGAAGATGTTCAACTTCGTGGTGGCGCTGGCCTGCTTCTTGACCCTCATGAGCGCGGTCTACCGGAACAAGCGGGAAATGATGAACTTCCGCATCGTGTCCTCCAGAAAGCGCAAGCACATCGTGAGACGCCTGAAGGACGACGAATCCGAGCTGGAATCCCGCGCCTTCGCCGAGACCGAGGACGCCTGCGACGTGATGAAGATCGAGAAGACCGACTTCATCGACGGCTTCTTCGCCCGTCTGCAGAAGCCTGACCAGACCACCGGCGTCTTTATGATGTTCGTCATGGGCGCGACGGTGCTGCTCTCTGTCGTCATCGGCATCGTGGACCGGATCAAAGGCGGTACATCCGCGGATGTGGCCCGGACGATCTACGAATCCCTTCTGATGATGGCGCCCCTTTCCGTGTTCATCTCCTTCTCTTACCCCTTCTACCGGGCCAACCTGACGGCGAGGGACTATGACAGCGCCATTATCGGCGAAACCTCCCTTGAGGAGTATTCCAACGCCTCCATCATCTCCTTCGACGACAAGAACGTGTTCCCGTCCCTGTCCGTCAAGGTGCAGAACGTGCGGATCTACAACAACGCGCGCATCGACCGCATCCTGTACTACGCCTCCTCGGTGTTCGCCTACGCGGGCGGTCCCCTGCAGGACGTGTTCGAGGATGTGACGAAGGATCTGGGAACCTCGTCCAACGTGAAGATCTTCGAGACCGAGGACGATTTCCTGGCCACTCAGGTGGACGGCGTCAACATCATCTTCGGCGGCTGCGAGAAGCTGCGGTCCCGGGGCTTCGTTATTGACGACGAGGCGGCCGAGGACGACGTGGACCTCTCGGACGAGCTCTCCATCATGTACATGTTCCGCGAGAACAAGCTGGTGGCGAAGATGTACATCAAGTACGAGATGGACCCCGATATCGACAGCATTCTGAAGCAGTTCTCCGGCAACGGCCTCTACGCCTGCGTCCGGACCTTCGATCCCAACATCAACGAGGACATGGTGTCGAAGAAGCTCAGCATGAAGAAGATGCCCCTCAAGATCGTGCGCTACGCCAATCTGGACGAAGTGGCGACCTACGAGGCCAAGGTGGATTCCGGCCTGGTCACCTGCGGACAGCAGAAATCCCTCCTGCAGGTCATCGGCTACTGCGGCAAGGTGCTGCGGACGAAGAAGACCCATATCGCCCTGAGCGTCCTGGCCATTCTGGTCAGCGCGGCCATCGCCCTGATCCTGGAGCTGAGCGGGCTGCTCTCCGGTATGAACCCATGGGTCGTGACGCTCTATCAGCTGGTGTGGCTCGTTCCCACCATGATCACCTCCCGCGTGTTTATCCGGTAAAACGGAAGCGTCAAATGCCCCCGAACCTTCGCTCACCGGCGGAGATCCGGGGGTTTTTTCCGCCCTTCCTTGACACGGGGGAGCAATTCGGGTATAATAAGAAAAGCGACACCAAACCGAAAGCCGGGGTCCGGACGTTCGGCAGCCGGGATTTTCGTTCAGCGGAGCACGGCGGAAAAACGGCACAGGCAAGAGGAGCGAATCATGAGAGAAGACATCAGAAGTTTTATCGCCAACGTGCAGAAGCCGGGACGGTATACGGGCGGCGAGACGGGCAGCGTGTACAAGGACCTCGCCGAGGTGAAGATGCGGGTAGCCTTCTGTTTCCCGGATACCTACGAGATCGGCATGTCCAATCTGGGAATGCGGATCCTGGTGGACTGCTTCAACGCCGTGGAGGGCGTCTGGTGCGAGCGGGTGTACGCCCCCTGGATCGACATGGAGGACGAAATGCGGAAACGCGGGATCCCCCTGTTCACCCATGAGAGCGGAGACCCCGTGG
Organism: uncultured Ruminococcus sp.; assembly: GCA_902761695.1. Lineage (GTDB taxonomy): Bacteria > Bacillota > Clostridia > Oscillospirales > CAG-272 > UMGS1696. The sequence goes on from CACWLT010000115.1 coordinate 5,036, forward strand.
GAAAGTTCGACATGATCGGCGTCACCATGCAGTACGAGCTCTGCTACACCACCATGCTGAACATGCTGGATCTGGCCGGGCTGAAGATCCGCCGGGACGAGCGCGGGGAGGACGATCCCATCATTCTGGCGGGCGGTCCCTGCTCCTACAATCCGGAACCCGTGGCGGACTTTGTGGACATCTTTTCCATCGGGGAGGGGGAGGAAGCGCTTCCCGAGCTGGCGCGGCTCTGGCTGTCCATGCACGAGGACGGCACCTACACCAAGCGGGACTTCCTCTACCGGGCGGCCACGGTGCTGAAGGGCTTCTATGTGCCCATGTTCTACCATATCTCCTACCACGATGACGGGACCGTGGCGGCCATCGAGACCGAGGACGACAAAATCCCGGCGGTGGTGACGAAGCGGGTGGTGGAGAACTTCGATGCCTGCATCCCGCCGCTCAATCCCGTCATGCCCAACATCGAGACGGTGCACGACCGGGTGACCATCGAGGTGGTGCGGGGATGCACGCGGGGATGCCGGTTCTGTCAGGCGGGGATGGTGTGCCGTCCCGTGCGGGAGAAGTCCCCGGAGACTCTCGACTGCATCGCGAAGACCATGATTCAGAACTCCGGCTACGACGAAATATCCCTGTCCTCCCTGTCGATTTCCGACTATACCAAGATCAGCGAGCTGACGGATAAGCTGCTGGAGTGGACCGACGACGCCATGGTGAACCTGTCCCTCCCCTCCATGCGGGCGGATTCCTTCACCAGGGAGCTGATGGACAAGATCTCCTCCGTGCGCTCCTCCACCCTGACCTTTGCCCCCGAGGCCGGCACGCCCCGGATGCGGGATGTCATCAACAAGAACATCACGGAGGAGGAGATTCTCCGCGCCTGCCGGGTGGCCTACGAGGCGGGAAAGAACCAGATCAAGCTCTATTTCATGGACGGCCTGCCCGGGGAGACCTACGAGGATATCGAGGGAATCTCGACCCTGGCTTCCCATGTGGTGGACGAATACTATAAAACCCCCGGCCGGAACAAGGCGAGACAGCCCCAGGTGACCCTGTCTGTGGCCTGCTTCATTCCGAAGCCCCATACCCCTTTCCAGTGGGAGCGGCAGAACACCCCGGAGGAGCTGGCGGACAAGCAGGCGTTCCTCTCCGGCAAGATCACCGACCGGAAGGTGCGGTACAACTATCACGATGCCAAGGTGTCCCGGATCGAGGCGGTTTTTGCCCGGGGTGACCGGCGGCTGGGCAGGGCTCTGGAGGAGGCGGCGCGGCGGCACGTGCGGTTTGACGCCTGGGAGGACTGCTTCGACTACGACGGGTGGATGGATATTTTCGCGAGCACGGGCATCGATCCGGCATTCTACGCCAACCGGACCATCCCGGACGACGAGATCCTGCCCTGGGACATGATCTCCTGCGGCGTCACCAAGTCCTTCCTGCTGTCCGAGCGGCACAAGGCCCAGGAGGGTATGTCCACCCCCGCCTGCCGGGACAAGTGCTCCGGATGCGGCGTGAACCGGCTGGTGGACAAGCAGTACTGCCGCTGGTGCCCCGGCCACCCCGAAAGCTCCGACAGCGCCGGGAAGATCACCTCGGACCGGGAGATCGTGAAAAAGACGCAGGAGCCCGGGAAGGGGAACGTGAAGCCCGCCCGGCAGATCCGTATCCGGTTCCGGAAATTCGGCCCCATGCTGTATATCTCCCATCTGGACATGGCGAAGACCGTCATGCGTTCCATCGTGCGCTCCGGCCTGCCTGTCTATTATTCGGAGGGATTCAATCCGAAGCCGAAGCTGGTGTTCGGGACGCCCCTGTCCGTGGGCTGCGGCGGCGAGGCGGAGGTGCTGGATATCCGGCTTATGAAGGCGGTATCCAACGCGGAGCTGCTGGAGCGGCTCAGGGCGGTCATGCCGAGCGGCGTGGAGGTGACCCAGGTCTACGAGCAGAAGGGAAAGCTCACAGAGGTCAAATGGGCGGAGAACGTCATCGAATGGCACGGCATTTCCGCCCCGGACGATCTGGCCGCACGGGTCGAGGCGTTGTTTACTTCACCGGTTATGATGACCAAGCGGTCCAAGAGCGGGGAGAAGGAAGTGGACATCACCACCTTTATCCGCTCCGTCCGGGCTGAGCAGACGGCGGACTCTCTGAAAATCGCCGCCGTGACGGCCGCGGAGCAGGAGAATTACCTTAATCCGGAGTACATCGCCCAGGCGGTGGAACGGGAATTCGGCGTGTCCGGGGAGACCGGCTGGCACGTGATCGACCGTACCCGGCTCCTGCTGGCCGACGGCGAGACGGATTTTATCTGAGCAAAAGAATCAACGGGGAGGATGTCGGTGAGCGGCGTCCTCCTTTTTCACGCAGCAGACCGCGCCCGTATCGTCCACCGTGAGAAGAAAGACGGCGGAGAGGGGCAGACGGCGGGAGGCCAACTCATCGGCGAGGCGGACGTCGTTCCAACCGGCGGATTCCAGACCCTCCCGGACAACCCGGCCGTCCAGCACGCAGATGTGGGCAATGCCTTTCTCGGGTTCGATGGTCGGCGGGGAACGGAGATCCTCCTTCACAGCGGGGGACCGTGAGTCCTTCGGGAACACGGAAAGGCGGCCGTTGTCCTCCAGAATGGCGTAGTAGACGTCGCCGAGATCGGAGTAGCCGGCCTGACGAAGCTCCGCCATGAGCTCTTCGATTTCCATGCGGTTGCTCTTCATCTCCCGGATGTCGATCCGCCCTTTCCGGATGATG
>CACWLT010000116.1:0-625 GCA_902761695.1 uncultured Ruminococcus sp.
ATCCGGTCCTGTTCCGGGATTTCGCCGGGAAGTCGGGTCGGTACCGAGCGCTGCTTATGACCTGCCGTTCCCGCATGATGACGGACGGGTATCTGAAGGCCGCTGCAGAGTTCTGCCGTGCCCGGGACATCTTCTGCACCGGCTATCCGGCGGAGGGAAAGGCCACCTTCGGCTCCTGGCTCTTCGGGGACGGGCAGCTGCTCCACCGGTACGCGTCCGCCCCCGGGATCTCCATGCCCTTCGCCTACCTCTACGGCCTCAACGCGGTCAAGGTGGCGTCCGGCTACGCGGATCAGTCCGGAGCGGATACGGTGTCTGCGGACATGTTCAAGTATTACAAGACCCTGACCAAGGACATCATCTACCGGGAAACCATGAACGCCCTGGTTCGCGGCGTCAACATGACCTTCGTTCACCTGGGAGAGGACAGGACCCGGGAGGAAACGGACATCGTGGAAAACGACCCCGGTGTCTTCGGCTCCATCTTTTCCAAGGGGGACGACCTGTCGGATTACGCTACATTCGTGGACCGTGCCCAGACCGTGCTGCGGGGCGGGGAGCACGTGGCGGAGACGGCCATCGTCTATCCGGTCCACTCGCTCCACTCCTACGTCTATCTCTATCA
>CACWLT010000116.1:660-5652 GCA_902761695.1 uncultured Ruminococcus sp.
TCGAGTACCCCTCCACCCCGGAAAACGCCGATTATATGGAGCTGATGAACAACTTCCTCAACTACGTGGGGATGGATTCCGTCTTCCTCCATCCGGACGTGATCGCGGAAAAGGCTTTCTCCGAGGACGGCGTCCTGTACGTTCCCACCGAGCGCGGGGTCATGAAATTCCGGGTGCTGGTGATGCCCTCCATGACGCTGGTCAGTGTGAAGGCCCTGCGGGTGATCCGGAAATTCTTCGAGGGCGGCGGCAAGGTCATCGCCACGGACAGCCTGCCGGGAACCGCTTCCGAGCCCCCCGCCCTCCATATGGACGTCAATCAGGCGCTCCGTTACGTCAGCCCCGAGGATGAGGAGGTCCTCTCCCATATCTGCGCTCTCTTCGGAGACAGCGTGGCCGATCCCCACATCATCCGGGCTCACTACAAGAACGAGAACGAGCAGGGCGGCATGGCCTATTTCTTCCCGGCCAACCGGACCACCGTGGACGGTACCGACACCGTCACCGCCGACATCCTGCTCCAGGCCGTCCGCAACTTCCGCCTCGCCCCGGACGTCTATATCGAAAAGAAGCCCCGGGTGGAATTCCTGGGCGTGGTGAACCAGCACCTGCCGGACTTTCTCAAGATCGGCATCGACCGGCGTCTGGCCCAGGGCTGCTCCATGAACTGCATCCACAAGAAGTACGCCGGCAGCGATATCTATTTCTTCACCAACACCACCGGCAACGACTACCACGGCCATGTGCTGCTGCGGGGGCGTCTCGTACCGGAGGAATGGAATCCTGCTACCGGACGGTTCAAAAAAAGCGTCTGCGAGACCGTCCGCGTGTCCGGGGAGATCTACACCCGCGCCGCCCTCGACCTGGACGCCTCCTCCTGCGTCTTCCTCGTCAGCCCCTCCGTCCGCACCCAGCGCGAGCTGATCCGTGACCTGACGGAAGGGGAGGACATCCCGGAATACTTCCCCCGTCCCTGAGTGCCCCCCAATTCACAGAAACAGGAGAAGCCTATGTACTGCGAAACCGTTGCGAAAACTGCGAACGATATTGTGGCCAACGTCGGCAGGGCCATCTACGGCAAGGAAAACGAGATCCGCCTTGTGGTGGCCGCCCTCCTGTGCCGCGGGCATGTGCTCCTGGACGACATTCCCGGCACCGGCAAGACGACCCTGGCCAAATCCCTGGCGAAGTCCGTTTCCGCCGAGGGAAAGCGCATCCAGTTCACACCGGACCTTCTGCCCTCGGACGTGACGGGCGTCAACTACTTCAACCAGAAGACGGCGGACTTCGTGTTCCGGAGAGGGCCCGTCTTTACCAATATCCTGCTGGCGGACGAAATCAACCGCACCACCCCCCGCACCCAGTCCGCGCTTCTGGAGTGCATGGGCGAGCGGCAGGCCACCATCGACGGCGTCACCTATCCTCTGGAGGAGCCCTTCTTCGTGGTGGCCACCCAGAACCCCATTGAATCCCAGGGCACCTTCCCCCTGCCGGAGGCACAGATGGACCGGTTCTTCATGAAGCTGTCCCTGGGCTATCCCTCCGCCGAGGCGGAAAAGGACATCCTGAACGGATATAACGACGTCTCACCGCTGGATTCACTGGGACCGGTCTGCACGAAGGCCGATCTGAACGCCGCCGCTTCCATGATTCCCCGCATCACCGTCAGCGATCCGATCAAAGGCTATCTGATCGCTATTGCAGACGCCACCCGGAAGAGCGAACGGCTCCGTCTCGGCGTGTCCCCCCGCGGGACCCTGGCGCTGATGAAAGCCTCCCAAGCGTGGGCAGCCATGGCGGGGCGGGACTACGTCATCCCGGACGACGTCAAGAAGGTGGCGGTCCCGGTCCTCTCCCACCGCATCATCACCCGCTCCCAGAATACAATCCGCCTGACGGACACCAACGAGCAGGTCATCGAGGCCATTGTGGACACTGTCCGCGCGCCCGTTGACTGAGGGAAGCCATGGTCTACATTGCCATCATCGCGGCGGTGTTCCTCATGCTGATGTTCCAGTCCCGGATCTGGAGGGCCTACGCCATGAAGGACCTGGAATACCGGGTCGAGGTCTCCGCCGACGAAGTGTTTGAGGACGAAGAGATCTACGTCTACGAGGAGCTGCGCAACAACAAGCTCCTGCCGCTGCCTTTTCTGAAGGTGGACACCGAGCTGCCGGAGGGGCTGGCCTTCCATCTCTTTGAGGAGGAGGGCGGAGGCACCCGGGACGTCTATCCCCGTGTGGTGCACTCGGTTTTTGTCCTGCGCAGCCGGCAGATGATCCGCAGGCGCTGGCGGGTGAAGTGCGACGTGCGGGGGACCTACACCCTCGGCAGCGTCACCATGCTGGCGGACGACGTGTTCGGCCTGACCCCGGTGGTGAAGATTCTCGAGCCTTCGGAGGGAGGGAAGAACACCGTTGTGGTGCTGCCCCGGGCCGTGGATCTGGAGAAGGAGTTTTCCTCCTCCCGGTATACCAGCGGCGACTTTCTGGTGCAGACAAGCCTCCTGACCGATCCGCTGCTGAGGGCCGGCGTCCGTGATTATCTCCCCGGGGATCCCATGAACCGCATCAACTGGACCCAGTCTGCGGTCCACGGCGCCCTCATGACCAACGTGGAGGAGTTCACCAACCGCCACCAGTTCAATATCCTCATGAACATGCAGGGGCGGGACATCGAGAAGGTCATCCCCGGCCCTCCCTCCGTCCGCGGCACAGTGGAGCTGTGCATGACGGTGGCGGCCTCCATTCTGGACAGCGTATCCAGCGAGAACGTCCCCGTCCGCCTCATCATCAACACGCCCCCGGAGCAGTTCGGGGAGGACGTCTCCGATATGGAATACGCCGAAGACGATCCCGTGGGCAGTAAGATTTTCGTGTCTCCGCCCTTCAAGGGACGTTCCCAGGTTCTCGGCGCCCTGCGGATGCTGGCCCAGGCGGAGCTGATGATCTCCGTCCCCGTGGAGAAGATGCTGGACCACATCCTGGCCCATCCCCATGCCTATACCGGCGGTGGAAACATCGTGTTTATCTCCGCCTACCTCAGCGAGCGGATGGTCAATTTCGCCTATGCCATGCGGCGGCTGGGCATCACGGTGGTGTTCTATATCACCTCCACCAACCTGAACGTCACGCTGATCCCGGAGGACATCGAGGTCCACTACAAGACCTTCGTCGAGGACTGATGCGAATTCCGGATCACGCCAAACCATTCCGCCATGTTTTCTGTGGAATCAGCACGAGAAAGGAGGCTTCATGAACGCCCGATTCTACGACCGTCTGTTCAATCTGGTGGCCCTGGCGGCGGTGGCCATGCTGACGGTGCCGCTGTTCCTCATCTTTCTCGGGGGCACCATTCCCTTTTCCGGGCCGATTTTGTCCGCCTTCGCCGTGCTCTCCACCGCCGCGGGCTACGGCCTGCAGTGGGGATTTGCCAGACTGACCGGAAAAACGGCCTCCCGGGACGGCTACGACGACCCGACCCGCGGCGTGCTGGGGAAGTTCCGCTTCTCCTACGCCTTCGTTCCCATGCTGACGGCGCTCCTGCTGTCCGTAGGGGTGTTCTTCCTGTATAACACCATCGTCATGCGGATGTACGTGGACGCGGTCTTTCTGGAGAACGGACTGTTCGTCCACTATACCATCCTGTATCCTCTCTGCGCCGCCGTTCTGTTCTTCATCGCGGCTCTGTCCGGATGCATCGTGTGGTTCTACCCGGTGGAGCGGCTGACCAACCTTTATCTTCTGATGGGGGCCTGCGTCCTCTTCTTCCTGGAGAGCGTGTTCCTCTCCGTCACCGCCCGGGCGACGCAGATCAATTCCGCCAATTTCGTCCGCCTCAACCTGGGCATCCCCTTCGTTATCTTCTTCCTCTGCGTGCTGGTGATCTACAACCAGAGCAACCTGCAGAAGAAGTACCGGGGATCGGTGGTGTCCGTCATCACCTCGTCGGAGCGGCGGTACAACCTGCTTCTGGTGCTGCTCATGACGGTGCTGTTCGCCGTGGTGATGGCCATGGTGTACGTCATGCTCATGGGCCTCTCCGTCCTTCTGCGGATGCTCTTGTTCGTGGTTCTCTACCACCTCTTCCACGGACAGGAGGGAGGCGGTCCTCTCGGGAGAAACTACGAGTACTACGATTCCGACGAGGCCTCCAACTACCTCAGAAGGGACGTCATGTCGCCGGAGAACCAGTATCTCGTGGCGGTGTTCTTCCTCATGGCGTTCTTCATCGCCCTGATCCTGCTGGGCTGGCGGACAGGTCTTCTGAAAAAGCTCTGGCTGAAGATCCGGGACTTCATTGAAACGGTCCTCATCGGCATCGGCATTTTCCGCATCTCCTTCGACCCCAACGAAGCGGACGGGATCTACAACTACAAGGACGAAAAGCGCCAGATCCAGAAGGCCGGGATCCGGGACTACCACGAGATGGCGGACGACACGGACACTTACCGGGCATTCATGACGCGGCTGGGCAGGCTGAAAACCTACGACGAGCAGCTCTGCTACTCCTATGCTGTTCTGATCCGGATGTACAAGAAGCTCAATATCGCCCTGAAAAGCTCCGACACCCCCCGCGAGATGGAGAAGAAGGTGAAGCACGCCCTCTCCGACGAGGAGATCTCCAAAATCACTGCGGATTTCGAGGCGGTCCGTTACGCGGAGAGGGAGCCGGACGACGCGGAGGCCGCCGCTATTCTGAACGTGATCTGCAGCGCCGTCAAGCGGTATATGTACTGAATCTTTCCCGTCCTCCCCTGCATAAACGGAAGCATACTCCCGTACAATACAGGCAAAGCGTCCGATCTGTACGGGAGTATGTTTATGTCCGCCAAGAAATTGCCGCTTTTGCTGATACCGATCCTCCTCCTCTTCTCATCCGTTCCCGCCGCCGCCGAGGTCCCGGACAGCATGCCCTTTGACGTCAGCGCGGAATCCGCCGTTCTGATGGAGCTGGAAACGGGAACTGTTCTCTACGCCAAGGCCGCAGACC
>CACWLT010000116.1:5682-13434 GCA_902761695.1 uncultured Ruminococcus sp.
GAGGTGGACGCGGGGAATATCTCCCTGGACGAGAAGATCAGCGTCAGCGAGTACGCGGCCTCCATGGGCGGATCCCAGGTCTATCTGGAGCCCGGCGAGACCCTGTCGGCGGAGGACCTTCTGAAATGCGTCATCATCGCCTCGGCCAACGACGCGGCGGTCGCCCTGGCGGAAAAGACGGCCGGCAGCGAGGAGGCCTTCGTCGCCCGGATGAACGAGCGGGCGGGGGAGCTGGGCATGGACAACACCCATTTTGAAAACGTCACCGGCCTGGACGACACGGCGAAGGACCACCTGACCACGGCGTACGACATCGCGCTCATGTCCCGGGCTCTGCTGCGCCACGAGACCATCACCCGCTATTCCACCATCTGGATGGACTCCATCCGGGACGGCGCTTTCGGCCTGACCAACACCAACCGCCTGGTCCGCTTCTACGAGGGGATTACGGGGCTGAAAACCGGCTCCACGGCAAAGGCGGGCTTCTGCATGAGCGCTACGGCCATGCGGGACGGGCTTCACCTGATCGCCGTTGTCATGGGCGCGCCGACCCGGGACGTCCGCAATGAGACGGCCAGACAGCTGCTGGATTACGGATTCGCCAATTATTCGCTTTTCCGGGCGGAGGGCGGCCCCGTGGGATCCGTTCCCGTCCACGGCGGCGTGGAGGATGCCTGTACCGCTGAATCCGCCCCCGTCTGCCTGCTCCTGCCGAAGGGAAAGGCGAGGTCGGTCCAGACGGAACTGCTGCTGGATCCCTTCGTCACCGCACCCGTGAAAGCCGGAGACCGGGTGGGGAAGATCCGCTGCCTCATCGGGGAGGAGGTCGTCTCCGAAGCGGACGTGACGGCCCGGGAGGATGTGGCAAGGATAGGATGGGGCGGCATTTTCCGGCGGCTTCTCGGCGGCGCGGTTCTGAAAAAAGCCGATTGACGGTCATCCGGAAGAAGAAAAACGCCCGCCGGAGAAGAAAGTTCTCCCCGGGGCTTGAAAAGCGGCGAAAAATGTTGTATGATATATACGGATCATACGGATCACTAATCGCCGTACCCGCACGGCCGTACCCGGCGGGTCGCAAACGGAGGACTGTTCAATATCATGGCACTCAGACTAAACGAAACCTATCTGAACGGGTTCGTTTCAACAGCGGAAACCGAAAAAATCGCGCATGTGGCAGAAGCTTCGCTGGAGCTGGTCAGATCCCGCCGTGGAGCCGGAAACGGATTCCTCGGATGGGTCAACCTTCCCGCGGATTACGATAAGGAAGAATACGCCCGCATCAAGGCCGCTTCCGCCAGAATTCAGAAGATGTGCGGCGTGTTCGTCGTCATCGGCATCGGGGGATCCTACCTGGGAGCCCGCGCCGCCATCGAATTCTGCCGTTCCCCCTACTACAACAACCTGAAGAAGGATACCCCCGACGTCTATTTCGCGGGCAACACCATTTCCTCCTCCGCGCTGGCCGACATCCTGCGCATCTGCGAGGACCGGGACGTCTGCATCAACGTCATCTCCAAGTCCGGCACCACCACGGAGCCCGCCGTTACCTTCCGGATCTTCCGGGAGCTGCTGGAAAAGAAGTACGGCGAAGAAGGCGCTCGCGAGCGGATCTTCGTTACCACCGACCGGGCGAAGGGCAAGCTGAAGGAATTCTCCACCAAAAAGGGCTATGAGACCTTCGTGGTTCCGGATGACATCGGCGGACGCTATTCCGTTCTCACCGCCGTGGGCCTGCTTCCCATCGCCGTAGCCGGCATCGATATCGACGCCATGATGAAGGGCGCCGCCGACGCGCGGGAAAAGTACCTGAACGCGCCGCTTGCGGAAAACGACGCCGCCCGGTACGCGGTCCTGCGCAACATCCTCTACAACAAGGGCAAGTCCATGGAGATCCTGGTCTCCTACGAGCCCGCAGCTCAGATGTTCGCGGAGTGGTGGAAGCAGCTGTACGGCGAGAGCGAGGGCAAGGACGGCAAGGGCCTCTACCCCTCCTCCGTGATCTTCTCCACCGATCTCCATTCCCTGGGCCAGTACGTGCAGGAAGGCCTGCGCACCATGTTTGAAACCGTCATCGACTTCAAATCCTCCGCGGACACCGTGGTGATCCCGAACGATCCGCACGATATCGACGGTCTGAACTTCCTCTCCGGCAAGGAGCTCCACGACGTCAACCGTATGGCCATGACCGGCACGCTGTTCGCCCACAACGACGGCGGCGTTCCCAACATCCTCATCGAGGTGGACGGACGGAACGAAGAAAACTTCGGCGCCCTGGTCTACTTCTTCGAGATGGCCTGCGCGGTGTCCGGCTACATGCTGGGTGTGAATCCCTTCGACCAGCCCGGCGTGGAGGCCTACAAGAAGAACATGTACGCTCTCCTTGGCAAGCCCGGATACGAGGAACAGAAGGCCGCCCTCGAGGCCAGAATGAAAAACTGAAACGGACGCCCATCAACCATTACTATTATTAACGGAGGAATTCCATGATCAGACTCATCATCGGCAAGAAAGGTTCCGGCAAGACAAAAACGCTCATCGAACTCGTCAGATCCACTCTTGAAACCACCAACGGCGCGGTTGTCTGTATCGAAAAGGGCGACAAGCTCACCTACGACATTCCTTACCAGTGCAGGCTCGTGGACGCGGACAAGTACCTGATCGCGGACGGACAGTCCCTGTTCGGTTTTGTTGCCGGTATTCTGGCCAGCAACCACGACGTCGGCGATATCTTCATCGATTCCGCTCTGAAGATCTGCCAGAACGACGCGGAGGGCTTTGACCGTTTCCTGACCGAGATCGCGAAGCTGGTGGAGGAGCACGACGTCAATTTCGTCATCACCTCCTCGCTGGATCCGACGGAAGCCTCTAAGACCGTCCTGAAGTATATCGGCTAATCTCGTCTGTTTTTCAGGAGAACCCCTGTGCCGCCGTCTCCCCTCCGTCATCCGGACCGGGAGGCGGCTTTTTTCATCCCGTTCAGCGTACCCCGGTGACAGAAAAGGCCCCGATGTCATAGACTGGCAGAGAAGAGAAGGCTCCGTGCCGCGCTCTTCCTTCAATGACAATCAAGAAAGGCATGATGAACATGGCTGAATGCAAAGGCGGGCAGAGGGACATGGTCTGCGTGGATACCTGCCGCGTGCTGGACTCCTGCCGCGACAAGGACTGCTTCGAGGACGTCCGGGTCTTCCTGACGTGTCCCGGGGTGGAAATGCTGAACCGGGCAGGAGCGGTGCGGGCAAAGACGGCCAAAGTTGTTTGGGCCTGTGTGGACATGGACAACGTCCCCTTCAACCGCGGCTTTTACCAGCTCCTGATCCGGATTTACTGCCGGGTGGGGCTGGAGATGTGCCTTGGGCAGGGGAATACACAGGAAGCGGAAGGCATCGCCGTGGTGGAGAAAAAGGTGGTCCTTTACGGCGGGGAGGGCAGCGTCAGCGTCTTCCGGAGCGAGCTCTCCGATACGGGCTTCTGCTCCTGCGGCGGAAAGTCTACGGTGGGCGGGAACACGCTGCCCCAGGCCGTATTTGAGGTGGCGGATCCCATCGTGCTGGATACCCGGGTGAACGAGTGCGCCTGCCCCGGATGCTGTTCCGCGGATGACGTTCCCGAGCGCGTGACGGCCTATCTCTCTGCGCCTCTTGCGGACTGTCCCTCCCGCGTGACGGTGTCCCTGGGCTTTTTCTCCGTGGTGCGGATCGAACGCCCGGCCCAGTACCTTATCAGCGCGGTGGAGTACAGCGTCCCGGAGAAGCAGTGCGCGGCCCCGCCCGTGGAGGACGCCTGCTCCCTCTTCCGGCAGATGGCGTTTCCCACCGCTGAATTCTCCTCCTCGGGATCCCCCGTTCCCGGAGCTCCGGCCGATGGATGCGGATCCTGCTGCTGAGGCGGACTATTCCCCAGAACAGACTTCATTGATCATGGCATAGCTGCCGCCGCGGATTTACGGATGCGGGTCCGCGGCCTTTTCGCGTCGTGGGGCGGGGAAGGGACAGTTTTTTTCCGGAAATTTCCGCTTTTTCCGTTTTTGCTCTTGCAATTGACACGACGTTGTACTAAAATATAAAATGAAATAACAGGGGGATTCCCCGCGTCTCAGGAGGACACACCATGACCTTATTTATTCTGGCAGCCGGAATGGGTTCCCGTTACGGCGGACTGAAGCAGATCGATCCCTTCACCGAAAACGGTGAGTTTATCATTGACTTCTCCATCTATGACGCCATCAAGGCCGGCTTTGACCGCGTGGTCTTCGTCATCAAGAAGGAAAACTACGAGATCTTCAAGGAGACCGTCGGCTCCCGCATCGAGGGCAAGATCAAGGTCGAATACGTATTTCAGGGACTGGACAGCTTCGTCCCCGCGGACAAGATCCCGGCTGACCGCGTGAAGCCCTGGGGCACCACCCACGCGCTGCTCTGCGGCAAGGACGTGCTGAACGACGGATTTGCCGTCATCAACGCCGACGACTTCTACGGCCGCGACGCCTTTATGAAAGCCGCCGAATTCCTGAAGAAGGCCGACGAGAACAGTTCCCATTACTGCATGGTGGGCTATCGCCTCGGCAACACCCTGACCGACAACGGCTCCGTAGCCCGCGGCGAATGCCATGCCACCCCGGACGGCTATCTGGACAAGATCGTGGAGCGCACCAAGCTCTTCAAGGAAGAGGGCGGCGCGTACTTTGAGGAGAACGGCGAGACCGTCCATCTCCCGAACGATACCGTTGTCTCCATGAACTTCTGGGGCTTCACGCCGAAGGTGTTCGAGGGCCTGGACGAGGACTTCACCGCGTTCCTGAACGACACGGAGAAGGAGCCCCTCAAGAGCGAATGCCTCCTGCCCAACACCATTGGCAAGATGATCAAGGCCGGCGACTGCGACGTGGAAGTGCTCACCACCTCCGCCAAGTGGTTCGGCGTGACCTATGCCGACGACAAGCCGGACGTCATCGCCAAGCTGAAGGCCCTTATCGCGGCCGGCGAGTATCCGAACGGACTCTGGAAATAAGCGGGAGGTCGGAATGGCAATTCTTGTTACGGGCGGCGCGGGCTATATCGGCTCCCATACCGTCATCGAGCTGCAGAACGCCGGTTATGAAGTGGTGGTCTGCGACAATCTCTGCAATTCCTCGAAGAAGTCTCTGGAGCGGGTGGAAAAGATCACCGGCAAGCCCGTGAAGTTCTACCTCGCGGATATCTGCTCCCGGGAGGACATGGAAAAGATCTTCGAGAATGAAAGCATCGATTCCGTGATCCACTTTGCCGGGCTCAAGGCCGTGGGCGAATCCGTGGCCAAGCCCTGGGAGTACTACAACAACAACATCGGCGGCACGCTGGTGCTGACGGACGTCATGCGGAAGCACGGCTGCAAGAACATCATCTTCTCCTCCTCCGCCACCGTCTACGGCAACCCCGCCTTCGTGCCGATCACCGAGGAATGCCCCAAGGGGAACTGCACCAATCCCTACGGCTGGACCAAGTCCATGCTGGAGCAGATCCTGACCGACATCCAGAAGGCCGATCCGGAGTGGAACGTGGTGCTTCTGCGGTACTTCAATCCCATCGGCGCCCACAAGTCCGGCATGATCGGCTAGAACCCCAACGGCATTCCCAACAACCTGATGCCCTATGTGACCCAGGTGGCTGTGGGCAAGCGGGAAAAGCTCACTGTCTTCGGCAACGACTATAAGACCCACGACGGAACCGGCGTCCGCGACTATATCCACGTGGTGGATCTGGCCAAGGGCCACGTCTGCGCGGTGAAGAAGCTGGCCGAGAACTGCGGCATCAAGACCTACAACCTGGGCACCGGCGTGGGCTACAGCGTCCTCGATATTGTGAAGAACTTCGAGGAAGCCACCGGCGTGAAGGTCCCCTACGTCATCGGTCCCCGCCGTCCGGGCGACATCGACGAGTGCTATTCCTCCGCGGCCCTGGCGGAAAAGGAGCTGGGCTGGAAGGCGGAGAACGGCATCCGCGAGATGTGCGAGGACTCCTGGAGATGGCAGAAAAACAACCCCAACGGGTATGACGACTAAAGGAGAACGGACATGATCAAGAAGGAACTTTTCGGCAAGCTCCCCTGCGGATGCGAGGTCTACGCCTATACCCTCTCGAACGACTCCATCACCTCCGTCTGCATTCTGAACTACGGCGGCATCCTGAAGAACATCTGGGTCAAGGATAAGAACGGCGTCCCGGCGGACGTGATCTGCGGCTTTGACTCCATCGACGGTTACCTCACCTCCGGCGGTTATCAAGGCGCACTCATCGGACGCATCGGCAACCGCATCGCCAAGGGCAAGTTCACCCTGGAAGGCAAGGAATACCAGCTCTACTGCAACGACGGTCAGAACTCCCTCCACGGCGGCAAGGACGGCTTCAACGCCAAGATCTGGGACGTGGAAGAGTGCGACTGCAATGAGTCTCCCTCCCTCGTGCTGACCTATGTGAGCGCGGACGGGGAAGAGAACTATCCCGGCACCCTCTCCGTCAAGGTCACCTATACCCTGACCAAGTGCGGCGCGCTGAAGATCCACTATGAGGCCACCACGGACAAGACCACCATCGTCAACATGACCAACCACGCCTACTACAATCTGGCGGGCTACGCATCCGGCGTCGTGGACGATCAGATCCTCCAGCTGGACTGCGATAAGATCAACTCCCTCGACAGCGAGCTGATTCCCGACGGCAAGTTCATCGACGTGGCGGGCACGCCCTATGACTTCCGGTGCGGCAAGCCCATCGGCGAAGGCTTCGCGTCCGACTATCCCATGATGAAGGAATTCGGCGGCTACGACAACAACTTCGTGTTTGCCGGCTGGTATATTGACGAAGACTTCAAAACGAAGTACGAAGGAGAGGATTTTGGAACTGTCCAGTCAATGAGCCCGGACAACAGCGCTGTGCTTTATGCCAAGACCGCTCATGAGCACGATGGTGTGGACTTCAGGCCGTGGACAGATCCGAACACTCTTCCTGATCAGCCCGGAAACTACTATCTGGAAACCGATGTGACGCTCACCAGCTATGAAAAAGCATGGTGCCCGCCAGAGGGTGAGATCAGACTCTGTCTTAACGGACATACTGTTGCCCGCGAAGCCAAGACCGGCGATGAATCTAGTATGGATGCAAGTGTTATACAGGTTCCTTACGACTCTGTCATGTATCTCTACGATGAATCCGACAAGGAAGGAAAAATCACAGGAGGCTTTACAGATTATAACGGCGGAGGGATCCAGGTATTCGGCACGCTCAAAATGTACGGCGGTACCATCACAGGCAATTACGGCAAAGACGGGGGCGGCCTTTCAGTACTGGCATATGGGAATCTCGAGCTTTACGGCGGCACGATCAAAGGCAATACCTGTGACGATCGCGGACACGGAGCCGGCGTATATGTTGAGGACCTGAACTACTATTCCGTTTTGCACATCGATCCGAAGATCAGCATCGGCTCCGGCGGCGTATCACCGCTGATAATATCAGGTAATAAAGCAGCGGGGAAAGAGTCCGATCTGTCTCTGCCGGGCGGAACGGTCGAAAGATACATAAATATATCCGGAAAGCTCGATCCGAAGAGTTCTGTAGGAACGGCGCGGATGGCATAGGATCCGCCGCCGAAGTCTTCGATTTCGTAGCCCATAGCGGCAAATACACTCCTGTACTGGAGATAGGCCGACTCTTCTCTCCCGCTGAGCCTGACGACGATGGGCGGCATCAGCTGCTGGGAGGCGACATAGACAGA
>CACWLT010000117.1:0-7645 GCA_902761695.1 uncultured Ruminococcus sp.
TCGACTGCTTCACAGCGGGGCGGACGTGTATTTCTTCGCCGTTCTGAAGGAGCTTGAGGCGGAAGGGGACGGATATCGGGCGGTGTTCAGCGCGTTCGGCATCGACCACGAATTCTTCGCCTCCCGGGTCATCGATACCACGGACCGGTTTGACAGCCGGTGCTTCTTCGGAGAGGCGGCGCCCGTCATGGCGGATATGCGGCTGAACCGGCTGGACGCGGACATGGCGGTCCGGGGGATCCCGTCGGAGGGGGACATCGCGGCAGACCGGCTGCGGCCGCCCGGGGAAGACGGATCCATCGTCAAGACCGCGTGGCGTCTGGCGCTGACTCCTTCCGAGCGGCGGCGGGACCTCGGCGGGGCGGCCTGGGTCCCCTCGGCGGCAAGGGGGAATTTCCTCGAGGCTTACGACGACGGGGCGGCGCTGGATCTTCCGGTGGGGATTCCGCGGACGAAGCCGGTCGACGTTTTTGACGACGGGGAGTATGACGTGATCGTCGTCGGGCTGGGCACTGCGGGTGCGACAGCCGCTGTCACGGCGGTGGAGGAAGGCCTGCGGGTCCTGGGGCTGGAAAATCTCCCCGAGGGCGGCGGCGCGGCTACGGCGGGGCTGGTGCAGACCTACTATTACGGCTTTCACGGCGGGGTCTACCGGCGGATCGACGAGGGCGCGCGCGAGCGGGACGGCGGCTTCGTCCGGGGCTGGGGCGTGGGAGCCGATCAGAAGATCGCGCAGATCGACGCCATGCTGCAAGACGCCCGGATCCGGTACAACGCTTCGTTCACGGACGTGCTCCGGGAGGGAAACCGGGTCACCGGCGTTTTGTGGATGGAAAACGGGGAGCGGCACATGGCTCACGCGAAATTCGTTATCGACTGCACCGCCGAGGCCGCAGTTGCTATGAACGCCGGATGCGCCATGATCGGGGGACGGGAGAGCGACGGCGCGTTCCAGCCCTTCTCCTGCGTGCGGCTTTTGTACAATAACGGGCGGCTGGGCATGAGCTACATGGACGACGGGCGGGTGGATCAGTACGATCCGGACGACCTCGGACCGGCGGTGATGGGGGCGCTCAGCTCCTATCTGCATCTTTTGGAGGACTATTCCTCCCACAGCTATCTGGGAGCGGCTGCTCTCATCGGCCTGCGGGAGGGGCGGCGGATCATGGGGGAGGAGACCGTCTCCTTCCCGGAGCTGATCGGCGGGGAGAGGCCGGAGAAGCCCCTCTATTACGGCTGGTCCAATCTGGACAACCACGGCAAGGACAACGCCCTGGAATCCCGGATCTATCAGGACTGGAACACCGTGTGCGGCATGTGGGGCTGGGGGATCGCCATTCCCGTTCCCATGGGCGCGCTGATCCCCCGGGGCACGGAGGGACTTTTGGCGGCGGGGCGGAACGTGTCCTCGGATCACGACATTGCCATGGGCCTGCGGATGAAGGACGACGTGCAGAAATCCGGGGAAGCCGCAGCGAGACTTGCCGCCGAGGCGATCCGGCAGGGGATTTCCGCGCGGGAGGTCAATCCGGACCGGCTGCGGGAAAAGCTGTTCGCGTCCGGGTGCCTGAAGCCGGAGGACGAGGCAATCATGCTGGAAAAGCAGATGGGCGGGGAGCTCTATGTCGGGGAAATCTGGATCTCCGACGACGGGATCATCGCGGAGCAGCTGGCGTCGGACGAGCCGGGGCGGGCCATGTGGTCGGCGCGTCATTTCCGGAAGACGGCTCTTCTGCGCTCCCTGCTGTCCTCGGCGAACGAGAAGACCCGGATCAACGCGGCCCTGACCCTGGCCATTCTGGACGAGGGCGGGGAGGACGCGGTGCGGATTCTGTCGGAGGCGGCGCTGAAGCGGGACGGCTATCTGACGAAGGCCAGCCGGAAGTACATTGTGCCCCGATCCATAGCGGCGGTCTATGCGCTCGGGCGGCTGGGGGACGCGGGGGCTCTTCCCTCCCTGTACCGGCTGACGGAGGACGAGGGGTTTATCGACGAGCTGCCCTTTGCGCCTTACGATCTCATCGCGGACCGGGAGGACTACTGTTTCCAGTACCGCTCCCACCTCATCACAGCACTCTGCGCTGTTGCGAAGGCCAATCCGGAGCGGAAGGACGAGATCCGGGGAAGGCTCGCGGAATACGCCCGGGGAAAGCGGTTTGCAGTCACCATGATGGGCACGGGCCTGCGGTACGACGACACGGACACCCTCTGCTCCATGATCCGGGCGCTGTGAGGGAAAAAGTCCGGGCGGAAATTCACATTTATCCCCTTGCATTGACGGGCGTATCCCGGTATAATCAAATCGGCATACGGCGGAGGATCCCGTTTTGACGGCGGGCGTCCGGACCGTCCGATTTACAAACAGACATCATTATTCACGGAGGATTCACCATGGCCAAGATCATCGGCAGCGCGATTCCCAATCTGCCCTGGGAGGACAAGCCCCAGGGGTACACCGATCCCGTATGGCGGTACAGCGGCAATCCCATCATAGACCGGCACGGCAACAAGCGGTCCAACAGCGTGTTCAACAGCGCGGTGGTGCCCTTTAAGGACGGATTCGCCGGGGTGTTCCGCTGTGACAGCCGGTCCATTTCCATGGATCTGTTCGCCGGTCACTCGGAGGACGGCATTCACTGGCAGATCGAGGACGACAGCCTGAATCTGGTGGGTGCGGACCCCGAGATCGCCCCCAACCAGTACCGCTACGACGCCCGCATCACCCCCATGGAGGGGAAGTACTACGTCACCTGGTGCAACGGCTATCACGGTCCCACCATCGGCGTGGCCTGGACGGAGGATTTTAAAGTCTTCCATCAGTTGGAGAACGCCTTCCTGCCCTACAACCGCAACGGCGTCCTGTTCCCGAGGAAGATAAACGGCATGTACATGATGCTGTCCCGTCCCTCCGACACCGGCCACACCCCCTTCGGCGACATCTACCTCAGCCAGTCCAAGGATCTGGAGTTCTGGGGCAGGCACCGCTTCGTGTTCGGCACCTACGGCGGCAACGCGTCCGCATGGCAGTCCACCAAGGTCGGCCCCGGCCCCGCGCCCATCGAGATCGACGAGGGCTGGCTCCTGATCTACCACGGCGTGCTGACCACCTGCAACGGCTTCGTCTACCGCATGGGCTGCGCCATTCTGGACAAGGACGAGCCCTGGAAGGTGCTGCACCGCACGTCCGACTACATCCTGGCTCCCTGGGAGATCTACGAGTGCGTGGGCGACGTGCCGAACGTGACCTTCCCCTGCGCCGCTCTGGCCGACGCCGACACGGGCCGCATCGCTATTTACTACGGCTGCGCGGACACGGTCACCGGCCTGGCCTTCACCACGGTGGACGAGCTGGTGAACTTCACCAAGGAGCACGATCTGCTGAAGAAATAAGCGAAAACCGCATACCGAAAAGGCACTCCTCCGGGGGTGTCTTTTTCGTCCGGGGACGCGAAAATATTTTCTCAAATTTACCGGACCCTATTGACAACAAGTGTAAACTATGGTATAATAATAGTTAGAATCCGTGCCGCTTTATCCGGGCTGAAGCTCGGGACCATCCGGCGCGGGTGATTACTCCGGGGAGAATGACCGGGGGAAAGAACGATTGAGAGCGAAAGGACGGAATATTGAATTGATGAAAAGAACGGTATGCCTTTTCCTGGCCGTGCTGATGGCGGCGGTACTGCTGTCATCGGGTGTTTCGGCGGCGGAGATCACCGGGTGCTCGGCCTGGGCGGTGAACGAGCTGAGGGAGGCGGACGCGCTGGGGCTGATCCCGACGGATGTGTCGAGCTACTGGCAGTATGGCATCACCCGGGCGGAGTTTGCCGAGGCAGCGGTGTATTACCTGGCGGCGCAGTTCGGGGTGGAGCCGGGGCTGCTTCTCTCGGCCTGGCGGAATGTGGGGGCGGAGATTGCGGAGAAGCCCTTCACGGACGCGGACGGGTATTATGTCCGGACAGCCTGCGCGCTCGGCGTCATAGCGGGGCGGGGAAACGGAGAATTCGATCCCTATTCCTCCATCACCCGGGAGGAGGCGGCGAAGATCCTCTGCAATACCTGTCTGGCGACGGCGGCGCTGCGGACGGACGGAGGGGGCAAGCTGCTTCCCGATGAGGGGGGAATCGCGTCCCGCTTCTCCGATTACGCGCAGATCTCCTCCTGGGCGAGGGAGGCGGTGGCGGCGGTGTCCGGGTGGGGCGTCATGAACGGGGTATCGGCTGCGGAATTCAATCCGAAGGGGACCTACACCCGGGAGCAGTGCTTCGTGACCTTCCTCCGGCTCTGGAAAAACGCGCCGGTAACCCGGGCAAGGGGGAACGTGAAGGCCCTCACCGCGACACGGGGAAATCTGAACGATCCGGCGGACCTGCTCGGGATGAACGCGGGGCAGATCCGGGCGAAATACGGGGACATGATGATGGAGTACAGCGAGCACGGTCCCGGCGCTCCGGCGTATTCCCTGGAGAGGGTGCCGGGCGTTCTGGTGCTCTTCCTGCATGATTCGTATCTGCCGCTGCCCGATGACGCGATTCCTGCCGTGGTGATTCTTAATATGTCATACGGAAGAGCCTGGAACGGGATCACGCCCGGGGACGAGGCACATCTGCACGCGGGCTGTGACTGGACATCGGCCGACTATAACAGCATGAACGGCTGCGTATACCTGCAGAAGGATTTCGGCGATCTGGTGCTGACCTGCGTCGTGTCCGATCCGGTTCCGGTGCCTATGATCGACCGGGATACCGGCTGCCCAGTCAACGGTGAGGCATGGGAGGCCACTTACAGGGCGTCCTGCTGGGGCACCATATTCCAGATGCGGATCGGGCTGTCCGGCGGGACGTACCGTTGACGGACGCTGACAAAATAAAAACAGCGGGGAACCGATTCTTTACCGGCTCTCCGCTGTACGTATCAGAGAGACTTATTTCTTCAGGCTGTCGTGGGGCATGCCCAGCATATCCTCCAGGGAATGGGTGCAGGCCCTGGCGTTTTCTCCCGCTTCGGTCTCGTTCTTCCCGTTGGCCAGGATATAGAACTTGATTTTCGGTTCGGTGCCGGAGGGACGGGCCACCACCACGTTGCCGTTTTCCGTCATCCAGTAGAGGACGTTGGACTTGGGCAGGCCGGTGCCGGTGACCTCTCCGGTCAGGATGTTCTTGGAGGTCTCGGCCAGGTAGTCACGGATGTTCACGACCTTCGATCCGGCGATCTCTGCGGGCTCTTCTGCGCGCAGTTTGTCCATGAGGCCCCGGATCTTGTCCGCGCCGTCCAGACCTTCCATATAGATCTCGGCGGAGTTCTCGGTGTAGAAGCCGTACTTCTCGTAGAGGGCCTCGATGGCGTCGATGAGGGTCATGCCCTTCAGCTCGTACCAGGCGGCCATCTCGGTGATGAGCATGGAGGCCACCACGCCGTCCTTGTCCCGGGCGTAGGAGCCCTTCATATAGCCGTAGCTCTCCTCGTAGCCCAGAAGGAACGTGCCCTTGCCCTGCCGCTCGTGCTCCGCGATGACCTCGGCGATGAACTTGAAGCCGGTCAGCACGTTGTAGAGATCCACGCCGTGCGCTCCGCAGATAGCGGTGGCCATTTCGCTGGTGACGATGGTCTTGACGGCGTAGGGATCCGCGGGCATCTTCCCCTGTTCCTCCAGGGCGGAGAAGATATAGTCGAGAAGGAGGGAGCCCATCTGGTTGCCGGTGATGCATTTGAACGCGCCGGTCTTGTCCCGGGCCATGACGCCCACGCGGTCGCAGTCGGGGTCGTTCGCGATGATCGGGTCGGAGTCCACTTCCTCGGCGATCTTGATGCCCTCTTTAAAGGCAGCGGGGTATTCCGGGTTGGGCTTTTCCAGGCCGGGGAAGGAGCCGTCCGGAGTCATCTGGCAGGTCACGGGATAGAGATGCTTCACGCCGATGCGTCTGAGCACCTCGGGCACCATCCGGTATCCAGCTCCGCAGAGGGGGGTATAGACGATCTTCAGCTCGTCGGCGTCGCGGCGGACCGCGTCGGGATAGACCTGCTCCGCCATGACCTTTCCGAGGAAGAATTCGTCGAAGTCCGCGCCCACCATGGTGATGAGCTCTTCCTTCGCCTGATCGGGGGCGGGAACATCCTCGAAGATGTCGGAATGCGCGATGAAGTCCGCGACCTTTTCCGCCACGTCGCCGGTGGGCTGGGCGCCGTCCTCCCAGTAGAGCTTGTAGCCGTTGTATTCAGCGGGGTTATGGGAGGCGGTGATGTTGATGCCCGCGATGCAGCCGAAATGGCGGACGCCGGCGGAGAGCATGGGGGTGGGACGGAGCTCGTCGAAGAGGTAGACCCGGATGCCGTGGGCGGTGAGAACCTCGGCGCAGCGGCGGTCGAATTCCGCGGAGAAATGACGGCTGTCGCAGCCCAGGATCACGCCGCGCTTCTTCGCGTCCTCGCCCAGGGACTCGATGAGCCGGGCCACGCCCTCCGTCGCCTGGGCCACGGTGTAGAAATTCATCCGGTTGGTGCCGGCTCCCAGCTTGGAGCGCAGGCCGCCGGTGCCGAACTCCATGGTGGAGCCGAAGCGCATTTTCAGCTCGGTTTCATCGTCGCGGATGGCCAGAAGCTCCTCCCGGGACTTCTCATCCAGTCTGGGGGAGGCCAGCCAGGCTTCATAACGGATTCTGTAATCTTCCATAATCGTTTCCTTTCGGTTCGGGTTTTTGATTCAGGTCAGCACGGTTCAGAGCAGCTCGTAGCTTCCCACGGTTTCGTAGCGGACATGGGAGCCTTCCAGAAAAAGGTACAGGGCGAAGGAATCCGCGCCGCGAAGGTCGAAGGTCAGATCCAGCACGTTCCGGTCCTCCTCCGGTCCGGCGGGATGGGACCCTGCGGACACCAGCACCGCGCCGAACCGTTCGCAGGCGGATAGAAGCGCGCCCGCCGACATCTCGTCCGTGGGGACGGCGGAGAGCTCCAGCCAGGAGGCGGTATAGGGGGGCGGAGGCAGGCGGCGGCGCAGGAGGGCGAAGCGCATGGTCCGCTCGTCGTCCAGGGGGATATCCGCGGCGGCGGTGATTTTCAGATCGTATCGTCCGATGAGGCGGCGGAAGGACAGGACCGGCCCGTCCTCCGAGGAGGCCACGGGGAGGATGGCGTGGGTGGCGCGGCCCGAATAGACCTCCTCCGCCACCTCCCGGAAGCCGGGGAAATAGACGGCGGCGGCCTGCTCCGGTCCCGCAAGTCCGGCGGAGAAGATCCGGTAGGCCTGATCGGAGAAGGCGTTCTGCAGATAGGCGATGCGGACGTTTTCCTCCGGCGCGCTGTTCGGGGGCGACGCCGTATCTCCGGAGAGGGGGGAGCAGATCCGGCTGACCGCCGCGCAGAACAGAGCGAAATCATCCCCTCCCATCGAAGCGAAGAGCTCCGCGCACTCGTCGGGGGTGGGCGGGGAGGAGAGGGAGGGCAGGGCGGCGCGGACAGCTTCCTCCGTCTGGATGCGGGCCAGGGCGCGGAGGCTTTCCTCCTTCTGCCGGAGAAAGGCGAGGTTGGCGGAAAACACCTCCGCCGGGCTCAGGTTCCGGTTCGGTTCCGCCATGGCCGGGGGCTCAGACGGTCCGGATCAGCAGGTCGTAGCTGCCGGAGAGAAACTCCACCAGCTCGTCCGCCGTCA
>CACWLT010000117.1:7652-16822 GCA_902761695.1 uncultured Ruminococcus sp.
CGTCAGCTGACGCTGGGACAGGGAGGCGAGAAGATAAATCTGACGGGCCAGGGCTTTCGCTTCCTCATTCACCGGCGTCTCGGGCTTGTCCTCGGGCTTGTCTTCGTCGGATCCGGTCTCCGGGGCGTCGTCCTTCACCATGTCGCCCAGCTTGCGGATCAGGGGGGAGGCGGTGTTGAGGATCAGGGTCTGCTCCACCGGGAAGTCGCCGCCCATGCGGTAGAGCTTCATCATGTCGCTCATGCGGCGCATTTCCTCGGGGACGTTGAGAACGGCGGGGGTGCTCTCATCCTTGAAGGCCTCGAAGGACACCGTGGTATGCTCGCCGGCCGCTGCTTTGAAGAGGGCGGTCAGGGCGGGAGATTCGGTCTTTTCGCCGTCGCCCTTCAGCACATCCGCTACCTCGGCGTCGATGCGGATGAACTTCACGCCCTCGTGGGTCTCCTCGATGACGTTAAAGAACTGGGTGTCGATGATCCGGTCGAAGACGGCCACCTCGATGCCGGCGTCGCGGAACATCTTCACGTAGCCGGACTGGCCGGTGACATCGGAGGCGTAATAGATCTTGTTCTCGTGCTTTTCCTTCGCGGTCTCCAGATACTCGTCCACGGTGCGGAAGGCGCCCTCGGTGGTCTCCATGAGGACGGAGCCCTTGACGCGGTCGTAGAACTTGCGGTCCTTGAGGGAGCCGTACTCCACGAAGGTCTTGAGGTCCCGCCAGATCTTCTCGTAGGCCTCACGGTCGGTGGTGAACATGGAGTTGAGCTTGTCGGCCACCTTCTTGGTGATGTGCTGGGAGATCTTCTGGACGTAGCCGGAGTTCTGGAGGTAGCTGCGGGACACGTTCAGGGGCAGCTCGGGGCAGTCCAGAACGCCCTTGAGCATCAGGAGGTAATCGGGGATGACCTCCTTGATATTATCCGCCACGAAGACCTGGTTGTAATACAGCTTGACCTGTCCCTCCAGGCTGTCGAACTCGCTGCCGATGCGGGGGAAGTACAGGATGCCCTTGAAATTCAGCGGATAATCGGCTTTCAGGTGAATGTGGAAGAGGGGCTCCTTCCAGTCATGGAAGACCTTGCGGTAGAAGTCCTTGTATTCGTCGTCGGTGCAGTCGGAGGGGTTCTTCAGCCAGAGGGGATGGGTGTCGTTGACGGGCTTGTCCTCGTCGGGCACGTCCTTGCCGTCCTCGTCCTTGTGGGTGTGCTCCTCGCCGTCGTCGAAGTAGATCTCCTCGGGCATGAAGGCGCAGTACTTGTCGAGGATGTCCTTCAGGCGGGAGGCGGAGAGGAATTCCTCGCCCTCCTCGTTGATGTGCATGACCACGGCGGTGCCGAAGTCGCCCAGGTAGTTCTCCTCGTCCTCATAGTCGGGGGTGATTTCGTAATTGCCGTCCTCGCCGCAGGTCCACTTGACCACGGGGCCGCCCTGATACGACCGGGTGATGACGTCCACGGTGTCCGCCACCATGAAGGAGGAATAGAAGCCGAGGCCGAAATGGCCGATGATGCCGTTAGCCTGGCCCTGGGCCTGACCGTTGGTCTGTGCGTCATTATTACTCTCGGTGCTCTCGTACTTCTGAATGAAGTCCAGCGCGCCGGAGAGGGCGATCTGGCAGATATATTTTTTCAGCTGCTCCTCCGTCATGCCGATACCGGTGTCGATGACGGTGACGGTGCGGGCGTCCTTGTCCAGCTCCACCCAGATCTTCGCGCCGGACAGGTCCACGTCGGCCTCGCCCAGGGAGTTCAGCCGGCGGAGCTTGGTGATGGCGTCGCAGGCGTTAGAGACGATTTCACGGAGAAAGATTTCCTTTTCGGAATACAGCCACTTCTTGATGATGGGGAAGATATGCTCAAGCTCGATTGAGATACCGCCGCGTTCGGTCTTTTCATCCATAGATTTATGCCTCGGAAAATGGTAATGATAGTGTTGGGAACGGCTGCGGACAGCGCAAAACCGTTCAGAATATATTATATGCCTTTCTGCGGGGTTTGTCAAGAATTTCCCGGGAGGGTTCAGGAAAGGTTCATACTGTGTTAAAAAACCGGGCCGCACGGTGAGGCGCGGTCCGGTTGGGGGATAGTTATACGGAGATCAGTGGAGGGTTCCTTCCAGAACGGTCCCGTCGGGCTTGAAGAGGGGGAGCTTTTCCAGATAGATGATGTCGGTGCGGGTCTGGGCGTCGCCCTCGGCCAGGATTGCCATTCTGCCGACGATGTTGCCGCCGGCCTCGTTCACCAGCTCCTCGACGGCGCGGAGGGACTCGCCCGTGGAAATCACGTCGTCCACGATGAGGATGCGGGAGCCCTTGATGAGGTTGGCGTCGGCTCTGTCCAGGAAGAGGCTCTGCTCGCCCGCGGTGGTGATGGACTGGACCTTCACCTCGAAGACGCCGCTCATATAGGCCTTGGCCTTCTTCCGGGCGATGAAGTACTTCTGGTTGCCGGCCAGACGCGCCATTTCGTGGGCCAGCGGAATGCCCTTTGCCTCGGCGGTGATGATATAGTCGTAGGCGGGGGCTTTGGCCAGCATGGCTTCTGCGGCGGCGGTGGTCAGCTCCGGATCCCCGAAGATGACAAAGGCGCCGATGGCCAGGTTCTCGTTCAGCGGGCAGATGGGGAGCTCGCGCTTCACGCCCGCGATGGTAATGGGATAGGTAGGCATGGTGGGATTCCTTTCGTCAGAAAGATTTTTGCCTTATCTCAGGCGGATGTGCAGCTTCTCGGCCAGGGCGGAGAGGATCTTTTCGGTGGCCTCGTCCGCTTCCGTGTCGGTCAGGGTGCGGTCAGCGGCGCGCAGCATGACGGCGTAGGACATGCTCTTCTTGCCCGCGCCGATCTGGGGACCGCGGAAGATATCGAAGAGGGACGCGGAGGACACAAGGGACGTGGCTTCCCGGATGACGGATGCGACGGAGGCCGCCTCCACTTCTTCATCGCAGACGAAGGAGAAGTCGCGCTCCACGGCGGGATGCTTCGGGATGGGGGTATACTCGATGGCGGCGCGGCGGTTTTCGTAGAGGACGTCCTCGGACAGCTCGGCCAGGTAGACGCCGCCGTCGATGCCGTAGTTCTCACGGACGGCCGGATGAGCTTCGCCGAAGATGCCGACGCGCTGTCCGCTGACCCACACCTCGGCGCAGCGGCCGGGATGGAAGGTGGGCTCGGTGTCCACGGAGCGGAACTCGGCGTTCGTGATGCCGGCCACGTCGAGGATGGCCTCGATATAGCCCTTGAAGGTATAGAAGGCGTCGTTTTTGTCGGTGTGGAAGCCCAGGGTCAGGCGGGCGGGCTCCTCCGGCAGCACGGCGGGATCACCGGGGAGATAGACGCGGGACTGCTCGAACAGCTTGAAGTTCCGGTTCTTGACGTTATAGTTGTCGGAGAGGACCTTCAGCATGGAGGGCAGGGTAGTCGTGCGCATGACGGAGGTATCCTCGCCGAGGGGATTGGAGATCACCACGCAGGTGCGGCGCGGATCGTCCTTCGGGAGGCGGATCTTGTCATACCACGAGGGGCTGATGAAGGAGAAGGTGGCGATTTCGTCCAGCCCCATGCCGATGAGCATGTCGTGGATGGTGTTGTCGAAGTTCTGCCGCTCGGTTCTGGCGCCCAGGGTGGGGCGGGCCTTCTGGGACAGGGTGGAGGTGATCTTGTCGTAGCCGTACATGCGGAGGATCTCCTCGGCCACGTCGTTCATGCAGCGGACGTCGTCCCGGAAGGAGGGGACCGTGATGGTCTTCAGGTCGTCGGACACGCCGAAGTCCAGCTTCTTCATGGTCTCGGCCATGTATTCCTGCGTCAGGTTCACGCCCAGGAAGGCGTTGATGACGTCGGCGTCCAGGGGCAGGGTCACGGGCTGCTTCGGGGTGGGATAGACGTCGATGGTGCCGTTCACCACCTCGCCGGCGCAGAGGAGCTCCACCATTTCGCAGGCGCGGTCCAGGGCGGGCATGGTGTTCTCGGAGTCCAGGCCCTTTTCGAACCGGGCGGAGGACTCGGTGCGCATGCCCAGCTTCTGGGCGGCCCTGCGGACGGAACCGGGATGGAAGGTGGCGGATTCGAAGACCACGGTGACGGTGGAGTCGGTGATCTCGCTGTTCTCGCCGCCCATGACGCCGGCCAGGGCCACGGGCTTCTTCTCGTCCGCGATGACCAGCATGGAATCCTCGAGGGTATGGGGGATCGAATCCAGGGAGACGAACTGCTCGCCGGGCGCAGCGCTTCTGACCACGATCTTTGAGCCGTCGAGACACTTGTAGTCGAAGGCGTGCATGGGCTGGCCGTACTCCAGCATGACGAAGTTGGTGATGTCCACAATGTTGTTGATGGGACGGACGCCGGAGGACCGGAGCTTCATGCGGAGCCACAGGGGGGAGGGGCCGATCTTCACGTTCTTCACCACGCGGGCGGAGTAGCGATAGCACTTCTCGGTGTTCTGCACGTCCACGGAGAGGTAGTTTTCAATGGAATCACCGTCGGGGCAGGGAGAGGGCTTTTTGACGGGGGGCAGGGTCAGGGCCTTGCCGAAGGTGACGGCGGACTCCCGGGCCAGGCCCAGTACGGAGAGGCAGTCCGGGCGGTTGGAGGTGATCTCGAATTCCACCACCACGTCCCGGAGGCCGAGGGCCTTCACCATGTCCTCGCCCAGGGGGATGTCCGCGAGGCCGACATGGTCCAGAATCAGGATGCCGTCCTCGATGGCGCCGGGCATGTCGTGGGTACTCAGGCCCAGCTCGGCGATGGAGCAGAACATGCCCTCGGAGGTCTCGCCCCGGAGCTTGCCGCGGGTGATTTTGACGCCGCCGGGCAGATGCGCGCCGTGGAGGGCGACGGGAACTGTGGCTCCTTCAAAGACATTGGTGGCGGCGGTGATGATCTGGATGGGATCCGCCGCGCCCACGTCCACCTGGCAGACCACCAGCTTGTCGGCATTGGGATGGCGGTCGATTTTCAGGATGCGGCCGCAGACCACGCCGGAGATATCCGCGCCCAGCTCCTCCCAGCCTTCCACCTTGGAGCCGGACATGGTCATTCTGTCGCAGTATTCCTTTATCGTCACGTCGCTGACGTCCGTATAGTCCGCCAGCCATTTCATGGAGAGATTCATAGATTTATAGTGATCCTTTCTGTCGGATGGGTTCGGGGGTTATCCGTTGATCCTCTGATCGATGTAGGCGGCCAGCACGTCCACGGAGGTCTGACCCGCGTTGCCGTTGACCACCAGGTCCGCGTGCCAGCGGGTGGGCTCGATGAGCTCGTTGTGGCGGAAGCGGACGGTGTCGATATAGCGGTCGGTCACCTCGTCGAAGGTCTGTCCGAAGGAGGTGAACCGGCGGATCCGGCGCACGAGGCGTTCGTCGCTGTCCAGATCCACGTAGAGCTTCAGATCTAGCCGGTTCCGGATGGGCTCCAGATAGAGTGCGAAGAGGCCTTCGATGATGAGAATGTCAAAATCCTCGGACGCGGCGTTTTCCTCAAAGTCCGCGTACAGGCGGTCGAGATACAAGGCGTCCGGGTGGTTGTGCTCCACGTAGGTCTTGCCGGTGATGGGGGCGACGGTGGTGATGGAGGGCTTTCTGAAATAGGAATCCATGTGCATGACCCGGCAGCGGTTCCCGTAGCGCTCCGTCCGTTTAAAACTGTAGAAAGTTTTGCTTTCGCGAATCAGAACTGTCTCAGGAAACGGATGTCGTTCTCATAGAGCAGGCGCATGTCGTCGATATGGTATTTCAGGAGGGCGATGCGCTCGATGCCGAGGCCGAATGCGAAGCCGGAATACTCCTCGGGGTCGATGCCGCAGTTGCGCAGGACGTTGGGATGGACCATGCCGGCGCCCAGAATCTCGATCCAGCCCTCGCCCTTGCAGAGACGGCAGCCGGTTCCGCCGCAGACGAAGCAGGAGACGTCCACCTCGGCGGAGGGTTCCGTGAAGGGAAAGTGATGGGGGCGGAAGCGGATGCGGGTATCCTCGCCGAACATGCGCTTGGCGAACATCTCCAGCGTTCCCTTCAGGTCGCCCATAGTAATGCCGCGGTCGATGACCAGGCCGTCGATGACCAGGCCCTCCAGCTGATGGAACAGGGGGGAGTGGGTGGCGTCCACGGCGTCGGAGCGGTACACGCGGCCGGGGGAGATGATCTTGATGGGGGGCTGGGTCTTCTCCATGACGCGGGCCTGCACCGGGGAGGTCTGGGAGCGGAGAAGGATGTTGTCGGTGATATAGAAGGTATCCTGGGTGTCCCGGGCGGGATGGTCCGGCGGGATGTTCAGGGCCTGGAAGTTATAGTAGTCGTACTCCACCTCGGGGCCGTCCACGATGGAATAGCCCATGCCGAGGAAGATATCCTCCAGCTGACGCTGGACGAGGGAGAGGGGATGGAAATGGCCCGCACGCACGGGATCGCCGGGAACGGTCACGTCCAGCTTTTCCGCCCTCAGTTTCGCCTCCAGCAGCGCGGCGTTCTTCTTTTCGTTCAGCTCGTCGATTTTCTTCTCGATCTCGGCGCGGACCTCGTTGGCCAGCTGGCCGATCACGGGTCTCTCCTCCGCGGACAGCTTGCCCATGCCGCGCAGGACCGCCGTCAGCTCGCCCTTCTTGCCGAGGTAGCGGATGCGGAGCTCTTCGATCTCGGCGGAGGGAGAGGACAAGGCTTCCAGCGCTTCCTTCCTGATCTTTTCGAGGGTCTCTCTCATGTGTTCTGTGTCCTTTCTGCTTCATGGCCGGATGCTTTCCCGGCAAATAAAAAATACCCCGATAATCCGTCGTCCGAAGACGCGGTTCACAGGGACGGCTCTCGCCGCGGTACCACCCGTATTCCGTGACAGGCACGGCGCTCGGTCCGGCAAAATCCTCATGAGGATCTGCCGGAGATGGGCATAACGCGCCCCCGCGTACGGAACTACAGCGGCTGTGGTCAGCCGTTTCCCCCCGTCCACCCGCGGAAGATCCTGACGGATTGATCCGCGCGGGAAGCGAAACGCGGTTCCGGGACGGCAGCCGGCTCGCAGCCTGTGACCGGCATTCTCTGACCCGTTCTTTCGGGGAACCGCTCTCTTCCCCCAGTGTTTGGGCGCGGACCAGGACACAATGCCCCGATCCGCATATTTCGATAGATATATTATACCACGATTTTTTCAAAAAGCAATAGCGCGGCGTAAAAAGATGCAGGTGGGGCGGGATTTGTGGGTTATGACAGGGGAGAGCGGGATTTCGGGGCTGTTTTTCGTCCTTTCCCGCCGATCGGCAAAGCCCGTTCTTCTTGACAAAACGGGCCGGAAATTATATAATAAAGGGAAAGACTGAAAAGATGTGAGCGAAATGGGGGAGAATTCCCCGACGGGATCCGAACCGTTTGTCCGTCTGGCTCCGGCAGTGTTCGTTTTCGGGATGCCGAGACGCGTTTTTCATATGAAGCCTGGATTATTCAAAGATAAAGTATTTCTGAAAAAGCTCGCCGCCCTGACCCTGCCCATCGCCTTCCAGAGCTTCATGCTGGCGTCGGTGGCGGCGGGGGATGCCGTCATGCTGGGGCGGGTGGAGCAGAACGCCATGTCCGCCGTGTCCCTGGCCACGCAGATCCAGTTCGTGCAGAACATGGTGCTGACCACCGTCACCGGGGCGGGCACCATTCTGGGGGCGCAGTACTGGGGCAAGGGGGACCGGCGCACGGTGGAGGACATCTTCTCCCTGATCCTGCGGGTGAACGGGCTGGTGTCCCTTCTGTTCTTCACCGGGTGCTTCTTCTTCCCGTCGGTGCTGATGCGGCTTTACGCGGGCGACGCGGAGCTCATCGGCATCGGGGCCTCCTATCTGCGGATCGCCTCCTGGTCCTATCTTCTGACGGGGATATCCCAGTGCTGCCTGTCCATCATGAAGATCACGGGGCACGCGGCGCGGAGCGCGTGGATAAGCGCGGGGGCGGTGGTGCTGAACATCGGGCTGAACGCGGTGTTCATCTTCGGCCTCGTCGGTCCCGCCATGGGTGCGGACGGCGCGGCGCTGGCTACGCTGATCTCCCGGATCGTCGAGCTGATCTGGGCGGCGGTCTCCACCATGGAGCGCGATTTCGTGAAGCCACCCTTCGAGCGGCTCTTCCGGCGGATCGGATGGCTGACCCGGGACTTCTGGAAATGCGCGCTGCCGATTCTGGGGGCGTCCCTCATGTGGGGGATCGGGTTCACGGCTTACACGGCGGTCATGGGCCATCTCGGTCCGGATCCGGCGGCGGCCAACTCCATCGCGTCGGTGGTGCGGGACCTCATGTGCTGCTTCTGCAACGGCGTGGCGTCCGCAGGCGGGATCCTGGTGGGCAACGAGCTGGGCCGGGGGAATCTTGAACTGGGGCGGCTCTACGGGGATCGGCTGGCGGTGCTTTCGGCGCTGATCGGGCTGTTCTCCTGCGCGGTGATCCTCTGCCTGACGCCGCTTGTGGTGCGGTTTGTGATCCTGACGGACGAGGCGCGGCGGATGCTGACGGGGATCATGGTGATCATGGCGGTCTACATGGTGGCCCGGTGCATCTGCACGGTGGTGATCAACGGCATATTCGCGGCGGGCGGGGACACGCTCTTCGACATGTACTCCCTGGCGGTGGCCATGTGGGGGATCGCGCTGCCCACGGCGTTTCTGGGAGCCTTTGTGTTCCACTGGCCGGTACTGATGGTGTACGCCTGCACCTGTCTGGACGAGCTGGGCAAGCTGCCGTGGGTATTCGCCCATTTCGCGCGGCACAAATGGGTCCGGGACCTGACGAGGAGCGAGGCGGAGATGGCGGAGGAAGACTCCGGGAAAGGACATGCATCCAAATGAAGACGATTTATCTGGCGGGGGGCTGCTTCTGGGGAACGCAGAAGTATTTCGACCAGTTCCCGGGGGTGAGACGGACCACGGTGGGATACGCCAACGGGAACACGGAGCATCCCACCTATGAGGACGTGAAGAAGCGCCATTCCGGTCACGCGGAGACGGTGCGGGTAGACTTTGACGAGGCGGTTCTTTCCGCGGAGACGCTGCTGGGCTACTATTTCGACGTAATCGATCCCGTGTCGGTGAACCGGCAGGGAGAGGACGAGGGCGAGCAGTACCGGACGGGGATCTACTATGACGACGAGAGCCTTCTGCCGGCGATCCGTGCGGTATTCAGCCGGGTCGAGGCGGAGGTCGGG
>CACWLT010000118.1 GCA_902761695.1 uncultured Ruminococcus sp.
CGCCGTCCTCCACCAGGCCTCCGCGCACGGCATGGACCCGGTCCGTCAGGGTTCCGCCGAGATCTCCGATCCACGCGCTGTCGTTCAGGCAGTCGAGGGGGGTATACCCGGCTCTGGTCAGGAGACGCGCGGCGGTTTCCATGCTCACGACGTCCTCCGTCCGCTTGAGATAGTACACATCCTCCCGCTCTCCAGCCATGGCGGCTACCAGGATCTCGGACAGGGCGGCTTCCTCCACGGCGGTGAGGCCGGGATCGCGGATATACACACTCTGGACGGCCCAGCGGTCGTTCACGGCGGCGCTCAGCTCCTCGCTGAAGGCGCGGGTGTTTTCCGGCGTCAGGTCGATCCGCTGGTAGAAGCCCCGGAATTTCTCCCGGGCCCAGTTGTTCCGGATGCGGCTCAGGATCAGCTCCATCATATCGCCGGTATAGAATTCCTCAAAGCTGACCTGCGCGCCGCGAACGCCCCGGTTATAGGCGGACAGGAGAAGAGCCGCGTCGGTCTCCCCCAGCGTCTCGGTGATGCGGGTCATTTCCGTCTCGGAGATTTCCGCGGGCAGGACGGCGGTGGGAACGGCCATATCGAAGGGGATATTCAGAAGCATCGCCACGGCCTCGCTGACAGCCGCCGCGCTTCTCTCCGTCAGGACCTCGTCGGTTTTATAGCGGGCCAGCTCGCGCTTCAGCCAGGTCAGGGATCCGTTCCTGCGGCCTTCCGCAGAGGACATGGCGTCGAGTTCCCGGCGCAGCTGCTCCAGGCCGTCGGGAACATGAACCTCGGCGGACTGATTCAGCAGAAGGCTGACCGCGTCCAGGTAATCGGCCACGGTGGCGGTCTCCCGGCGCATCAGGGTCTCCCGGTCCCCTCTGGAGCGCACGGCGAAGTGGCTGACATAGGTTTCATACGCGCCGTTGGAGGACATGACCGGGTTGGTCAGGCAGACGGCGATGATGGACCCGCAGAGGAGCCATGCCGCCGCTCTGGGCAGAAGTCTCCGCCGGCTTCCCCGGGAGATGGTCAGAAGGCGGTTTTTCAGGTGGCGGCCCTTGCGGGACATGGAGCATCCGGCCTCCGCAGCCAGCGCGCCCCGCATGCCGTCGGACAAAGTGTCAAAGGCGGACTCCCGGCACAGCATCATGGCGTACTCGGTGGGGGGAATGCCGCAGAACTCCAGCGTGCGGGCGTCACAGAGCACCTCCACGTCCTCCCGCATCATATGGCGCACCACCCAGATCAGGGGATTGTACCAGAACAGGCAGTTCACGAAGGTGGAGAAGACCAGGATCTGGTTGTCCCCGTAGCGGTAATGGGTCAGCTCATGGGCGAACACCATCCGGGCCGCCCGCTCCGCCGCATGTTCCGACACGCGTCCGCCGCCTCCCGCGCCCGCCTCGGTGAAGTCCGCTTCCCGGCAGATCACCGTGGGACGGACGGCGCCGGCCAGCATGGCGGAAGAACCGTAGCAGAGCCGCGGGAGACGTTCGGTTTTCAGTCCCATGCGCTTCGCCGTGTCCCCGTAGAGACGCAGCAGGTTTTCGTCCTCCACGGGAATGGCTCCCCGGAGGGCACGTCGTCTGGCGGCCTCGTACATCAGGAGGGCGGCTCCCCCGCTGAAGGCCACGCCGCTGAGATAGATCACGATAACGACCCGGTTGATGAAACTGCGCTCCGCCTCGGACCCGTCCGTCAGATAGCCGCCGATGGTATAATCGGGCGACTGCGTTCGGATCACGGGGAGAGGCTCCTCCGGCTCAGATCCCACCTCCGTCAGCACATAGGGATTCTCCTCCGGCAGGCTGTCCTCTTCCGCGACGGGACCCTCCCCCTCGTCTCCGCTCCGCATGGCGTAGAGCACGTCCTTTCCGGCGGGGATGAGGTTATAGACGGAGATCCGGCTTTCCGGAAACACGGGACACACCAGGCGGGCCAAGAGGATGATCCACAGGGCCATTCCGATGCGCGGCGGGATTCTGCACTTGAATAACTGCTTGACTGCAATGAGGATCAGGGCCGTAACGGAGGAGAAAATCGTCACATGCTCCAGGAGCAGAACGAGATAATCCGACATACTGTTTCCGTCCTCATTTCCGCCTCAGCTGTCCATATCCTTCAGGATCTCGATGATGTCCGCCCTCTCCTTCTCCGTCAGGGTGCCGCCCTGCACCAGGGACGCCATGAGGTTATAGACGGAGTTGTCGAACACGCGCTTGACGAAGGAATCCACCTCGTCCTTGACGCATTCGCTCTTGGAGGTCTTCGGCGTATATTTGTACACGCCGGTGGATTTGTCGATCTCCACGGCGCCCTTTTCGGCCAGGCGGATGATCAGGGTGCGGATCGTGGTGTTGCTCCACCCCGTGCTGTCCGCCAGGCTGGCCACGATCTCGCCCAGGGTCATGCCCCGGCCGTTCTCCTCGCAGCCGTCCCACAGCACCTTCATGATGCTCCATTCGGCTTCCGATATTTTAACGGTCTTTCTTCTTCCTCTCATGTCGGGAAAACCTCCGAAGGGTACAATTGTCCTTATACAGATTATACATCCGATCGCTATTTTTGTCAACCGGCAGGAGTGACAAGAACGGAGGCGCGTTTTTGGTGGAAAAGCGTAGAAAGAAGGAAAAAACCGTTCCCTCCTCGGTTGAAGAGAGAACGGCGGGGATCGAGCGGGACGGGGGAGCTTACTTCAGCAT
Source organism: uncultured Ruminococcus sp. (assembly GCA_902761695.1). Lineage (GTDB taxonomy): Bacteria > Bacillota > Clostridia > Oscillospirales > CAG-272 > UMGS1696. The sequence continues at coordinate 2,694 of CACWLT010000118.1, forward strand.
CTCCTGACCGCCGGTGACAGGGACAGCCTGTCCGGTTTCATACTTCTGGTCGATGATATAGGCGACGGCCTTGGCCACGTCCTCGATGTGGCAGCCGCGTCCCAGCGGGACCTTGGCCTCGTAGAACTTCCGCACGTCGTCCACGGTCTTGGCGCCGGGGACCTTGCCCGCGTTGAGGTACTGGACGAAGAGGCCCTTCTCGGGGTCGCTCCACAGGGGACCGTCCAGGAAGTTGCCCGGGCAGACGGCATTGACCTTGATGCCGAAGGGCGCCAGCTCCAGGGCGAAGGACTGGGTCAGGCCGATGCCGCCGAACTTGGAGCCCGCGTAGGCGAAGTTCTTGTTGGAGCCAGCCAGACCGGACTTGGAGTTGATCTCGATGATATCCGCCATGTATTCCGGAGCTGCCTTGCGCTGGAGCTTCATGACGGCGGAGGCGTACTTGGCGCAGAGGAAGTAAGCGGTATAGTTGACGGCGGTGACCAGCTCCAGGTTCTTCTTGGTCATTTCCTCGAGAGAACCGGCCCGGACGATGCCCGCGTTGTTGACGAAGATATCCAGACCACCGAAGGTCAGAACGGTGTTCTCGATCATCTCCCGGACGGAATCCTCATCGGAGACATTGGCGGAGACGGCCAGGGTGTCCGCGCCGAGATCTGCGGCGATGGCCAGGGCAGTCTTCTGCGCGCCCTCCGCGTTCATATCGGCGATGACCACGGCCGCGCCCTCGGAGGCCAGGAACCGCGCGATGCCCTCGCCGAAGCCCTGGGCAGAACCGGTGACCACGGCGATCTTGCCGGCCAGCTTCTTTCCGCTGCCGCCGGAGAGGGACACCTTCGCACGGTAGCTCTCCACCTCCCAGTTGACGATGAAGTCCACCATGGCGGGGGCCATATGCTTCACGCCGCCGAAGGACTGCGCCATCACGGTGATGCTCATGGCATCGGTCCACACGGCTGCGGCGGTTTTCGCTTCCTTCAGGGTCCTGCCCAGGGTGAACATGCCGATGCCCCTCACGAAGACAACCTTCGGTTTGAAGCCGCGTCTCTCCTCCAGCTCGCGGAAGGCGGCGGCGATGTCCTCGGGCTCAAAGTTCTCCAGATACAGGGGCTCTGCCTTGCAGTAGACGATGTGGTCCGGGGACAGGGGCTCCTTCAGGACGGCAAACTTTTCAGCGGACTCCGCGAAATCCAGAACGGTGCGGTTGGCGGTGAAGGTGACGGCGGCCTGTCCGTTCTCGTCGTAGAGCATGCGGAGCACGGGGGCGATGCGGGCGGCGGCAGTCCGGTCGGTTTCGGCGGGGGTGAAGTCCGGCAGGATTTTGATCTCGGCGTCCAGGGCGGACATGACCTCGGCCACGATCTCGTCCAGGCCCTTCACCGTCTTGGCGGCGAAGAAGATGCCGTGATTCTGCAGGAACACCACGTTGGCGTCGCTGCCGGTCTCTGCCTTATGCTCCGCCAGCTTCTCCCGGCACTTCGAGGCCAGGATATAGCCGGGCTCGCACTCGTCCACCCAGACGGCGTCCGGGAACAGCCGCTTCACGCCGTCGGCTCCTTCAGCGGAGCAGGTCAGGGCGTTGACGCGGGAGGGATGGACATGAAGCACGTACTTCTGGGGGAAGAGGTCGTGCAGAAGGGTCTCCACGGAGGGGCGCTTGGCTTCCTCACCGGTGCTGCGGGCAGCCATCATATCCTCGAGGACGGCAGCCTCGCGCTCCGCCTGATCCTTCGGGTACTTCTTGCGCCAGATCTCGCCCAGCTTCCGGCGGTTCATAATCACAAATCCCGCCTCGGTGATGGTGGCCAGGGAGGTGCCGCTGCCCTTGACGTAGAGGGTCTGGTCGGTCTTCATGGAGGTGTTGCCGCCTCCCGCCAGGACCATGCCCGGGTCGCTTCCGTACCGGTTGGAATAATCCACCAGAGATTCGATTGCAGATGCCATATGTTTTGCCTTCTTTCAGAAAGAATAATTGAATCAGTTCAATCCCCCACGGGCGGCGTAGACACGGATGCGCTCCTCGAGGTCGGGGTATTTTGCCTTCACGCTGTCGGAGAACATGGCGTCCGCGAGATTTTCCGTGGCGGCCAGCTCCTGACCGATGAGGGCGTAGGTGGCGGTTTTCAGGTGGGGATAATCGGCCAGAGCCTTGCAGATGAAGGACTGGCGGGGGGAGTTGATATCCTCGCCGGAGATCTGGAAGAGGCCCCGCTCCCGGCAGAGGTTCATGACCCGTTCCAGCTGTTCCCGGGTGTTGCGGGAGGGCATATAGGTCACGGCGTCGAAGCCGCAGTCCGCCAGGGTGTCGAAGAGCTCGTCCAGATAGTCGTCCTCGAACTTCTGGGCCTTCTTGTCGCCGGTGGGGGATTCGCCCACGTCGCCGAGATAGGCATAGGCGGACACGGCGCCCAGCTTTTTCGCCAGGGCGGTGAATTCCCGGATGTTCATGCACTCCTCGTCGGCGTCCACGTAAAACTTCTCCACCAGGTGGCCCTTGAGCACGCCGAGGATGTCATATTCGTAGAAATTGTCCGGGGCGTCCAGGAGCTTCTGCCGGGTCTTGTCGTTCATGGGCGCGCCGGTGAGCCGGTCGATGAAATCGCAGGCCGCCGCCCGGTCAGGATACGCCGCGGTGATCTTCTTCGTCAGGCCGAAGCAGACGTGGCGCTCGGTGACGCTGCCGCCCTCATGGGCCATGGAGAGGGGATAGACGTCCTTATCAAAATCCAGGCTCATGCCATAGGGAGCGATGAGGGTATTGATATTGGCCACCATTTTCCGGTTGCGGTCGTTGCGCTTGTCTCTGAGTCCCTTCAGCACGGCCTCGGCCTTATCGATCTCGGTATGGGGGATGCCGTGCATGGCCAGGTAGACGCAGGACTTCTGGTCGGGGTTATTGATCTTGCGGCCCACGAGGGGAGTCCCGTCCACGTTCACCCGGCACTCGAAGCCGCAGGTCACGGGCATGTCCATAATAGCGCCGGCCTCGATGAACTCCCGCATGCCGCCCACGGAGTCATGATCCATAATCCCGGCGGTCTGCAGTCCGGCCATCCAGGCGTACCAGACGGCGGAAGCGGGGGTATAGGGGGAGAAGGAATAGCAGGTGTGGATGTGGTTATTGACGTAGATGCCCCGGGGCGGCGCTTCGATCTCACCGGTGTCGATCATGGCCTTTAAGCCGCGAAGGGCGGTCAGTCTGTCGGCGGCAGGCACGTCGGTTCTGGAAATTGTGCGCAGAAGCTCTGTTGAATCCATATTGATGCCTTTCTGTGGGAATGATTTTCGTCAGAGAAACCGGGTTCAGTCTTCCCGGATCCGCCAGTGGTCGGGGATATGCCCGCCGAAGAGGAAGGAGGCGGTGCGGGTGAAGCGGGCGCGTTTTTCATCGGCCTCGGGGGAGGCGGGATCGAAATCGGTCCGCTTCCAGGCACGGAGCATGGTGTTTTTCGGGGTATCCTCCGGATCGATAAGCTCGGTGGCGTCGCAGCGGTAGCCCTCGGCCTCCAGCTTCAGAAGGCGCAGGGCGTCGGTGGCGGTGGAGGCCAGCTTCTGCCGGAGGATGGGAATGTCGGCGATAAAGTCCAGGGTTGGGCAGTCCATAGCCCGGTTCAGCTCCCGCTGGCAGCAGGGGGTGGAGAGGATCATGCGGGCTTCATGGCGGGCGGCGAAATCCAGCACGATATCCGTGGCGGTGTCGCAGGCATGGAGGGAGATCACAAGGTCCGGCGCTCTTTCCGGCTCGAAGTCCCCGATATTCATGGCGAGGAATTCCATCCCGCCGAACCCCGCTTCCCGTGCGACGCTGCGGCAGTAGTCCATGACGCTTTCCTTCAGGTCCACACAGGTCATCCTCACCTTCCGCCCGCAGACGGCGGTCAGGACGTGATAGGCGGCGAAAGACAGGTAGCTCTTTCCGCAGCAGAGGTCGCAGACGTACAGCTCCCCGTCCCCGGAGAGGCGTTTTTCCGCGTCGGCGATATACTCGGAGAACCGGGCGATCTGGCGGAACTTGGCCTGCATGCGGTCGTGTATCCGGCCGTTTTTATCGGCGATGCCCAGCGGGATGAGAAAGGGCTCACTCCCGTCCAGCAGACGCCGCTTTTCCCGGTTGTTGCCCCGGAGAGGAGCGCTCTCCTCCCCTTCCCCGGGCTTTCCCTTTTTCAGAAGGGTGACGGCGCCTTTTTTCGAAATCATCAGGGAGGCTGAACCGCCGGTGTCCGTCAGATCGGCCTTCCGGTAGGTATCGAAGAGCTCTTCCGTCGCTAAAAGGATTTCCTCCGGGCTGAGGTTCCGCTGGGCGACACGGCCTTCGGTGAGGGAGGTCTCCAGCTGGAGCACGCGGGAAGCGCCGATCTGCCGCAGCTCTCCCCGGACCTTGAGACCGTCGCCGTCCGTGGGGGAGTGAAAGGTAACGTTAAGAAGGGTTCCGGCCTCCGTACAGCGGCGGAGAAGGGCGGCGAAGGAGGCGGTTTTCTCGTCGGTCATTTCTTTTTCTTCTTGTTGTTCTTGTTATTCTTTCCGTTTCCGCCGGGCAGAGCGCCGCAGTTGACACGGACGGGCTTTTCCTCCGCAGCGGGGGCGGGGGCGGCTTCTTCGGCGGACTCTTCGTCCACGGTCTTTTTGCTCTTGCGGAACTCAAACTTGCTCTCGGTTCCGCTGAAGATCCGCTTCAGGTTGCCCCAGTGCTTGATGACCACGATCACGGCGATGAGAATCGTGATCAGCTGACAGGTGTAAACGCCGTCAAAGGGGGGATTCAGCTTCAGATTGAACCGGTTGAAGAGAAGCGGGTAGAGCATCGCGCCGAGAACGGAACCGAAGGAAATATACTTGGTCATGCCGACCATCAGAAGGAAGATCGCCAGAAGGATCAGAAAGATCCGCCAATCCAGCATGATCAGAATCGCCGTCAGGCAGAGGATCCCCTTCCC
>CACWLT010000119.1 GCA_902761695.1 uncultured Ruminococcus sp.
AAGGGGCCCTTATTCGCGTCCCAGTCCGCCCGGGCATCCCGAACTGCGGACAGCACGTCGATGAAATTCTCGTCAAAGGCGCTCCGCTCCTCGTCGGTCATGCTCAGCCAGGCAGACAAGAGGTTCTCTCTGAGCGCGTTCATATCCGCAGCCCAGATCTCGTTCCGGGAGGCGAAACCCACCGCATCGCAGACCGCCTGCGCCCGCTTCAGGGACGACCCGGCCGTACCGCTCTCGATCCCGCCGATGAGCCGGAACCATCCGTCGGCCAGCTCCTCCGGGGACGGCGCGGGGATCAGGGTGCGCTCCAGGACGAATCCGGTGCTTCTCTCCTCCCGGCTGTCCTCCCAGGACATGGTGCCGTCCGCCTCGAGGGCGAAGGAGCCCACACCGTCGTTCCAGCGCTCGTCCCGGGTCTGTGTGCCGTTCTCGTTGAAGTTCACGTAGGCCATGGTTCCGTTCTCGTAAACCAGCCGTCCCTCCGCCTCGTCGAAGGAGGCCTTCATGTTCCAGACACCGGAGGAAGCGGCCCCGCTGCCCCAGATCAGCGTCACGTCATAGAAGGGATATTCCTCGGACGCCATGACGGTGAGGGTGGCGCGCCCGCTGGTCCGATCCATCCAGATACCGCTGAAATCGGCCGCCCGGACCGTTTTCTCCGCCAGAATGAAGGATTTGCGTGCGTCCTCGTTCATCATGCGGGTGAGGATCGCCGCCACCTCGCACCGCTTGATCGGGTCCTCGGGCTTGATCCTGTGCTGCTCGTCGCCCTCAACGATCCCGGCCCGGGCCAGCTTATAAATCGCCTCCGTCCGGGGATCGTCCGCCGCCACGTCCGGGAGCGCACCGTCAGGGATCTCGTTCTTTACGGCGTATCCGTCCTCGGGCAGGGCGCGGGCGAAGATCGCCATGTAGTCCCCCCGGGAGATGGGCTCGTTCCAGTCGTAATCCCCGTCGATGATTCCGTTTTCCTTCGCGTAGTCCGCCCAGGGCGCGTACCAGGGATCCCCGTTTTCGACGGCGGTCTGCTCCGCGTCTGCGGAACGGATCACATGCATGCACGCGGCCAGCTTGACGGCCTCGGCGGCGGTCATATAGTCGTCCGGGCAGAAGGCCTCCGCGCTCCGTCCGTTGACCAGGCCCGTATCCACGGCAGCCTGCACGTCCGCGTAATACCATGCGTCCTCCGGAACGTCCCGGAAGGTCAGCTCCGCCGCATGGGCGGGAGAAGAGAGGATTGCCGCGCAGAGGACGGCCGCGAAAATGGATTTCAGCTTCATTCTGTTCATGATGATTTGCCTTTCAGTTGGTGTTATTGCGCCCGGCCCTTGTCCCCGGCCGGAGGGGGTATTTCGCCGACATTATCCCGGATAAAGAAAACCTCGGCGTCGCTGACCGTGACCATGACGCTTTCCTGATGAAAGAAGGCGCAGAGGTCCCCGGCGATTTCCCGGACGACGGCGGGCTCCGCGTCCAGCACGGTCAGCACCAGGGTCGTCTCGTCCACGCAGGTCCCGTCGTCGTGGAAGTAGCCGCCCTCCACGATGTGCACGGAGAAGGCGGTGTGATAGCTTCTGCAGACGTTTTTCAGAACGGACTGATACTTGCCCGTGTCAAACCGCTGCTCGTGGGACACGGCGTCCTTCAGCCCGATGTATATGGCGTACTGTTTCATTCTCTCCGCCTCTTTTCTTCGGATAGTCCCATGGGGAAAAACCGTACCCCGCGGAACCCGGATTGTGAGCTCTGCGGGGAATATGGCTTATTTCTTCACGACGCCCTCGCCGTAGATGGTGGTCCAGTCGTTCTTCATGGAGATCGGCACCCAGTCGAATTCGCCGCAGAGATCGAACATCTTCTGCGCCTTGGATTCGCTGCCGTTCTCCCGCTCGGTGTCGTCGCAGCAGAGCATGAAGGCCAGGGACGGATACTTGTTGTCGCTCGTCACGTATTCCGCCATGCTGGAGTCGCCGGTGGAGTTGCCGAAGGAGAGCACGGGCTGCTGGCCGATTTCCTGCATAATGACGGAGACCTTGTTCATCTTCAGGTTCTTGATGATGAACTGTCCGCCGAGGATCAGCCGGTCGCCCTCGGTGAAGACGTAGTTCAGGCCGTCCTCGCCGTTCTGGTTGTCGGAGACGATGATCTCGTCGGAGCCGATGATCTGGCGGTTCGGGATGTTCAGCACGTTGTCCCACAGGATGCCCCGGACGATGAGCCGGTCGGTGCCCGAGACGATGTACACGGTGAAGCCGTTCAGCTGGAGGTATTCCACCACCTCCACCATGGGCTGATAGAATCCCTCGCCGCGCTTCATGCCGTCGTAGGAGGGCATATCCTGCTTCTTGAATTCCTGAATGTAGGCGTTGAACTCGTCGACGGTCATGCCCGCGAAGGCCGTGGAGACAGCCTTGCCGTGGTCGATCTCCAGGCCGGAGAAGGACTTGCCGCTCTCGTTCTGCTCCTTGATCTTGGAGGCCACCTCGCGCTCGAAGTCGGAGGCCTTGTCCTTGTACTCCGGATCCTCCCGGACGCGGTACTTCAGAAGGGTGTAGTCGAAATAGTTCGGGTCGGTCTCGCAGAAGAGCGTGCCGTCCAGGTCGAACACGGCGATGCGGTCCTCCACCGGGATGAAGGTGGGCTCGCTGGGATCGGTGACCGAGACGACGTAATCCACAAGCGCCTTCTTCGCCTCCGCGTCCGCCGTCCAGGAAGGAAGGGCGGTGCCGTGGGTGAAGTTCTCGAGGATGTGGGTCAGCTCGGAGCAGGTCATGGTCTCGTTCGGCAGGAGCAGGCCGCCCTCTTCCCAGATCGGGATCGTGACGGACCACTGGAACGCCGGGATGCTCCATTCGGGGCAGTCGAAGACGTCCTCGTAGCTCAGAATGTTGGTGTCCTCGCCCGCCGAGACGTCCGCGCCCTTGTACTGCGCGTACCGCCAGAGCATGACGGCCAGCTCGGCGCGGGTGATGGGGCGTTCACCGCGGAAGGTGCCGTCTCCGTCTCCGTTGACAATGCCCACGGTGCGTCCCCAGGCGGCGGCGTCCGCGTACCACTGCACGGAGGAGTCGGTGAAGTCCTCTGTGGCCGCTTCGGGCTTGTATTCCCGCTTATACAGGGCGTCGATCACGATGGCGCGGGTGGCTTCGGCGTCCGGATTCGGCACGATGGGACCGACGGCCGCTGCGGGAAGGATCATCACGACAGCCAGAAGCACGGCCGTCAGAGCGCGGAATGTGCGTTTCATTTCAGTAATCTCCTTTGAACTGTCTTATTGTTCGGTGTTGTCCCCGCTCCCCGGCGTCACCGGCGCAGATAGTCCGCCGAAACCGGGAACGCGAAATATGTATCCGGGAAGGGTTCGTTCTCCAGGGTAAAATGCCACCATTCGCAGTCGAGAGGCGCGAAGCCGTTCCGTACCATGACGCGCTGGAGCATCATCCGGTTTTCGTACTGCTCCTCCGTGATCCCCCGGTAATCCGGATGGGACACCTCGCTGAACAGATCGAAGGGGCTGCCCATGTCGACCTCGCGGCCCGTTCTCATGTCCAGAAGGGTCAGATCCACCGTGCTCCCCCGGCTGTGGCTGGACCGGGAGGCGATATACCCCTCCGCGAACAGCGCCTGCTTTTCCAGGTCCGGGTAGAAATAGGGCTTCATGCGGACGTCCTGATCCTCCAGGCCCCACATGACGAAATGCTTCACGGCGCAGGCGGGGCGGTAGGCGTCGAAGATCTTCAGCCGGTACCCCTGCACCAGCATCTCGTTCGAGACGGCCTTCAGCGCGCGGGCGGCCTCCTTTGTCAGAAGGGCGCAGGGCTCCTCATAGCCGTCGATCCGGTCGCCGATGAAGTTGTAGGTGGAATAATACCGGATCTCCTGCACGACAAGGGGAACGGCTTCGGCGAGCACGACGAACCCGGAGGGATCCATGGTCACATCGTTCCGATTGAGCGTTTTCATGACCGCCGTCCCTTATTCGATGGTCAGGATATCGGTGAAGCCGGTGACCTCGAAGATCTCCATGATGACCTCGGACACGCCCGTGACCTTCATCTCTCCCTGCTTGTTCATCTGCTTCTGGGCCGCCAGCAGGACCCGCAGACCGGCCGAGGAGATGTAGTCCAGGGCCGAGAAATCGAAAATCAGGGTTCCGAGACCTTCAAACTCATCCTTCAGCGCCGCCTCCAGCTCGGGGGAGGTAATGGTGTCCAGTCTGCCCGCCACCGCCATGGTCAGGGCGTTCCCGTTCTTCTGCTTGCTGATCGTCATCTTTTATTCTCCTTTCAGAATGCTCCGCTTGCTTGTTTTCCGATCCGTCAGAACTTCTTGGAAATGACCATCTCCACGTCCTGGCCGGCGATACCGATCTTCACGTCGTCCGCCAGCTTCGCCACCACGGATTTCTCCAGCTCGTCCCAGTCCTCGGCGGGCGCGCGGCCCTCCTTGACGGCGGCGACGTACCGGTTCATGGACCAGAGCCCCGCCGCGGCCACGGACAGCGTTCCGAAGTCCCCGCCGGAATAGGCGTAGTCCATGCCGGTGACAAGATCGTTCGGCACGTGTCCGTTGTCCGGCTCGATGAACTGCTCGAAGAGGTCCCGGATCTTGCCCATCACGCCCTTCACGGCGGAGTTCTCCCCGGAGGTGGACGCCGCCAGCAGATTCCGCCGCATTTCCGCGTTCATGGGGGTGTTGACGCACAGGTGGAGGCAGATCGTCCCGTCCTCGGCGGAGGTGTCGATCCAGAAGTCGGCCTCCCGTTCCCCCGTCAGCGCCCGCATCATGCCCATCATTTCCTCGGTCAGAAGGCGCAGATGCAGCGTGCTCCGGTGATCGAGGTCGGAGAACCGGGCCGTGGCCTCCGCCTGTTGGAGAGCCCTGTCAAAGCCCTCGCCCTCGTTGGTTACGTGAATCACGTCTGATTTCATGTGTCTCTCCTTTATGTCTGTCTTGCAATGGGTTTCAGAGTCGTCTCAGATCCGCTTCGTCACCGTCAGGACGTTGCGTCCGTTCCGGTATTCGTAGCTGATATCGTCCATGATCTTCTTTGTGAGGAAGATCCCGAGGCCGCCGATCTCCCGCTCCTCGGCGGAAGCTGTGCGGTCCGGATCCTCCTTCGCCGTGGGATCGAAGGGAACCCCTCCGTCCTCAAACACGATGGTCACAAGGCCGTCCTCGATCCCGGCCCGGATCACGGCTTCCCCGCCCTCCGGCCTCTCCCGGTACGCGTAGCTGGCGATGTTGACGAAAAGCTCCTCCACCGCCAGATCGATCTGCATGAGGGCCTTCATGGGGCAGTCGGCCTCTTCCAGCACTCCGTTGACAAACTCCGTCACCTGTCCGAGCCGGTCGACTCCGGCGAAAACCGTCAGCTCCTTCATGTCCCCTCTCCCTCCTTTGATCTGTATTCCAGGCAGAGCATCGTCAGATCGTCGAACTGCTCCGCGTCCTTCACGAATCCGTCCACGGCGGCCCGGACGTTCTTCAGAATGCCCGAAGGAGACGCGCCGGGATCTTCGTTCAGCGCCTCGAGCATCCGGTCCGTGCCGAACATATTGCCCTCGCCGTCCGTGGCCTCGGGAACGCCGTCCGTGTAGAGGAACAGCTTCGCTCCCGGCTCCAGGGTCAGCTCGTATTCCTTGTATTTCATCCCGTCCATGCCGCCCAGCACGAAGCCGTGCCTGTCCCTGACCAGCTCGAACGCTCCTCCGGGCTTTTTCAGAACGGGGTATTCGTGTCCCGCGTTGGCAGCGGTCAGCACCCCCGTCGAGATCTCGAGGATCCCCAGCCAGACGGTGACGAACATATCCGCCCGGTTGTTGGAGCAGACGGCGGCGTTGGTGTCCGTCAGGATCTGCGCCGGGGATTTGCCCGTCATGGCGTTGTTGGCGAGGATGATCTTGGACGCCATCATGAACAGCGCGGCGGGAACGCCCTTGCCGGAAACGTCCGCCATCACCATGCACAGGTGGTCGTCGTCCACGAGGAAGAAGTCGTAGAAATCGCCGCCCACCGCCTTCGCCGGATCCATGGAGGCGTAGATGTCAAATTCGTCCCGGCCCGGGAAGGCGGGGTAGATGTTCGGCAGCATGTTCTCCTGGATCCGGTTGGCCAGGGCGAGCTCCGTGCCGATGCGCTCCTTTTCGGCGGTGATCTTCGTGAGGTTTTCCTCGTATCCGTAAAGATCCCGCTCCATGTCCGCCATGATGAGGGAGAGGTTCTCCACCTCGTCCCCCGTCCGGATCCGCAGCCCGGTGAAATGCTCCGTCTCCCGGATCCCGGCACGCTTGTCCCGTGTGTAGGCGGCGGCCGCGTCGGAGATTTCGTTGATGGGCGCCACCAGGGTCTTCTTCATGTGCCGGGTGAGGATATAGCCCATCACCACCACGGCAATAAGAATGGCGACCACATACTGCAGGGTGAAGCGCCTGACCCCGCCCATGAGATCCGTAGCCCGGGTCATGACGAAGACGAAGCCGGCTGCGGGATCCCCCTCCCGGACGTATGCGCCGCTGACGCATACCACGCCCCGGGACGGCAGGAAGTAGTAGATCCGCGGGAAGTCGTCCCCCTCCGTGTGGCGCAGAAAGATCCGCTGGACGATGCCCGGCACCTTCACCTGCCTCCCCACGGGGTAGGAATGGCCCGGACGGGGATCGGTGTCCGCCACGAAGATCACCCGGCCTCCCTCCTTGTCCGTAACGGCGAAGAAGAAGTCCGACATGTCCTCCGTTCTGCACCCTCTGAGCGCCTCGGCCATCCGCTGATACTCCGGATCCGCGCTCACCTCATCGAAGGCGGCGTAATAAGCGTCCCCGGCCGTCTCCGCGGGATCCCGGGTGCGGTAGATCTCCATGACCCGCCGGGCGTACTCCGCCGGATCGCACGCAGCCTCCATGGCCTCCACGCTGCCCCGGGCCTTTTCCCAGGCGTCCTTCATGGAGTCCTGGGCCACGGCGTTCAGATACATGCCGAAGCCGATGGCAAAGCAGAGCAGCCCCAGAATCACCGAATGGAGGGCTGCGGCGTGAAACACACGGGCGGCGAGAGAGTAATGCTTCCGCTCCAGCTCGCTCATTTCCCGTACGGATTTCTCAGGCATGGGTCAGGTCCTTTCTTCCCGCAGCTTGTTTCTCAGCTGTCCGTGTTCTGCGGCGCGGGAGGATCCCGGACCGGCTCCCGATTCGAAGGGACATCAATAGATATATTATACCCTATTACGGAGCGCTTGTCAACGCCGAATTCCCGCCGTTTGCGCATTATCGGATGTCCCCGCCGGAAAAAGATTGGCCGGGGAGGTGGAAATCCGGCAAAAAAGGGTGTATAATACGGGAAAATTCCGTTTCGGCACAGACGCGCCGGGGAGGACTTCATGCTGCGCATACAAAAGGACAAAAACCGGGATTTTCTGATCCTCAATCTGACGGACACCCATCTGTCCGACGGGGAATGGGCGCCCGGCCACGAAAAAAGACGCATTCTGGAGGGGACGATCACCACCCTCGCGGAAAGGGTGCGCCCCGATCTCATCACGGTCAGCGGGGATCTCTCCTACGCCGGGAACGGGCACGCCTACGACATGCTGGCGGATTTTCTGGACTCCTTCGGGATCCCCTGGTCTACGAGAGGGGACCGGCGGCCATCGGAAACGGAAACTATGTCATCACCGTCGAGGAGGACGGCCGCCCCGTGGAGGGACTCATCATGATGGACAGCCACGACCGGGAGACCTTCACCCGTCCGGACGGCAGCGCTTATGAGGACTGGGCGCGCCTTCTTCCGGAGCAGATCGCGTGGTACCGGGAGCAGGCCCGCGCACTCTCCGCCGCCGGGTGCCGGGACACTGCCGTCATCCTCCACATGCCCATCTACGCCTATCGGGAGGCAGCGGGTGCCGCGCTCCGGGAAGGGATCCGCGCCCGGGACGTGACCCCGGAGGAGGCAGCAGGAGCCGACGTGTGGAATCCCGGCTATGAGGAAGCCTTCGGGCTGTGGCGGGAGGACATCTGCTCGCCGCCGGTGGACGAGGGAGCCTTCGCCGCGATACTGGAGGAAGGGACCACCCGTCACGTCATCGCCGGTCACGACCACACCAACACCTTCGTCATCCCCCACCGGGGCGTCCGCCTCTGCTACGGCCTGAAGACCGGCACCGGCAGCTACTGGGAGCGGGGGATCAACGGCGGCACGGTGCTCCGGGTCACGTCGGAGGGCATCGCCGAAATCCGCCACGAATTCGTGGACATCGCCCCGTGGGAGGATCGGGAAAAGGCATAACGCGCACGCCGGACAGAGGACGCAGAATCCCCTGCCCGGCCTTTTTATGCTCCGGTGATCCAATCCGTGCTTTTTACAGCTCCTTGATGAAAAACCGGTCCATGGCGCTGTGGACGATCCACGCGGGGCGGGGGATTTCCCGGTAGCCGGTCTTCTCATAGAGGCGGACGGCGGCTCTCAGAACGGAGTGGGTTTCCAGATAGATCCGGCGGTATCCGGCCTCCCTCGCTCCCGCCTCCGCATGGTCCAGCAGCGCGCGGCCCAGACCCATCCCCTTCGCCCGGTCGCAGAGATAGAGCTTCTGCAGCTCGCAGCAGTCCGCGAATCCCGCGCACTCCGCAAATCCCGCCCCGCCGATCATCTCACCGTTCTCGAGCAGGATGCAGTAAGCCCGCCCCGGTCCCGCGTAGTAAGCGCTGAGCCGGTCCAGCCCGGGGTCGGAATACGCCGTGCCGGGGATGTCGAGACCGACCGCCTCCAGACTGCGCCGGATCAGGTCCGCCACGGCGGCGTCGTATGCCGGGGACAGCGGTTCAAATCGCAGATCGTCCCGGTTCAATGAAATCCCCCCTCGTCCGCCTCCACGGGAATGCGCTTCACCTCCATGCCCTCGATCCGCACGAAGGTCCCCCGCTCCAGGGCCAGGATCACCTGACTGATCTGCGCCTCCGTGCCCTGGATCTCCATGAGAACGCTGCCGTCGTATTCGTTCCGCACCCATCCCGTGCACCCGTACAGCGCGGCGGCATGGCGGGCACGATAGCGGAATCCCACTCCCTGCACGGACCCGGTGAACACGATGCGCTGCCGGATCAGCTCTTCCTCCTTCATCGACGCGCCTCCCTCGCTCTTCTCACATAATCCTCCGCCGTCCCGCGCAGTCTCACGAGCCCTCCGCAGTGATTTCCCAGACGCCCCGGTCCATGTCCACGTTGAAGGCGAAGGAATATGTCCCGTCCCCATCGTAAAAGACCTGATAGCCGTCGTACCCGTTCTTGCCGGAAAGCGCAAGCGGGATCTCTTCCCCGTCGACCTCCGCCGTGATGCGCGGCAGGGTACGGGATCCGAAGCCGTAGATCCGGACGGCAGCGGTTGATCCTCCGCCCTCCAGACGGAACCGCGCCCGGTTGTCCGCAGCCCGGACGGAAGGGATCACGCTGTCCGACACGGTCTCTCCCTCGAGCACCGTCAGCCGGACCGGATCGACACAGGAATCCTGCCGCACGGCCAGCACGTTGGCGTCATCCGTACTGTCGGAATACCCCCAGGGCAGAAGGATGATCTCCAGCTCCAGCCGGTCCCCCTTTTTCAGCGTGACCGCGCCCAGATCCAGGGACAGGGAGCCCGTGTTGAGGGAACCGCTGTTTCTGTCATAAAAGACGAACCGCCCGCCGAAGGGTTCCCCGCCCACGGTGATGTCCTCGCTCCGGACGATGAGGGCGAAGTTCACGGAATCCGCCTTGTCCCCGCCGAAGTAGTCGTAGTAGGGGTACTCCTCCCCCAGTACCTGCACCCGATCGCCGCCCCGGCTTTTCTCCGTCACCGGAACGCCGTCCTCACCGAGGTATCCGGTTTGCCCGTAATACACGGACCGGCCGTCGAAGGTGAAGAAGGAGAAGTCCCGGCGGAAATCCGCGAAGGAGATATCCTCCAGCACGTCCAGGCGGATGTGGTAGTACGTCCGGTTCTCGTCGGTCTGGGCCGTTTCCGTGTGCCGGTAGGACACCCGGATCCGCCCGTCGTCGGAGAGATAGTCCATCCCGATATCCGCGTAAACCGGCCCGGGCGAGACGATTTCAGCGGACTGGGATTCGGACTTCGACCTCTGCCCCTCCGCGTCCGTATAGGTCAGGAAGTACAGCCGTCCGGCGCTGGTGTGCTGGGGCTGGCTGTCCCAGAGGGGGGCGGAGTTGGCGCGGAAGTCGGGCAGGGTCCAGCCGTCCTTGCCGTAGACGAAATACGGCGCGATGCAGTTGGTCTCCGTCACCCCCACGGACAGATGATAATAGGGGATATGGAAAGCGATGGAGGAGAGCTGCTTCAGAGGATAAAGCCCCCAGTTCTGGTAGAGATGCAGGACCGTCAGCCGTTTTTCCTCGTCCGCCCCCACGGTGAGGGGAAAATAAGCCTCGCCGTAGCCGGTGTCCGCGGGATCGAAGAGCGGCTCCTCATACTCCCCGCAGAAGTTCTTCGAGACCTCCACGGGTATGGGCAGAAGGACCCCCGCCTCATCCAGCACCGCCGCGCCCTCGAGGGAACCGTTGTTCTCGATGGCCGCCTGCACCCAGACGACCCGGTCCGCCTCCCCGTCGCCGGAGAACCGCGCGTGAACGGCGTACTGCTTGTCCGGGTCCTGATAGTACGCCCGATTGAAATCGGAGGACCGCACGGTGAACCGGTAGCAGCCTGCAAGAGGATCGTACCCCGCGTACTTCGCCCCGTCGCCCTCCTTCGCGATGCCCGCGTTCCGCAGGGGATGCCGCTCGATCTCAGCCTCCCGCCGCAGGCCGTCGAAATCGTGCTCCGGGGAGGCATAAATCCGGTGGCCGAAGAGCACGTCCTCCCCCGCCGTCACCCGCTCCGGCAGATCGATGCCCCGGGTGAGGATATAATTGCCGTCGCTCAGCTCCACCCGGAGATCCCCGTTATCCGCCAGGTCCGGCATAATCACGCCCCAGATCCCCGCGTCCCGGATGTCGAAGCCCACAAACTCCGCGTCCGTGAAATCGAAGCCGTTCACGTCGGAGGACTCCCCCGCCCCGTTTTTCAGAAGGATCCCCGCGACGGTGTCCGCCGGGATCACGGTCCGGGTCACAAACCGCCCGCCGTCCGCATAATCCCCTGTGGCGACGACGCGGAGGACCTCGTGGACCTTGTCCGGGTAGGTGTGATATACCCGCTCCAGGGCGAGGGGAACGGAGGCGGCCCCGGTCTTCACGGCGCGCAGCTCTCTCACCTCCACGGTCTCCCCCGCCTCAGCGCCCGCGTCGATGCGGAACCCGCTGACCGTGCCCGTGTAGTCCGGCATCACGGAGAGCGGCACCGTCACCGTCGTCCACTCCCCCGCCGTCACGGTGAAGGAGGTCCTCTGCTCGGCGGAATACCCGCTGTGGCTGCCGGAGACGATGAAGATCTCCCCCTGCGCCGCGCTCTGTGTCCGGATGGTCATGGTCACGGCATCGTACTTCTCCGCGCTGAACCGCACCGTCGTATAGATGTAGGGGTCGTAATCGCTGGTGACGGTGTAGGTCAGCCCCCCGTCCTTCTTCACCACGGCGGAGGTGTCGTGGGTGCTCCAGCCCCCGGACTTTTTGATGATGTCGTATCCGTCCTCCTCCGCGCCCTCCTCAGGCACACCGCCCTTCACGAAAAGCTGGTCGCAGAACCGGAAGTCGTAATAATAAAGGCCCAGGCGGTGGCTGTTCATGCGGCCGTTTTTCGGGGAGTTCGCCGCGCTCAGCTCGCTCCCGTCGGGCAGGATCACGGCCGCCTCCCCAGTGTTTTTGAAGTACGGGATCCCGTCGGCGCTGCAGAAGACCTCCGTGCCCTTCGTCCCCTCCCCGGTCAGATCGTACAGCAGGGACATCTGCCGGTTCTCGAGAAGGAATTTGTTCCGCCCGGCGTCCGTGAATCTGCCCTGCACGCCGTTGGCCAGGGAGGCCGCAGTCCGGATGCTGTCCGTCCAGTCCGCCGGAGGTACTTCCGCCGCCGAAACAGCCGGATCCTCCTGCATATCCGCAGACACCGGGGTGTCCTCCTGTTCCTGAACCGCCGTTTCATGGATCCCGTCCATGGTTTCCTCCTCCATTTCCGTCTCCGCAGCAGGCAGAGCGTCCGCCGCAGCTTCCCAGTCCGCCGTCCCCGTCCGTCCGCAGCCCGTCAATGTGGCGCAGAGGGCGAGGAACGCGGCCGTGAGGGCTGTCTTCCTTCTCATCAGGATCTCCGTTTTATCTGCATTCATCATTCCGCCTCATTTCTCCCCGCCGGTTTTTTCGTCCGTCATGATCCGCTCCCCGGCATGGGCGAAGTGAATCCGCGCGGGATGCTTTCCGAGGATCCGGTCCCAGTCCGCCCGCAGCTCCGGATTGTCCCCGTAGGCCTCAAGATACGAGACGGGCTCCAGATCCCCCACGAAGCAGTCCCCGCCGTCCAGAAACAGCGACACGGAATCCGGGCTGTGGCTCGGCGTGGGAAGGATCTCGCCGCCGATTCCGAGTTCCCGGAGAATCGCCCGGCTTTCGGAAAAGGCGAAAACCCGCGCGGCCCCGTCGTCCACCGGGACAAAATCCCGCCGTCCCTCTTTTTTAAAGATCCCGTCGGCGAAATGGAAGAAGGCGGTCTGGGATTCCGCGGCCAGCAGGGTGACCCCGCGCCTCTGCAGCTCCCCCGCCAGCCCCATGTGGTCGGGATGATAATGGGTGAGAAGCAGGCAGGAGATATCCCCGAGCGTCAGCCCGGCCTCCCCCAGGGCGCGGAAAAACCGGGGCATGGTTCCCGCCCAGTCCGTGTCCAGCAGAAGACCTCCCCGGGTCCCCGGAATAAAAAAGGTGTCTGTGTTTCCGTACCGCAGCTTTAAGGGCTCCGTCATTTCCATGCCGGGCGGCGGCGTCTCCTCCGCGGTCAAGGGAGAGAGCATCCAGGATACGGCGACGGTGATTTCCTCGTATGTGGACATCATCGCCATGCGCCATCCGGTGGAAGGGGCGGCCAGGCTGGCCGCCCGCCACAGCACGGTGCCGTTCATCAATGCGGGGGACGGCGGACACTGCCATCCCACCCAGACCCTGGCCGATATCCTGACGATCCGCCAGGAAACAGGACGGCTCAGCGACATCACCGTCGGATTGTGCGGGGACCTGCTCTATGGGCGCACGGTGCATTCCCTCATCCGGGTCCTGTCCAGATATGAAAAGGTCCGCTTTGTGCTGATCTCCCCCAGGGAGCTGCAGCTGCCGGATTATATGGCCGAAGGCCTGACGGCAAAGGTGTGCACTTCCCTGGAAGAGGCGCTGCCGGAACTGGATATCCTGTATATGACCAGGGTGCAGAAGGAGCGCTTTGAGGACGAAGAGCAGTATGAGCGGCTCAAGGACGCCTATATCCTGACGCCGGAGCGCATGGCTTTGGGAAAGCCGGGCCTTCGGGTCCTGCATCCCCTGCCGAGGGTCAATGAAATC
>CACWLT010000120.1 GCA_902761695.1 uncultured Ruminococcus sp.
CGGTCATTTCGGAGAGAATTTTGTTGTAGCCGGATTCCTCCGCCACAAGCTCGATGAGGCCGGACACGGAGGTCTGCTCCGCCATTTCCCGGAACCGGTCCATCATGTATACGAAGTTCACCATCTGGTTGGCCGTGGCGGAGGCGATGGCGGGATAGCGCTTCACCCGTCTCAGGAATTCGAGGAGAGGGCATCCCTCTTCATAGGCCAGCGCCTCGGCCACCTGGATGGACTTGTCCCCGATGCCCCGGCGCGGCGTGTTGATGATCCGGCGCAGGCGAAGGTCGTCGTTCGGATTGTGGATCAGGGCCAGATAGGCGATGATGTCCTTGACCTCCATCCGCTCAAAGAAGCGCATGCCGCCCAGCATCCGGTAGGGTATGCCGGACTTGGCGAAAGCCTGCTCGATGGACCGGGACTGGGCGTTCATCCGGTAGAGCACGGCGTAATCCCGGTAGCTGCCGCCC
The DNA here is from genome assembly GCA_902761695.1 of uncultured Ruminococcus sp. Lineage (GTDB taxonomy): Bacteria > Bacillota > Clostridia > Oscillospirales > CAG-272 > UMGS1696. The sequence continues at coordinate 468 of CACWLT010000120.1, forward strand.
TCCGCCACCCCCCGGGCGACGATCTCGGCGATATAGCGCGCCTCGTCGTTCTGGCTCCCCAGATGCTTGATGACGATGGGATTTCCCTGCTCCCCTGCGGTCCAGAGAGTCTTGCCCAGCCGCCCCTCGTTGTGGGAGATGATCCCGTTGGCGGCGTTCAGGATGGTCTTGGTGGAGCGGTAGTTCTCCTCCAGCCGGATCACCGCCGTGTTGTCGTAATTCTTGTCGAAATTGAGGATGTTCTCGATGACCGCGCCCCGGAACTTGTAGATGGACTGGTCGTCGTCGCCCACCACCATGATGTTTTTATATTTGGCGGAGAGCAGCAGGGTCAACTCCAGCTGGGCGGCGTTGGTGTCCTGGTACTCGTCCACGCACATGTAGCGGTACCGGCTCTGCAGCAGCTTCCGCACGTCCTCGCACTCGGTCAGAAGGCGCACCGTCTGCATGATGATGTCGTCGAAGTCCAGGAGGTTCTGGCTCTTCAGCTTCTCCGCGTAGAGACGGTAAATGTCGGCGATCTGGCGGTACTTCACGTCGCTGCCGGTCTTCTCCGTGTATTCCTCCGGACCGATCAGTCTGTCCTTTGCCCGGCTGATGGCGTTCTGCACCGTCCGGACCGGGAGCATCTTGTCGTCGATCCCGAGCTGCTTCATGCAGAGGGTGATCTGCTTTTTCGAGTCGTCGGTGTCGCAGATGGTGAAGGACCGGTCGTAGCCGATCTGATCCCCGTACCGTCTGAGGATCTGCACGCAGACGGAGTGGAAGGTGCCGGACCGGATCTCCGCCGCCTCCGTGCTGTCCTCCCCGAAGACGGAGGCGATGCGGGTCTTGATCTCCTTCGCCGCCTTGTTGGTGAAGGTGATGGCCATGACCTGCCAGGGCTCCGGGGGATTGACGGCAAACCTGGTCAGGTACTCGCCCAGCTCCTCATGAGGCAGGGAGGCCGCTTCCCGGATGGATTCCACCGCCGCCTCCGTGACGTTTTGGGGCACGGCGTCCGAACGGTAGGCGTCGCCATAGCGGATGATGTGGGCAATGCGGCTGACCAGAACGGTGGTCTTCCCGCTGCCCGCCCCCGCCAGAATCAGAAGTGGCCCGTTCACCTGATAGACCGCTTCTCTCTGTCTCTCGTTCAGTTTGTCATAATACCGGTCAAACAGCGCTCTCTTCGCGGAAAGATACGCTTCTCTCAATTGCTCAAGGGTCATGTCGCCACGCTCGCTTCTAAGAATATTCAAAATAGATTATAGCACAAAACCGCGTGTTTTTCAAGTGATACTCACACAACATTTTCGTCACCGTCCGCCCTTTTCCGGGAAAACTGCCCAAAAAGCGCGTTTTGTTCACACCGGGGCCATATTTATGTGCTATGCTGTAGACAAATCGGACCCCGGAGGAAAAGGATGGAGCACATTTCCCTGACACTCAATCTGCCCGTGAAGGACAGCTATGACCTGATCGTCTCGGGCGGCGGCATTGCCGGATGCGCGGCGGCTCTGGAGGGGGCCAGGCTGGGGCTGAAGACCCTCCTTCTGGAGAAGAGCTGCTATCTGGGCGGGCTGGCCACCATCGGCCTGGTGAACTATTTCGAGCCCCTCTGCAACGGACGCGGGACACAGGTGCTGCGCGGGCTGGCTGAGGAGTTTCTCCTTCTGTCCGTGAAATACGGCTACGACACCCTGCCCGCAGTCTGGCGGAACGGTCAGCCGGAGGAGAAGACGGAGACCCGGTACCAGACGGAATACGACCCCTACCTCTATGCCATGGCTCTCTGCGATCTTTTGACGGACGAGGGCGTGACGATCCTATTCGACTGCATCGCCGCCCAGCCCGTCATGGAGGGAGGCGTCTGCCGGGGCGTCATGACGGATTCAAAATCGGGCTTCGCTTTTTACGGCTGCCGCCAGCTCATCGACGCCACCGGGGACTCCGAGATGGCGGCCAAGGCGGGCATGCCCACGGTGGACGGGAAGAACTATTTCAGCTACTTCCCCCGGTCCATCACCCTGGAATCCTGCCGGGCGGCGGTCGAATCCGGGCGGATCAACCGGGCCATCCGCACCACGCCTGGAGGGGCGGCCAATCTCTACGGAGGCGGCCAGACCGAGGACATGCCCCTCTATTACGGCGCGTCCGCGGAGAACACCAGCGACTACCTGATTAAAAACCAGAAGCTGGTGCTGTCGAAATTCGCCGACGGGGACAGGCAGAGCCGCATGCTGGTCATGGCGCCCATGATGCCCCAGTTCCGCTGCATCCGGCGGATCGCAGGAGACTACACCATGACCGAGGACGACGCTTACCGCCACTTCCCCGATTCCGTCTGCGCCATCAACGACTTCGACCGGCGGGACTTTCTCTTCGAGGTTCCCCGCTCGGCACTGACAAGACGCGGCTTTGCCAACATCACCGCCGCAGGACGATGCGCCTCCGCCGAGGGATACGCCTGGGACGCCGTCCGTGTGATCCCCGCCGCCGTCATGACCGGTCAGGCCTCCGCCCATATGGCCGCACGGGCGATCCGGGAGAATAAGCCCGTCTGGGACACGGACCTCGCCGCCCTGCAGAACGGTCTGGAAGAGGCGACCGTGGCCGTTCACTTCGACGACGCTCTGGTCCCCCCGGACGCGGATTCCGTGGACAAGCGGGTGAAGAAGCTGTAAAGGGGACTTAACGTCAGCAAATCTGTATGCTGACCTTAGTTTGCTGTCTTATTTTCAGACACTCCTTCAGTCAGCTCAGAGCAGAGCATTTCTCTGCCTCCCTCTCAGAGGGAAGGGGCCCGCTTGCGGCGGAAGGAGTGTCCGTCGGCATCTACGAAATATAAATCGGCGTTCTGCCTTTGTCTTTGTTGATTTATAGTTTCCTAATATCTCACCATGGGGGGATTTCAACCATGAGAAAAAGCTATTTCGAAGGCATCGCGGCCGGGGTGTACATCGGCATCGGGGGCGCGGTGTTTCTTGCCTGCGACAACCGGTATCTCGGGGCGGTGTTCTTCACCGTGGCCCTGCTCTCCATCTGCATCACGGGCATGCAGCTCTTCACCGGCAAGGTGGGCATGATCGTCACCGCCCACACAAGGGCCGACGTGGTGTCCCTCTTCGGCTGCCTGCTGGGCAATCTGACGGGCACCCTCGTCTGCGCCCTCATTGCCCGGGTCGGCGTTCCCCATCTGCGGGAGCGGAGCCTGGCCGTGGCGGGAGGCAGGATGGAGGCCTTCGTCGGACCGGCGGACCTCGTCCGGGTGCTCTTCGCCGGGATCCTCTGCGGCATCCTCATGTACACCGCCGTCTGGGCATACAAGCAGAAGAACACGGTCTGGGGAATTCTCTTCTGCGTGCCGGTGTTCATCCTCTCCGGCTTCGAGCACTCCATCGCCGACATGTTCTATATGTTCTTCGCCGGAACCTTCGCGCCCGCGCAGTACTTCACGCCCCGGGTGTTCCTCTTCCTGCTGCTGGTGGTGCTCGGCAACTCCATCGGCGGCATGCTGATCCCGTTTGTCGCCGGGCTGGGCGTCGGGAAAAAGAAAGACAACGGCTGATCTCGTTTCCGTCCGTAATATTATCAAACGGACGGAAACTTTTTTTGTTTTTCGGGGAAATCCTGTAACACAACCCGCCCCGCCCGGGTTATAACTCTCCGGAGGTGATACCATGACAACCGAAGAACGTCCGGCCGCCCGGGTCTGGCTCTGGGCGAAGGACGCCATGCTGCGGGAAGCGCTCCGCATTCTCCGGAATCAGGCAGACGCGGAGGACGCCGTGGGGGACGCCATGGAGCGGATCGTGAAAAACGAGGCGAAATTTTCATCCCTGAGCTGTAACGAAACGGTATCCCTGGCGGTTATCTATGTCAGAAACACCGCGATCAACCTCTACAACGCCAACCGCAGACGGCCCCTCCCCCTGGAGGAGCTGCCCGAGGACGTGGATTTTTCGGGCTCGCCGGAGGAGGAGACCATAGCGAAGGATGCCGAGGCCCGGCTGCTGGCCCTGATCGAAGCCATGCCGCCCGCCTACCGGGATCCCCTGCTGCTGAAGGTGAAGTATGAGATGGATATCGGGGAAATCGCGGCGGTTCTCGGGATCCGGAACGGAACGGTGCGCACCAGACTGTCAAGAGCAAGATCCTGGCTGATGAAACACGAGAGGAGGAGCGGAGAATGAGCGAATTCGACAAGAGGCTGAAGGCTGCTGCGGAGCGGTACGAGGAAAAACCCGCCGGGGACATTACGCCCGGCTGCTCCGCCGAACTGGACCGGCGCGTGGAGGACATGCTCGCGCGCGGCGGCGAAACGGGAAAGGAGCGTATCGGCATGAAAACAAACGAAAGCAGAAAAGGCAGAACGAAATGGACGGCGATTATCGCGGCGGCGGCGGTGCTGGCCCTCATGACGGTGGTCGTCGCGGCGGCCCCGGTGATTCGGAACTACCTGAACTCCCGGATCCTGCAGGAGGGCGGCGCGGAACGGCTGACGGAGGTGCCGGAGGGCTGGATCGGAATTTACACCGTCGAGGATCTGGACGCGATGCGGAACGACCTCTGGTCCAACTATATCCTGATGGAGGACCTGACCTTCGATCCGGCGGACTTTGCGGAGGGAGGAAGGTTTGAAGGCGGCTGGACCCCCATCGGAACGGAAGAGGATGCCTTCTACGGGATCTTCGACGGCAACGGGCACGTGATCCAGGGACTTGAGGTCACGGACGCGCGGCTGACCCGGGAGGACCTGAATCCGGGACGGACAAGCGGACGCTTTGTGGGCAAATACGTCGGGCTGTTCGGGTACTGCAGGCTCAGCGGGCGGTACGCGGAGGACGGTGTGACGCCGATTCTGTCCGGGTATATCAAGAACCTCGGGCTGGAGGACGGCTCCGTGACGGCGGGCTACGGTCCGGACGACGTGGGCGACAGGCTCTTCGTCGGCCCGGTGGCGGGGTATTCGGAGTACGTCATCGGGTGCTATGCGAAGAACTTCGAGGTATACGCCGAGGTCACGGCTCCGATGCGGGAGAACGACTATCACGTGCTCGTTTCGGATGAGGCCGCCGCCGTCATGGGCGCTCCCTCCGGCCGGGACGAAACCGTCGTCAACACAACCGACTACGCGCTGGTCGTCGGCGGCGTTGCCGGGGGCGCGTATCTGATCGACGCATGCTGGTCGGACGCGGCTGTGACCGTTCACGCGGATCCCTCGAATGTGCCGTATGATTATATCGGCGGCGTCTGCGGCATCACCTCCGCCTGCGTCACCTCCTATTTCAACGGCTCCATGGACACGGGCGCCACGACGGACCGGGGCGCGTGCTTCGTCCGGGAAAACGACGTGCCGCATTTCCTGACGGCCGGAACATTCGACGAAATCACAGGCCGGATCCAAGCCGCGGCGGAGACAGAAGACAAGGGGACCTGGAACATGAATATGTTCATGTCCTTCTACTGCCTGAAATACGCGGAAAACGCGCCGGATATCGGGGCCGCCAGCGACAATATCGTCTCCCCCTACTATCTGGCGGCAAAGGACCTGATCGCCGACGAGATCGGGGACCGCGTCTACGTGCTGGATCCCGAAGTGAAGCCCATAGAATATACGGAGCTTTCCGACCTGATCTCCCTGGCCTTCCCGGACGGCTCCTTCGAGGACTACTGCCGGGAGAACGGGATCAAGTACGGCACGTACTACGTATACGACATGCGCAAATGCGGGGAATGGGACAAGGGCGCCTTCGACCGCGCCATCTGGACGGAGAACGATGACGGCCTGCCCGTTCTGCGGATCTTCGGCTGACGGCAAACCGGAAATCCGCGCGAAAAACCGAAAAATCCGTCCTGAATTTTGACGGATAACTGGCAAAACGGCCCCTCTTGTGATAGAATAGGAGCAGCATCCCATTCTCGCACAGGAGGGGCTTTTTCCGTGGCCAATCTGCTCATCGGGGTCATGATCCTGCTCTACACCTTCCAGTCGGCCTTCGCCAATCTCTTCGCCCGCCATTACGCCGGGAAGAAAGCCTATGCCTCGGCGGTCTATTCGGTGATCTACGGCGTTCTGGTGGCGCTGGGGACCCTCGTCTTCTCCGCCTTCGCTTATCATCCGTCCAAGACGACCCTGATCCTCGGGGCGGTGAACGGCGCGGCGCTGGTGGCGTACAACACCCTGCTGATCCGGGCGGCATCCCTGGGGCCCTTCTCGGTCACCATGATTTTCAACCTCTCCGGCGGCATTCTGATCCCCATGCTCTGGTCCGTTCTCCACGACGGGGAGACCCTCTCCCTCTGGCAGGTGCTCGCGATTTTCGTGATGCTCGTCTCCTTCGTCTTCCTCAACTGGGAGGACAGGAAGGAGGGGGAGGAAAAGCGGGGCGTGTCCCTGCCCTTCATCCTGACCGTCACCGCGCTGGGCTGCGTCAACGGCCTCTACGGAACCCTCATGAACACGGCGGAAAAGCTGGCGGGCGGTACGGAAAACAAGGAAATGATCATCACGACCTTCGCCGTCTCCGCCGTCCTCGCCCTGCTTCTGCTCGCGGTCCGTGCGAAGGGTGAGACGCTGCCCGCCTTCCGCACGGGGGGACGTGCCGCGCTCTGGGCCCTGCTGGCCTCCACATCCGCCTGCGCCGCTGTGAACCTTCTGATGTTCGTGCTGTCTCTGGTGAACGTGGCGGTGCTCTACGCCATGGACAACGGCGGCGTGCTCATCGTGTCGGTGCTGTGGTCGGCCCTGGTACTCAAGGAAAAGCTGAGCCGGAAAAAGCTTGTCGGGCTGGTCCTCTCCATCGCGGCGGTCTTCGCCCTGAGCATCCTGTGAGCGGCCGTCATGCGGGATAAACTGAGATACAAATCAAAAGCATCATGCAAACCTGAAAAAGAAAGGACTGCGCCATGATTCGAACTACCTACACCGGATCCGCGACCTCGAAAATCTCCTTCCCCCTCGGCGGCATCGGCACGGGCTCCGTGGGGCTCGGCGGAAACGGACGGCTCCTGGACTGGGAGATTCTCAACCGCCCCGCCAAGGGCTCCCTCAACGGCTACTCCCATTTTGCCGTGAAGGCGGAAAAGCCCGACGGCACCCTGGTGGACGCCCGCATCCTCAACGGCGACTACGACGGGGACATGAGCGGCCAGTACGGCATGAACTTC
>CACWLT010000121.1:0-7574 GCA_902761695.1 uncultured Ruminococcus sp.
GCTCTCCAGACCCCGGATGTCCCAGGCGTTGATGCGGCGCACCACATCCCGCTGGGGACGCTCCATGTAGAGATCCCAGACGGTGTTCAGAGCGTTCATCTCCAGTTCGTAGTAGCGGTGGCCGCAGTCCTCGGGGGCCAGGAAGACCTCGAAGTCGTTGTCCCGGAAGATGACGTCGTCCCGCTCGGTGACGGTGGCCCAGATCTGATCCTCCGTCAGCTCCGCGCCGACGTAGAGGGCCTCCTCGTCCCAGAGCACCTTGACCCGGGTCTTCTTCCACGGCTTCGGCAGGGAATCGCCCTCGATGTCGTGGAAGTCATCCAGCCATTCGCCCTCCTGCCAGAAGGGCTTGGAAAGATCGCCGTCCAGGGGGCCGGGCTTCGTTTTCGCCCGATGGGCACGGCATACGGGGGGATTGCAGGGGATGATGGGTTCGTGCACGCGGTGATTGGGTTTCATGGGATGCACCTCTCTGATTCTGAGTCGGCGGGGAAGGGCCCTCCGTTTGGGTTCATTGTAGCAGATTCGGGACGGGATTGCAAGACACGAGGGGTCAAAAACAGGCGAAAACCCGGAGCGGATTTTTCCGCCATCTTCTTGCATTCCCCGGTGAAGTCTGCTATAATCGGGGCAGAAATTCCTTTGTTCTTTGGGGGATTTATCCATGAAAAAGACCATCGCCCTGCTTCTGTCCCTGCTGCTTACGGCCTCAGCGGTCTCCTGCAGTCAGCAGTCCGCCGAGAACGGCACGGAGCAGAACGCCGCCGCGGACGCCGGTGAGGGGAGCCCTGCCGAGGAAGCGCCCACCGAAGCTCCGGAGACCGATCCGCCCATCACCGACGACATTCCGGACACGGATTTCGGCGGCGCGGATTTCGTGGTACTTACCAGCTCCACCCAGACCCAGCACTCCATCACGGCCTACAACGAGCAGACCGGGGACGTGCTGAACGACGCCATGTTCGACCGGACCCAGGCCATCGCCCAGAAGTACAACATCAACTTTCTCGACGACTTCGTGCCCGGAGCCTCCGACGCGGCCCTCACCGCCTTCACCAACTCCGTCAAGGCCGGGGACAGCGACTTCGATCTGGCCATGCTGCTGGAGCGGCGGGCCTTCAACATGACCGGCGAGGGCTATTTCATGGACCAGCGGGAGCTGAAATACGTCAACCCGGACAAGCCCTACTGGTTTAAGGATGTGAACGACGCCATCAACTTCACGGACCGCATGCTCATCTCCTACGGCTCCACGCAGATCTGCCTTTACGACATGACCCATGTGCTGCTGTTCAACCAGAACATGCTGAACAATCTGGGGCTGGACAATCCCTTCGACCTGGTGCTCTCCGGCGACTGGACCGTGGACCGGTTCTTCTCCATGTGCGAGACCGCCCGTCAGGACGCGGACGGCGACGGGAACTGGACCATGGACGACATCTACGGGGTCGTGGGAGCCACCAACGCCCTGCCGGACAACTTCCTGGCCGCCGCCCGCCGCCGCACCATCGACCGGAACGAGGACGGCACGGTGGTGGTGAAGCTTTTGGACGATCCCATGATCGAGGAGATCTTCGTGCGGGTCACGAACACCCTCTGGGATCCCGGCATGTGGTACACCAAGACCACGGACTCCAACTCCTACTGGCGCACGGAGACCTTCTTCCAGGACGACCGGGCCCTCTTCGCCGACCACACCTTCTACAGCACCATCACCCTCCGCGACATGGTGTCCGACTTCGGCATCATCCCCTTCCCGAAGTACACGGCGGATCAGGAGAAATACGGCGTGCTGGTGGAGGCCGGGACGAGAGCCATGACGGTGCCCGTGACGGCGAAGAATCCCGATCTCTGCGGCGCGGTGCTGGAGACCCTGCACTGGCTGTCCTGGCGGGACGTGATGCCGGCCTACTACGAGGTGACGCTGAAGCAGAAGGTCAGCCGGGACAACGTGTCCTCTCAGATGCTGGACCTGATCATGGACTCCGTTTGCTACGACCTGGGCATGACGATGTTCTGCGAGCAGGTGAAGGACGGCATATTTACAAATCTCTTCGGCAGCAACAACGTCAACTACGTCTCGAAGGTCACAAGCAATATGAAGGTGCTGCAGAAGACCATCGACAAGGCGCTGGGGCAGTAAGGAGTACGCTATGAAAATCACGTCATACGAGGTTCTCGGAAAGCTGCCGGATCCGTTTCGGTTTGAGGACGGGCGGCGGGTCGTGACCGTCTCCGACTGGGAGGAGAGGCGAAAAGAGCTTTACACCCCCTGCGTGGAGCTGCAGTACGGGGGGATGCCGCCTGAGCCGGAATTCCTTGAGATCGATCCCCTCTGCGTGCCCAACGCCGTCGGCAGGATGAACATCTGGCGGATCCGGACCGGGACGCGGGAGAAGCCCGTCGCCTGGACCATCTATGCCCACAAGCCCGCCGGGGGAGGTCCCTGGCCCGTGGTGATCGACGGGGATCTCTGCTACGGCTGCATGCAGGATCCGGGGATCGCGGAGCAGTTCACCTCCCGGGGGATCATGCTGGTGAAGTTCAACCGGGACGAGATCGTGCCGGACACGCGGAATCCGAAGCGGACGGATAATCTTTACGGGACATATCCCGATCTCACGTTCAGCGCGCTCTCGGCCTGGGCCTGGGGCTTCAGCCGGACGCTGGACGCGCTGCTCGAGCTGGGGATTGCCGATCCGAGATCCGTCACGTTCACGGGGCTGTCCCGGGGCGGCAAGGCGGCGCTGCTGGCCGGGGCCACGGATGAGCGGGCGACGATCGTCTGTCCCGAGGCCACCTGCGCCGGAAGCGGGAGCTGCTACCGGATCCACATGGCTGCCGAGACCTCGGACGGCCGGATCCAGCGGAGCGAGACGCTGAAGGACATTGTCAACGCCTTCCCGGACTGGTTTGGACCGGAGCTGAAGGCATACGAGGACGACGAGGCGGCCCTGCCCTTCGACTCCCACATGCTGAAGGCCATGGTGGCGCCCCGGGTGCTCTTCGACTGCCAGGCGGAGGACGACATCTGGTCCGGCCCGGTCAATTCCTGGATGACGGACATGGCGGCCCGGGAGGGCTGGAAGCTGTACGGCAAGGAGGACAACGTGCTCTGGTACTGGAGAAAGGGCACCCACGCCCACCTGCCCGAGGACTTCGACATGCTGATTCAGGTGATCGAGCGGGAAAAGGACGGGACGCCGCTGTGCTCGGAGAAGTTCATGAAGACGCCGTTCCCGGAACCGGAGCCGATTTTCGACTGGCGGTGTCCGGAGGGGGAGTAAGACTATAGTGTGTTCACACTATGAGGAAAGAAACGCTGCGCGTTTCGGATCTCATTGAATCCCGTTGCGCACGGGAGGCGCCGGGAGGGACACCATCTCAGGCCGAAGGTGCCCCTCCCGGAGGTCCCCCTTGGCCGGGGAGCATAAACTGACAGCTCACATCAGAATCAAAAATGGATCGGATATCCCACGTCCTCGCGCGGACCACGATGCGTCAGTTGAAACATGCGTGAAATCCCATCGGAGATGGAATTTCACGGTTTGCTCTGCCCGAAGGGGCGACGCAAACAGCGATCGAAACGCGCATGACAGGACGCGCAATGAAGAGATGCAAAAGATTTTTGCTTGCCGCCGCGGGTTGAGCAGACTGTGCAAATTGCTACCCGGTAAGCATTTTCCTTGATTATGTGTGAACACACTATAGCGTAGGACTTCCGCACAGTCTCTTCCGCCGCAACGGACAGAATACAACAGAGCTGTTCCTCAGAAACCGGTCCGGGGAGCAGCTCTTTCGGTATTTCCGCTTTTTGAGATTTTTTCAGTTTTTTCCCCTCGAGGCGCAACCGGATCCGGTTTTTTACGGGATATAGGGTGAAGGCGCGGAAAAAACAACGCGCGAAAGGAGGTGCGGCCGTGGAGGATGAGAAAATCGTCGCTCTGTACTGGCAGCGCAGCGAGGACGCGATCCGGGAGACCGCGAAGAAATACGAGGCGTACCTGACGAAGATCGCCCGCAATATCCTCTCCGACCCGGAGGACTGCGGGGAGTGCGTCAACGACACTTATCTCGCCGCGTGGAATTCGATGCCGGAGCACAGGCCGGGGGTTCTGTCCACCTATCTCGGGAAAATCACCCGGCAGATCTCCATCGACCGGTTCCGGAAACGAAACAGCGCGAAGCGGAGGGGATCGGAATACGCGCTGTCCCTGGACGAGCTGGAGGACACCTTTGCGGACGGTGAAACGCCCGAGCAGGCTCTGGACGCAAAGCTGCTGGACGCGGCGATAGACGGCTTTGTCCGTTCGCTTCCGGAAGAAGCCCGCCGGGTTTTTATCGGGCGGTATTATTTCTTCGATTCCGTAAAGACGGTGGCCGGGTACTGCGGCATCAGCGAGGCGAAGGCCAAGAGCATTCTGTACCGCGCGCGCCTGAAGCTGAGGGAACATCTCGAAAAGGAGGGATTCATCCTGTGAAAGACAGCATTCTCGATTCCATGGGAAGGATCGACGACGATCTGATCGAGGAGGTGGACGCGCTCCGACAGCTCCGGCGGAAGAGCCGCGCAAGATCCCGCCGGATCGGATGGGCAGCCGCCTGTCTCTGCCTGATCGCCGGAGGGGTATTCCTTTGGACAAGACATGTAAATAACGGCGGTGTCATCTCCTGCGGGATCGGCGAGGCGGGGAACAGCGGAATCGTTGTCTCCGAGGACGGCGTGACGATCCCTGAGACGAACGTCTCCCTGTCCGCGAACGCAGCCGCTGACATGATCGCATTCTTTATCTATCAGGGAAACTGCTACGTTCAGTACGAATGGATCTACGACGCGGATCTGGTGGGCGAATACCTCGGGACCGCGACGGGGCTGATCGACGAGTGGACGCCGAAGGACGGGTATGTGGAGCTCGCGGGAAGCGTCAGAGGTCCTTTTTACGCGGTGAAGGGGATCGATCCCGGATTCATGCTCTGCAAAAAGGACGAGACCGGCGCTGTGTCCACCTATATCTGCGACAACGGGATCACGCTCCGGACGGGATCGGATCTCTACGAAGACCGGCTGCATCTTTCGGAGCAGATCGCCGCCGTGGAGGCAGAAACGCGCGATTCATGGTATAACAGCCGGAACGAAGTGTTTCGGCTGGACGCGGGAGACGAGGCCGTAAAGGCGTTTATCACCGCGCTCGACCGGGCGGAATTCATCCCGTGGGAGGACGTTCCCGCGAAGGAGGGCATGACGTCAACGTCGATCTACGACACCGAGATCTATCACGTGTATTTCAGGCTGGAAAACGGAATGACCGTTCATCTGCGGTTATACGAAAACGGGTACGTCCGGTTTCAGGGACTGCTGTCCGTCTGCGTTCAGCTGCCCGAAGAGAGTTTTTCCGCTTTGATCGATGCGCTGAAAAATCAAAACGGCACCGAGTTTGTATCGGTGCCGGACCGGGGGGAGATCATGCTTGAAAAATGCAGAAACGATCCCGAACTCGGAAAATATCTCCCGACATTTGAGGTGCCGGGATGCTCCGTGCTGGCGGCCGAGGCGCGGTATTATCTCGATGAAGAGACCGCCGCGGAGACGGGGACGAAGGAGCTTTATCTCGAATACACCTGCGCATTCAATCCGGAGCTGTACTATTCCGTCACTGTCACATGGCGGGACGAGTACGGGCAGAACGGATGGGCGGGGCCGATGCTCGAGCGGTCCGAGCTGAGCGCCGAAGCTCTCGCGGAGCGGATGGGGACCAAACAGAACGGCATTGTAACGCTCGACGTCGGAGTCTGGTACGGGGACGTGTCCGTGGTCCTCTCCGCAAGCGGTCTGGACGCGGAGGTTGCGTTTGAGATTCTGAACTCGGTACAGTGAGCGGGTGCCTGTCAGATCACGTCCAGTCCGAAGTATTTCTGATAGACGGCGCGGCGGTCGTCTTCGTCGGCGAGGGTCCTTTCGGTGACATCATCACCTTTGAAGATCCGGAAGAGGTCTCCGTCCACGGTGATCCGCCCGTCCTCCGTCTTGATGGCCAGCATGGGGGCGGAGGTGAAGGGGGACTCCGGGGCGTGCTCGCACCAGAAGGAGGGCATGACATAGTCCAGGTTCAGCTGGGGCTCCTCGGTGAAGGCGTAGAACCGACGCCACGCGCCGTGATGCAGGTCGTAAATGACCCAGCCGAAGAAGGGTTCCTTTTTGACGCGGTAGGTCTCGCCGTACTGCTCCGACACGGCGCCTTCTTCAAAGGGCAGGGGCAGGCGGGGCGCCGACTGGCCGATGCCCGCGTCGCAGATCCAGCGGCGTCCGGTACCGTCGGAGGCGATCACCACCCGGTGACGGCGCATGGGGACGGCGGATTCCCCCCGGAGATACCGGGCCATGTACTCCACGACTCCGTACCCCAGGGAGCGGAGCACCTCGCCGAGGAACCCGTTCAGCTCGAAGCAGTAGCCCCCCCGGCGGCGCTCGACGATCTTTTCATAGAGATCCCCAAAGTCCAGGGACAGGGGGACGCCCCGGAGGATGTCCAGGTTTTCGTAAGGGACGTGCGTGGCCATGGCGCACTGGATCCGGGCCAGAAGATCCCCGTCGGGGGCGGCGTTCGGCTCGTATGTCAGGCCGATCCGCTCAAAAATGCGGGCAAGCTGTTTTTTTGAATACATATGGCTACCTCGAATGAATTGATACTATTCTCAGCCTAAGAAGACAAACTGACTAAGGTGTGTGAAAAAAGAACCTGAAAAGATGCGCTGTACGTTACCCCGTGCTGCACTTTGAGAAGGAAACTGCACAAGTGTATTTTAAAGTTCTTGCCGAGCAGCTTGCTGCTCTGGGTTTCTTTCAAGAAGCCGCGTTTCCCTTTTAGCTTGAGATTAGTGTGAGCTTATTGTGGGAGCGGGTCAGGGGCGGGCGGTCTTTTCTTTTATGAGGCCTCTGCGGTAAGCGGTGAGGAGGGCGCGGAGTTCTTCGATTCGCAGCAGCAGTTCAGCGCCGTAGTCGGTGTCCGCCACGTTGACCCGGCGGGGCATTCTCTCCACCACGGAGACGGCGGGGGTGGTCTCTCCCGGGGTGTGCTCCGCCAGTCGGAGGCTGTGGGAGTCGTAGATCAGGGTATAGCCCGCGATGCCGGTTTTGACCCGGTAGGCCTTGGAGATGCCCCCGTCGATGACGAAGAGCCTGCCTCCCGCCCGCACCGGCGTCTGTCCCTCGGAGCGGATCACCGGGACGTGTCCGTTGACGATATGGCCGCGCTCCGGATCCAGGCCGAATTCCGAGAGGATCATGCCGCAGATCTCCTCTCGGTGGCTCAGGCTGTAATAGGGGGCGTAGCGCTCGGTCCGGGCGTCCTCGTCCGTCAGCAGGGTGCGCTCGAAGAAGGCGTTCTTGTTCTTGCCGTAGAGGGGGGAATCCGGTCCGCACCAGAGATACCACATATAATCCCGGGCGGCGGTCTGCTCGGGGGATCCGGCGGGGGCGAAATAGGCGGTGCGGACCGTATCGTCCAGGGCGTCCAGCAGCGCGCGGCCGGAGAGGGAGCGGGTGCCCCCGGTTTCCGGATCGGGAACGGACACGG
>CACWLT010000121.1:7610-11882 GCA_902761695.1 uncultured Ruminococcus sp.
GGGATGCAGCCGTGGTAGAGCAGGTTGCCGTTTGCCGCGCGGTACATGGAGCCCTTGGCGCAGAGCAGGCGGATATGGCTGTTCAGCTTCTGGCTGTGGCGGAAGGAGGAGGAGAGGATCCGCACAAGCGCCGCCTCGCCCTCCGTCAGCCGCAGGGGATCGTCCGGGTCCACCGTGGGGAAGCAGGTGTCGCGGAGGGGACAGGTCCGGCCGTCCACGGTGACGACTCCGGCGCGGAAATCCGTTTTTTCAAAGAGGCGTCGGCTGTCGAGGCCGTATTCCGGGTGGTCGCGGAGAAGGGCGCCCTCCAGCTTGAGCTGTATGACGGTGACGGCCTTGTGCATCTTCGCCGTCAGGGAGTGCTCCACGGAGTCGTAGACCACGTCATCCAGCGTATGGGGATAGAAGAGGGTGCAGGGGTCGTCCCGGTACACGTCGGCTGCGAAGACGGAGAGGGGACGGAGATTCAGCCCGTAGCCGTCCTCCAGCACATCGTAGCTGTTGTAGCTCAGAGCGATGCGGATCACGTTGGCGATGAGGGCGGCGTTCCCGGCGGCGGCTCCCATCCAGCTCACGTCGTGGTTGCCCCACTCAAAGTCCACGTGCTCGAAGGCGGAGAGCTCGTCCATGATCCGGTCGGCGCGGGGGCCACGGTCGAAGACATCCCCGATGATGTGGAGGCGGTCCACGGTGAGGGAGCGGATCAGGGCGCAGAGGGCCGTGATGAACTCGTCCGCCACGTCGGTGAAGAGGATGGAGGAGATGAGCTCCGTCCAGTAGTACTCCCGGTCCACGTCGTCGGTGACGTTCAGAAGCTCGTCGAAGATGGCGCGGAAGGCTGCGGGCATCTTCTTGCGGACCTCCGCCCGGGTGTATTTGGCGGAGACGGCCTCGGACACCTGGATCAGCCGGTAGAGGGTCAGGGAGCGCCACTCCCCGTCGATGGCCCCAGCCTGTCTTTTCTCCTTGAGGACGGTCTCCGGGGCGTAGATCAGCTCGGCCAAAGCGGACCGCTCGGCGGAGGACAGGCTCTTTTCAAAGACCAGGTCGATCTTGGCGCGAATCATGCCGGAGGCGGAGCGGAGCAGGCGGGAGAAGGAGTCGTACTCCCCGTGCAGGTCGCTGAAGAAATACTCCGTCCCCTTGGGCAGGGAGCGCAGGGCGGAGAGGCGGACGATCTCGGCGGCGGCGGCTTCCGCGTCGGGGTAATCCCGGGCCAGCAGCTCCAGATACCGCCGGTCGGGGGATCTCTTCTCGGTCATGGCCGCCTCCTTTATTTCAGTGTGATGCACAGAATGGACGCGGGAGGCACGGCGCCCGGTAGCGGGATCTCCTCGAAGCGGTGTCCGTCCCCGGTCATGCGGCAGGACAGCACACACCCGTCTGCTTTGAAGGGTGCGGGGTAGTCCGTGGGGTTGGCCAGCACCAGGCAGCGGTCCTCATCTCCCTCCGCCATCACGCCGTACACGCCGGGGATGCCGGTCTCGTATGGCAGCTGGCGTCCGCGCTTATAGAGCTCGTTGAAGGCCAGAAAGGCGTCGTAGGCGGGGTAGGTTTCATCCTTCATGGGATCGAAGAGGCCGCCGTAGACGGAGAGGCCGAAGCGGGCGTCGTAGAACATGGCGGAGTCCACGGGCTCGTTCTGCATCCGGAGCATCCAGGCGCAGATGAGGGCTGCGTGGAGGAAGGTGCCCCGGAGGGTATGGGACGGATTCCACTCGTTGCAGGTGGTCTCGCAGGCGGTGAATCCGGCCTCGTCCAGCTTTTTCCGTGCGTACCGGGCGAAGGACGAGGTCTCGTCGATGCCGGCGTAGGAATGCCAGGAGAAGAAGTCCAGGGGGGAGCCGTGGGCCTTGATATAGGCGAGGAACCCGTCGAAGAAGGTGAGGAAGTAGGCGGAGCGGGGATCCCCGGGGTTTTTCAGGGCATAGAAGCCGCAGGAGGCATAGCCGCCCACCCGGATCTCCGGGAACTCAGCCTTCAGCCGCTTCGCCGCCGTGTTGTACAGTTCATAGTACTGCTCGGCGGTGCCGGTCCACATTTCGTTCAGCTTCGGGTCCACGTGGTTTTCCGGCTCGTTCCAGATCTCCCAATAGCGGATGTTGTAGTGAAAGCCGTCGGCCCAGCCCTCGTTGTAGTGGCGGACCACCCCGGCGCAGATTTCCGCCCACTTGGTAAAATCCTTCGGGGGATGGATGCGGTAGGCCTTGAAGCGGGCGTAGTTCTCGATGGTGACGCCCAGGCGGAAGAAGGGCTCCACTCCGGCGTCCGTCAGGGCCTTCATCAGGAGATCGGTGAAGGTGAAGTCATAGGACGCGGGATCGGCGGGGTCGGCGTCGAAGTCCCGGAAGATATTCGGGATATCCACGAAGAGGTTGTTCCCGAAGGCTCCGCCCACGTCGTGGAGGCGGGAGAAGGGGATGCCGGCGGGGGTGAGCCAGCGGGCGATGCGGGAGAAATCGACGCCGACAAAAGGGGGCTGACCGACGCCGTGGAGAGGTTTTATAAAGGGGGATGCGGACATTGGCGGGCTCCTTTCAAAACGGTCCCTGACGGCGCGGGCGCGGGATCAGGGGAGGGAAATACTGCGGGTTCGGCCGGGGTTTATTCAGGGGGACATATCGGCAGACGGAAATTTGCCTTTATACTTTTAATGCCTGTCATAACTGCCCAACTGCTTGCATACAATATATCGGCAGCCATCTTTCATCGACAGCTCCACCGCTTTCCTTAATGCTTTCTTATGGGAGGCGAGATATACTGGGTGCAGTGCTTCATCAAAGCCTTCATCTTTGCGAACTTCATGGCTGATCAGTTTCCGCTCTCCCCATGACTGGATCGTATACGCAAAAGGCTCGTCTCTGATAATGACGAAACGCCCTGCTTTATCATCGTTCCCTGTTTCCGGATTGCAGAATATGACTTCGCCGTGCTCAACAACAGTATAGCGCAGATAGCTGCTGATCACCCAGCCGAATTCCCGTAAATCATTCCACGGATCAATCTGATCAAATTCTTCCTTTGAGCACAAATAGGTATACTTGTTTCCGGTACACCAGCAATAGTTTTTCTCACTTGGTTCAAACAAGCCTGTCTTATCATTCGGATAATCCCAGTATTCCATGTCACATCTCTCCGATAAATCCCGATTTGGCAGCATGAGGACCTGTTTTATTCCGCCGCCTCGAAGATTTTGTCGCAGAGGCGGGCGAATTCCAGGGTCATGGCGTGGGGGCAGACGGGGCTTTCGGTCAGGCCCTCGCGGACGCAGCGGACGGTTTCCTCGATCTCATAGGTGAAACCGTTTTGGGTTTTATTGTCGATGAAATGCTCCGTCAGGCGGCCGTTCTGCCAGAGGAAGGCTTCGTTGCCCACGTGGGAATGGGGGAGCACGACGCGGCCCTCGGTGCCCTCGATGATGAGGCGCTCGTCGGGAGAGCAGGCCACGGTGGAATGACAGACCCCGATGACGTCGTCCGCAAACCGGAGCAGGACCGCGTCCGTGGCATCCACGCCGGTCTGCATCTTCGTCGCTTCGACGGAGGCGCGCAGGACGGGCTTATTCAGCACCCAGGTGAGCACATCGTAGGAATAGACCGTGATATCCAGCGCCGCGCCGCCGCCCAGCTTCGGGTTGTTGATGCGGTTCTCGGGATCCGGGGAGGCCCTGAAGCCGATGGACATCTCCCCGAAGACGGGCTTCCCGACGCGGCCCTCGGCGATCCACTCCCTTGCCTTCATGACGGGGGGCAGGAAACGTGACCACATGGCCTCCATGGAGAAGACGCCGACCTCATCGGCACGGCGGAAGAAGGTTTCGGCTTCCCAGGCGTTCTGGAACATGGATTTCTCACAGAGGACGGGGGTCTTATAGTCCAGGCAGAGCATGCAGAGGGCGAAATGGGCGTCGTGGGTGACGGCGATATAGACGCAGTCCGGGCGCTCCTCGCGCAGCATGTCCTCGTAGCTGTCGTAGGCGGCGGGAAGGCTGTGGCGTTCGGCGAAGCGGTCGGCGCGCTCCTTTGATTTGGAGGCGATGGCGCAGACCTCGGTGTCCGGGATCAGGTCCACGGCCTCGCAGAATTTATTGGCGATGCCGCCGGCACCCATGACGGCGAAACGGAAGGGTTTCATGGCAGGACTCCTTTATCCGCTTGAATTTGTCTTCTGAAGAAATTATACCGTGGGGCGGGGGCTTTGTCAACGGCGGGAGCGCAAAAAAAGAACACAAACGATCGGGAGGTAAAGAAATGAATACTTTGGATGCAATCA
>CACWLT010000122.1 GCA_902761695.1 uncultured Ruminococcus sp.
GGCGCCCTTGGCCATGACCTCCTCGAGGTAGGCCTTGTCCGCGGACAGACGGGCGAATTCCGCCTGAACCGGAGCCAGAGCATCCGCGCAGGCCTCGCCCACCGCCAGCTTGAAGTCGCCGTAGCCCTTGCCCTCGAACTCCCGCTCCGTCTCCTCAATGCTCTTGCCGGTGAAGGCCCCGTAGATGGAGATCAGGTTGGAGACGCCGGGCTTGTCCTCCGCGTAGCGCACCTCGCTGCCGGAGTCGGTCACCGCCCGCTTGAACTTGCGGATGATCACGTCCTTCGGGTCCAGGATACGCACGGTGGCGTTTTCGTTTTCGTCGGACTTGGACATCTTCTTCTCCGGGTCGGCCAGGGACATGATCTTGGCGGTCTCCTTCGGAATGAAGGGCTCCGGCACCACGAAGGTCTCGCCGTAGACCTGATTGAACCGCTCGGCGATGTTCCGGGAGAGCTCCAGATGCTGCTTCTGGTCCACGCCCACCGGCACCAGCTCCGTCTGATAGAGCAGGATGTCCGCCGCCATGAGGGAGGGGTAGGTGAAGAGGCCGGCGTTGATGTTGTCGGCGTTCTTCGCGCTCTTGTCCTTGAACTGGGTCATGCGGGAGAGCTCGCCGAACATGGTGTAGCAGTCCAGGATCCAGCCCAGCTCCGCGTGACCGGAGACGTGGCTCTGGACGAAGAGGGTGTTCTTCTCGGGATCCAGGCCGCAGGCGATGTAGAGTGCCAGGATGTTGTAGGTGCGCTTCCGCAGCTCGGCGGGCACCTGACGGACTGTGATGGCGTGCTCGTTCACCACGCAGTAATAGCAGTGGTAGGTGTCGGAGAACTCCGCGAAGTTCCGGATTGCGCCCAGATAGTTGCCGATGGTCAGATCTCCGGTGGGCTGCACGCCGGAGAAGACGACTTTTTTGTCCTGATACATAGCTTTGTCCTTTATAGTAAATTGAATTGTTGATCGATAGAAAGCGGAATCAACTGCGGCCGTGCACGGTCTTTCTCTTCAGGTTCAGCAGCCGCTTCATGATATCGTTTCCGCCCCGGCCGAAGTAGTCGATCAGGGTGAGATAATCCCGGTAGAGGGCATCGTATACGGTGTGACGGGCCATGTCGGGGGTGTAGGTGCGGATGGGATCGGTCCCCATATGGGAGGCGGCTTCGGAAAGGGTGTCGTATCCACCCGTATCCGCTCCCGCCGCGAGGGCCGCGTATACGGCGGAGCCTCTGGCCGGACCCTCCTTTGTCCCCGCGATCCGCACGTCCATGCCCAGCACGTCCGCGTAGATCTGCATGATGGACGGGGCCTTCCGCGGGATCCCGCCCGAGGCCATGAACTCGTCCACAGCGACGCCGTGCTCTCTGAGATTCTCGATGATGAGCCGGGTCCCGAAGGCCGTGGCCTCCACCAGCGCCCGGAACATGTCGACAGGGGTGGTCGTCAGGTTCATCCCCACGAACATCCCCGAGAGATCTCCGTCTCCCAGCGGATTCCGGTTGCCGTTCCACCAGTTGAGGGCCATGACGCCGCACTCTCCGGGCTCCATTGCCCCGATCTTCTCCGTCAGGAGGGCCACGGGAGCCAGTCCGCGCTCACGGGCTTCATCGAGGAGGGCGGGGGAGAGGCAGTTATCCGCGAACCACCCGAAGGCGTCGCCCACGCAGCCCAGTCCCGCCTCGTAGCCCCAGAGCCCCGGCAGAATCCCGTCCTTCACGATGCCGCAGACGCCGGGTACGGGGACATACTTTTCCGAGGAGACCAGCAGGGTGGTGGAGGTGCCGACGAGGGCCATCATCCGCCCGGGCTCCGCGATCTTCAGAGCAGGCGCGGCCACATGCGCGTCGGTGTGTCCCGCAGAGACCGCCGTCCCCGGACAGAGCCCCGTCAAGGCCGCTCCGGCTTCGTCAAGCACACCGGCCCGCGTCCCAACAGGAACCACAGGACCCGGCAGCTTTTCCGAGACCACGTTCCCGAGCCTCGGATCCAGCGCACGGAAGAATTCCTTCGACGGATAGCCGCCGCACCAGAGGGCTTTATAACCGGCGATGCAGGAGTTCCGGGTCAGATTTCCCGTCAGCCGCCAGACGATCCAGTCCGCCGCGTCCAGAAAGACGTCCGCCGCTTCGTAGACAGCCGGAGCCTCCTCCAGCGTCTCCATGATCTTCGGGAACATCCATTCCGAGGACACCCGGCCGCCGTAGCGCACCAGCCAGTCCTCCCCCCGCTCCGCCGCGATCTCGTTGAGCCGGTCCGCGAACCGCTGCGCGCCGTGGTGCTTCCAGAGCTTCACCCAGGCGTTGGGCTCGTTCTCAAATTCCGCCTCGAGGCAGAGGGGGGAGCCGTCCGCGCGGGTGGGCAGCAGGGTGCAGGTGGTGAAGTCCACGCCCACGCCGATCACCTGTTCCGGAGATACCCCGGCGGTCTTCAGCGCGGCCGGGATCACGGCGGAGAGGGCTTCCAGATAATCCTGCGGACTCTGAAGCGCCCAGTTCGGCGGCAGGGGGATCTCTCCCGAGGGCGCGCAGAGCACGGCATCCATGACCCCGTGTTCATAGGGAACCGTCGCCGCACCCAGCTCTTCTCCGTCGGAGACCCGCACGCAGAGAGCCCGGACGGAGAGGGTCCCGAAATCCAGACCGATCGTCACAGCGTCCCGTCTCTTGTCCATCGTCACCCCTCCTTCCCATACCTGTACACTCTGCATTATACTCCGTTTCCCCGGAGAAGTCAAGAAAAAGACGCACAAATCCGCCCCCTGCCGCGATCCTCTGCGCGCCTTTGTCCCAATCTTTCCGAAATCGTTACAATCTGCCCTTGCAAAGAAGACCGCCGTCTGCTACAATAGACAGGAAAGCGACCGAACCGGAGGATTTCCATGGCGGACGAAGAGAAAAAGCAGAATACCCCCGAGGAAGAACCGGAGTCCAACGCGGCCCGGCGGCTGCGGATGACCGGGGCGGAGCAGGCGGATTCCATCCATGAGGGCGAGGCGGCGAAGGGCAGCTTCTGGGCCGACTTCTGGTATCACCACAAGTGGAAGGTCATCATCGGCGCGGCCTTCGCCTTCATCCTCATCACCGGCATCAGCCAGTACGCCGCCCATTCCGATCCCGACATCACCATGCTCTACGCCGGCACGAAGTATATCACCGCCACCCAGAACCAGAAGCTCACCGACATCCTCGAGAGCATGACGGAGGACCGCAACGGGGACGGGAAAACCTACGTCCAGCTCAACGACGTGGTGTTCTATACGGAGGACCAGCTGAACGACTACATCGCCTGGTGTCAGGAAAACGGCGAGGACATGACCGTGGACCGCCTGGCCAACAAGCACGCCAACGACCGGTACGTCCAGCAGGTCTGGGCCGATCCCCTGATCTGTATCTTCTCCGAGAGCCAGTACCGGGAGGTGGCCCGGTCCGGGGGCTTTGTGAAGCTGACCGACCTCTTCGCCGACGACCCGGACGCCCTCGACGCCCTGGGAGACGCCGTCGCGGATGAGTACGGCGTGCGGTTTTGGGAGACGAAATTCTGCAAATTCTACGACGCCGCCCAGATCTTCCCGCAGGACGCCCTCATCGCCGTCCGCACCGTGCCCACCATGTCCGCCCTGACCGGAAAGAAGAGGGCCGAGGAAGCCCAGGCCGCCAACGCCGAGCTGCTCCGCCGCATCCTCACCTTCGAATACCCCGCGGGCTACGACCCGTCTGCGGACCCCGACGCGGCCGCAGAAAGCACGGAGGCAACGCAGGACGTCCCGTAATGATAAAATCCTCTTGACAAACCGATAAAAATAGTCCATAATATCCTTTGAATTTACATACATGAAAGGAAGCCCTATGTCTGACATCCATTCCTACAAGGACCTGAAGCCCAACGCCGCCTATGAGCTGCTGTACGAGGAATATCTGGACGATATCCGCACGGCCGGCATCATCCTCCGCCATAAGAAATCCGGGGCTCGGATTGCCGTCATGGCCAACGACGACCAGAACAAGCTCTTCTGCGCCGCCTTCCGCACCCCTCCGGAGAACTCAACCGGCGTCCCCCATATCATCGAGCACACCGTCCTCTGCGGATCGGACCATTTCCCCTCCCGCGACCCCTTCATGCAGCTGGCGAAGGGTTCTCTCAATACCTTCCTCAACGCCATGACCTACCCGGACAAGACCCTGTATCCCGTGGCGTCCTGCAACCAGAAGGATTTCAAGAACCTGATGCACGTCTACATGGACGCTGTGTTCTATCCCAATATCTATAAGTACCGCCAGATCTTCATGCAGGAGGGCTGGCACTACGAGTTGGAGAAGCCCGAGGACGAGATCACCATCAACGGCGTGGTGTACTCCGAGATGAAGGGCGCCATGTCCTCCCCCGACCGCACCGTCTGGGACGAGCTCAATCAGGTGCTCCTGCCCGATACCACCTACGGCGTCAACTCCGGCGGCGACCCCGAGGTGATCCCCGAGCTGACCCGGGAGTACTATCTGGACTTCCACCGCAGCCATTATCACCCCTCCAACTCCTATATCTTCCTCTACGGCGACTGCGACATGGACGAGCGGCTGGCCTGGATGGACGAAAACTACCTCTCCGCCTTCGACGCCATCGATCCCCATTCCGAGGTCGCGCCCCAGCCCCGCTTCGGCGAAAAGGAACCCCGCCGCGCCGTAGCCAAGTATTCCGTGGGCGTGAACGACGAGACCGAGGGCAAGGCCTTCCTGTCCTTCGGCGCGCTGGGCGGCTCCAATCTGGACGTGCTGGACTGCAGAGCCTGGGACGTGCTGTCCTCTGTGCTGCTGAACGACGACGGCGCTCCCCTGAAGCAGGCCCTGCTGGATGCCGGCATCGGCGAGGATGTCTACGGCGGCTATGACTCCCACATGATCGAGGATTCCTTCTCCGTCATCGCCAAGAACGCGAAGGAGGAGGATCTGGACCGCTTCTATTCCGTCATCATGGACACCCTCCGCGCCGAGGTGGAGAAGGGCTTCAACGAAAAGGCCATCCTCGCCGCCCTCAATATCCGTGAGTTCCGGTTCCGCGAGGCCGATTACGGCGGATATCCGAGAGGCCTTGACATCGCCTCCGATATGCTCCAGTCCTGGCTCTACGACGAAAAGGGCGCCTTCACCTACCTCCACGTGCTGGACGACTACGCCGAGCTGAAAAAGCGCATCGGCACCGGCTACTACGAGAACCTGGTGAAGAAGGTCATCCTCGAGTCCGATCACTCCGTCCTTCTGTCCCTGCTCCCCGAAAAGGGCCTGGTGGACAAGAAGAACGAGGCGCTCCGGGAAAAGCTGGCGGCCTACAAGGCGTCCCTCAGCAAAGAGGAGATCGACCATCTGGTGGAGGAGACCCGCCTCCTCAGAGAGTATCAGTCCCATGAGCCCACCGAGGAGGAGCTGAACTGCATCCCCACCCTGGGCCGCGCTGACATCGCGAAGGATACCGTCCCCTTCTTCAATGAGGAGAGGGAAGTGGGCGGCGTGAATACCGTCTTCCACCCCGTGGATACCAACGGCATCACCTATGGCCACCTGTATTTCGATATCGGCAAGCTCCCCCACAAATACGTTCCCTACCTCGGCCTGCTGGGCAACGTCCTCACCCGGGTGGACACCGCGGAGCACACCTACGACAGCCTGACCGTGGATATCCGGCTCAACCTGGGCGGCCTGTCCTTCTGGCCCTATACCGCCCGGAAGTTCGGTACCCTGGACGACTACCGCCCCATGTTCGCCATCCACTTCAAGTCCCTGGCCGATCAGGTGCCCTTCGCCCTGAAGACCGCGCTGGAGATCGCCGCCACCTCGAAGTTCGACGACGCCGCCCGGATCCGCAATATCCTTGTGGAGATGAAGTCCGACCGGCAGCGGGGCATCATGTCGAACGGCAATTCCGTGGCCGCCGCCCGCGCCCGTTCCTACTTCTCCAAATACGACTGCTACGATCAGGCTCTCGGCGGACTGGACTTCTACTTCTTCCTGAAGGATCTCTGCGACAACTTCGACGAGCGTAAGGACGAAATCGCCGCTAACCTGAAGCGCGTGGCTGAGTACGTCTTTAATCCGGACAAGCTGCTTCTGAGCCTGGCCTCCGACGAAGCGGGCACGGCGAAAATGGCGGAAGCCCTCCCCGCGTTCACTGAAGGCCTCCGTGACCTGAACCATGAAGCCCTGGGCGAGGAGGAGGAGTACGTCCCCGTGAAGAAGAACGAGGGCATCTTGATCCCGTCCCAGGTCCAGTACGTGGCCAGAGTCGGCAACCTGGGCTTCGACGGACTCCCCTATAACGGCGCCCTGCAGGTGGTGAAGACGGCGGTCAATACCGACTGGCTCTACCAGCAGATCCGCGTCAAGGGCGGCGCCTACGGCTGCGGCTGCGGCTTCGGCGGCTCCACCGGCAACGTCCAGTTCACCTCCTACCGCGACCCGAAGCTCACCGAGACCGACGAGGTCTATAAGGGCACCGGCGACTGGGTGAAGAACGCGAAGTTCAGCGAGGCGGAGCTGACCCGGTATATCATCGGCACCTTCTCCGGCTATGAGAGACCCATGTCCCCCTCTGGCATGGCGGGCCGTTCCTTCGACGCCTGGATCTCCGGCCGCTCCTACGAGGACGTGGTGAAGGAGCGGGAGGAGATGCTTACCATCACCGAGGAGCAGTTCCACAGCTATGCCGACTACTTCGACAAGATCTGCGCCCAGGGCTACCTCTGCGCCGTCGGCAGTGAAAAGACCCTCCGCGACCACGCCGACATGTTCGATAACCTCGTTAACATCTGATCCCGCAAAAATACAGCCGGCGCGTATCTCCTATCCGGGAGACCACGCGTCGGTCTTTTCATGTAAGGTAGGAAACCCTACGGGGTTCCGGATTATATGTCCCTGCGCGGGACAGGCGGCGCAAGGGCATAAATCGTTCCCAAAGGCGCAGCCTTTGCTTCCAAATCCCGCCTACCGCAGTCGGCGATCCCCCTTTTCGTGAAGTTCAGGCTGAATTTTTGAAGTTCAGCCTGAACTTCACCGATTCTCCGCCAGCCAGATCGAGGCCCGGGACTGGATCTTCTTTGCGCAGTCCTCCGGCGAGCTGACCCCGGCGGAGAGCGCGGACAGCTCCTCGTTCACAATGGCCGACAGCTCCCCGTTCATGCTGTCCGTAAGCAGCACGGCGGGGCGGTCCAGTACGGCGCGGATCCGGTCGGCGTCCTCCTTCGTGAAGTGCGTCAGAATGCCGGGCTGCTCGAGATCCTCCTCCGTCCGCGGATTGTCCGGATCCATGGTGCCCCAGGAGGCCGATCCGTCGAAGTAGAACTCGAATTCGTAGGTGTAATACTCCTCCGCCGCCTCGTCAAACCGCGTCCTTGTGGCGGGGATCCCGTCGTGTCGGCGCGAGGTGGACCCGTCACAGAAGGCCTTCACCACCTCCCAGGCCGCCTCCGGATGCTCGCACCAGGTCGTGACGGCAAAGGCCTCGTTCGCCTCGATGAGATCGAAGTCGCGGGCGGACTGGCGTCGACAGAACCGAGTCTTGATTATATAGTGGCAAAATTCCCGAGGT
>CACWLT010000123.1 GCA_902761695.1 uncultured Ruminococcus sp.
GAGGCCTTCCTCCTCAATGACGGCGGGGAGGTACTGATTCAGGTACAGGGTGCCGGCAGTGCGGAAAAGCTGGGCGTCCGGGTATTTGACGTGGTTCTCCATGCCGGTGCCGTGGCAGCAGGTGAAGGCCCACCAGTCGTTGGAATACTCCTTCTCCGCCCCGGGGCCGATGGGGAGCATGTAGGTGACGGCGTTGGTCTCGTGCTCGTTTCCGTTCGGGTTCTGGGAGGCGAGGATCTGGTTGAGCATGGCGCGCTCATAATAATCCATGAGGGCGGCGTTCTCCGGGTCGAAGGCGTAGAGCTCCCGGGCCAGCTTCAAAAGGTTATAGGCGGCGCAGGTCTCGCAGTTGGTGCCCTCTTTGATGTATCTTGCCAGGGAATCCGGCTCCCGGAAGCACTCCCCCTGGCCGACGCCGCCGATGACGTACATATGATGGGCCAGCACGTGGGACAGGAAGGATTTGGCGGCACGGTGATAGCGGTTCTCCCCCGAAGCCTCGTATTCCAGCATGGCGCCCATGATCTGGGGGATATGCTGGTTGGCGTGGAGGTTATGGAAGGTGTCCTCCCCCTCGGCCAGGCCCGGGAAGATGTTTTCGTTGTCGAAGAGCTTCGCGCAGTCCAGGTACTTTCCCTCCCCGGTGATGAGGGCGAGGCGGGCCATGGATTCGTTCATGCCGCCGTATTCGCCAGCGATGTAGAGGCTCCACATCTTCCGCCGGTGTTCCGGGGTCAGAGGGGAGAGGCGGTCGTACACCCAGTCGGCGATCCCGCGGGCGCAGCTCAGAGCCTCTTCGTTTCCGGTGCGCTCATACGCTTCGATGAGGCCGGCGGTGATTTTGTGGAGGGTGTAATAGGGAGCCCAGATTTTCGCGTAAGGGGTGAACTGCTCCAGCAGGGCGAACTGGTCGGGAGAATAGGCGGAGAGGAAGCCCTCGCCCCAGACGGCGGGATCCCGGCTCCACTTCTCCTGGGGGCAATCATCGGGGGTGCAGGCGGTGGCGAAATCCCGGGCGCGGCCGCAGGACAGAAGCTGGAGCGTACGGAGCTCATGAACCATATAGGCCAGCTTTTCCTTCAGCTCCGGATCCCCCGTGGCGGTGACGGCGATGGAGAGGGCGGAGAGAAAATGGCCCGTGGAATGGCCCCGGAGAAGTCCGGTTTCCTCGTCCCAGCCGTAAAGGGGTTCCGCGTCGGTGGGTATGCCGAAGGTCTTGCGGAAGTTATAAAGCATGCGGTCGGGGTCCAGCTTTTTCAGGTAAGCGAGGTCGCGGGACATATTCTCGGCGAAGCGGGAGGGACGGAGGCGGATGGCGTTCAGGGAAACATAGCGGCCGGGTGCGGTCATGGCGGAGGGCTCCTTTTGAATGGCGGTTCTTTGATTCCGATTATAGCAGAAAACGGGGAGGATTGCAACGGGGGGGATCTTTTTTGCCCGGTCCCTTTACATTTTCCGCCCGGCATGGTATAATAACGGATTGGATAACAACGGGATCGGACGATCCGTGACGAAAGGACATTTATATGAAAGCGGAATTCTATCAGAACAACCGGAGGAGACTGACGGAGGGAATGGAGGAGGGAGCTCTGGCGCTGTTCTTCTCGGGCTTTGCTCCCCGGAAGAGGGCGGACGAGGACTATCCCTTCTTCGCCGACCGGAACTTTGTCTATCTGACGGGGATTGCCCGGGACGCGGGGCTGATTCTCGCCGTGAAGAAGACCGGGGGCGGATACGAGGAAAAGCTCTTCCTTCTGCCCGCAGATCTTCTGAAGGAGAGATGGACGGGGCGGCGGACCAAGGCGGACGAGGCGCAATCCCTCTCCGGCATCGCGGACATCGGGTACACGGCGGACTTTGAGCCCTATTTCGCGAAGGCGCTGGAGGACGTGAAGACTGTCTATCTCGACATCGACGAGACCCGGGACGTGCGGGACTATACGGAGGCGCACCGGTTCTCCGCCGCCATCAAGGAGCAGTTCCCCTGGCTGAAGGTGGAGAACAGCCGTCCGATCCTGGCGGGGCTGCGGACCATCAAGGCGGACTGCGAAATCGACGCCATGCGGGAGGCCGTGCGGATCACCGGCGAGGGCATCAGGGCCATGATGCGGGGCGTGAAGGACGGCATGAAGGAATACGAGATCAAGATGCTCTACGACAACGCGCTGGTGAAGAACGGCTGTCTGGAGCCCGGCTTCCCCTCCATCATCTCAGCCGGCGAGAACAATTTCTGCATCCACTACTACTCCTATCAGGGGACGGCGCACGACGGGGACATGGTGCTCTGCGACGTGGGGGCATGCTATGACTTCGTGGGCTGCGACATCTCCCGGGGCTTCCCGCTGAACGGTAAATTCAATGAGAGGCAGCGGAAGATCTACGAGGCGGTCTACGCCACATCCCAGCATCTCTTCGGGCTTATCAAGCCGGGCTATCCCATGGAGGAGGTAGACAGGGAGGCGAAGCGGTTCTGCTACGAATACCTGCACGACTACGGGCTGGTGGACAAATTCGAGAACATCGGAAAGCTCATGTGGCACGGCGGGTCCCATCACGTGGGCTTCGACACCCACGACATCGTGATCCGGCCGGAGAAGGTGGCCCCGGGCATGGTGTTCTGCGTGGACATCGGGGTCTACTGTGAGGAGTGGGGCATCGGCTTCCGCGTGGAGGACAACTGCCTGGTCACCCCCGACGGCTGCGAGAATCTGGGCGTGAACGTGCCCCGGACCATCGAGGACATCGAGGCGGAGATGAGAAAATCGTAAGTTCGGAACTGAATAAAAAGGACTGCGGTCTGCCGGTGAAAACTCCGGGACCGCAGTTCTGTATTTACGGAGCTCTGCCCTGTTTCGGGACGGGATCAGCCTTTCAGCGCGGCTTCCACGGCGTCGCCGATCTTTTCGGAAATGCGGAAGAAGCCCAGGTCGTTGGGGTGGCAGCCGTCCACGGTGCAGGAATCGGCGAAGGGCCCCTCAAAGAGCCTTGCACCGTCCACGAAGGAGACCTTTTTATCCCCGGCGGCAAGGGCGGCGTGGTAAGTGGCCAGCACGATCTCCCGGCGGCGGACGTCCTCGGTGCCCGGGTGGAAGTCGGGCTTTGTGACGAAGACGATGGGGGTATCCGGGTTGGCTTTCCTATAGATGTCGTAAAGGGGCTTATGGGTGGCTTCCAGATGGTCGGCGTTCGGGGCGTTGTGGTCGTAGTCGCAGACGAACACGGAAACGTCGAGGGAAGCCATATATTCGCAGATGACGGTCTCCGCGCGGGCGCTTCCGGAGAAGCCCAGGTTGATGAAATCCGCGTCCAGACGGCGGGAGATCATGGCCTGATAGGCGTTGCCGGGTCGGGAGGCGCACCCGCCCTGGGTGATGGAGGAGCCGTAATAGAGGACGGGCTTCTCCAGGGCATAGGGCTCCGGGGCTTCGATCTGGGCGTCCTTCGCGAGGCCGATATAGACCTCCTCCACGGGGTCGTACAGGGGCATATTGACGGTATAGGTGTGGAAGCGGCCGTCGGTGGGCTTCCAGGTGTCGTAGCCGTGATGCCGGTTGCCGGGCATGAAGGAGCCCGCGTATTCGTACAGGCCGCCGTCGGACTTATAGAGGTCGAAGCCGGACTGGCCCAGCATTGTGATATGGGGCATGGTGGCATTGTCGGGCATGACGGCCTTAAGGGCGATCCAGGGGGAGTCTGTGCGGAAGCGGATCCGGCCTCCGGCTGTGTTGGTGTTCAGCCAGCGGACGCCGTCCGAGGTTTTCGCGGCGATGTCCTCGGGCATGCGGAGAAAGGGCTTTCCCTTTTCGGTCTGCCAGAGGCCGTGGATGGTAAAGGGCGCGTCCTTTACGTCCAGCCATACGATGTTGTCGAGACCCGTGGTGTTCTCCACCGCCAGGTTTTTGTCGATGTCGCTGATTTTCATGGTTGCCTCCTGTGTGGGATGGGTATGTTATTCTTTGTTCCGGCCGATGCGGTCGAAGGGGATGGGATCAAATCCCGGGATCATGGCCGGGAAGACGGTTTCGCAGAGGGCGGCGAGGGATCCCTCCGGCGGCTCGTCCAGGATCAGGTTGTGCTCCATGCGGTTATGAAAGCGGGGATCGGACCAGGTGAAGTTCACGTCCACGGGCTTGTGGCGGACGATGGCGTTGGAGGAGAGGTCGCAAAAGTGGGGATACCGCTGCTCCGTCTGGGGATCCCAGGTCAGGTACTCCCGGAGATGGGGATAGGCTTTCCGCCATATCTCCGACTGCCACGGGACCCGGTTCAGGCCCGCCTCATGGGTGCCGCCGGGGAGCAGGTCGTCCCAGTAGCCGTAGGCGTGGAAGCGGATGGAATAGACGGATTTGGGACAGGCGTCCATGATCAGGTTGCCCCGGAAGATCATATCGTGGCCGCCGTGGAGCAGGAGGGCGGACTGACACCGGAGGAAGACGTTGTGCTCGATGGTGCACTCTCCCAGATTGTCGTCGCAGTACATGCCGAAGATGCCGATGTGGCTGTCCGCGTCGCTCCTCATGTCGTGGAAGAAGTTATACCGGACGACGGTGCCGGAGCAGGTGTAGTCCCGGCCCGCGTAGATGGCGGAGGAGTCGTCGGCGATCTTGCAGACCTCGTAGATCTCGTTGTACTCCATAACGTGGTTGTTACCGCCGAAAAGGATGGCCACATGGGCGGAGTCGTGGAGCTCGTTGTGCCGGACCACGGTGCCGACGCCGCCCACCAGGATGGCTGGATTATAGGTGCGGAAGATCTCGGCGATGTGGTGGATGTGGTTGTTCTCGATCACATGGCCGGAGGGAGTGAGCGTCGCCCGGTCCCCGCCCCGCACGTCGATGCCGCCCTTCCCCGTCCGCTCGATCTCGCAGTTCCGGACGGCGCAGTTATCCCCGGTCAAAAGGATCGCCCAGCCCGCCACGTTGCGGACAGAGCAGCTCTCCACGGTCAGATCGGAGCCGGAGAGGTTCAGCGCGTCGCCCCGGGTGCCGGTGAAGGTCAGGTTCCGGAAGGTGAGATGGGATGCGTTTTTCACGGTGAGCAGGCTCCCGGTGAGCAGGGAGAGGTTGATCCGGGTGCTCTCCATGGGCACGGCGGGCCAGAGGTAGAGGAGGCCGCGCTCCCGGTCCAGATACCACTCGCCGGGGGAATCCAGCTCCTCGAAGACGTTGTAGAAATAATAGGGGGCGTGGGGCTTCATGCCGTAGAGGGACACCCAGGCGGTCTCCATTTGGCAGGTCTCCGGATCCACGGAGCGGACGGGGGAGGACATATCCGCCCAGCCGTACATGGGGTAGCCGAACACCCAGACACCGTCGAGAGACTTCCATCCGGCGGCGCGGCGGGCGGTGTCCTGATCGATCGTATAGATGTCGGAGACGGGGTTGCGGACCTTCGCCCATTCCCCGGCGGTAAGCTTTTTCCTCCCCGAGGTCTCCAGTCCCGCGCCCTCACGGACCGGATCGCCGGTGAAGAGGAAGCCCTCGTTCGGATACCTTGCGATTTCCTGCCGGACGTTGTCCACGAACAGCTCGCACCACATGGGGGACAGCACCGCGCCGTCGTATCTGTCCCCGGTATGATAAGAGCCGATGGCGCAGAGCTCGCCCCAGTCCTCCCGGGTCAGGCCGAGAGCCGTGAGGTCGCAGCGGAGAACGTGATCCGGGGCCTCTCCGTGGAGCCGCGCCTTTTCCTCCGCCGTCAGCGGGACGAAGGACGCTGGATCCAGGGACAGGCCGCCGTTGAGGATCACCTCGCCCTCTCCCTGCCAGATCACGGGACAGGCGGCGGTGCCGGAATCCCGCTCGTCCAGCGTCAGACCGGCGGTGCGGTATTCGCCCCCGGTCACATGGACGGTCACGGGTTCCGTCAGGCCGTTTTGAATCAAAGCGCGGACGGCGTCGCGGGCTTGCTCCAACGTGGGAAAGGGCTTGTCCACGGTTCCGGGATTGCCGGGCGCGCCGGTTTTCGATACAGTGAAATCCATGGCGGTCTCCTTTGAAAAAGAATGGGCTGCGGTTTACATGATGAGAAAAGCGCCGATGCGGAGGACGGTCCCCTCGGATTCTTCGGCCTTATCCGGGGAGAGGCGCAGGCGGAGGGTATGGGGGCCATTTTCAAGCGCGGCGGGATACCAGGCGGAATTGGCCCGGCTGAAGCTCCTGCAGTAGTGGTCCCAGGAGCGGACGGGGATGAATTCGCCGCCGTCCACGGAGCAGAGGGCGTCGCCGCTGTCCTTCGCCATCATCCAGTAGAAACCGATCCGGCGGCCGTCGAAGGAGAAGGTCAGCTCCCCGCCCGGCTTGGCGCATTCGATATAATGGGGATAGCGGCCGGAGAGCGGCTTTTCCCAGAGCGTCCAGCTCTCGTCCCGGACGGCCTCGGCGCAGTCGGCCATGCGGGCGTTCATGCGGGATTCGCCTTCGGGGATCAGGGGGGACGGCAAAACATGGGGCGTCAGGCGGTCCGGGGTGCGGTTCAGCCATTCGTCCAGCTTCCCCCGGACCACGGAGGCGCAGATTTCATAGCCAGCGTCGTTCGGGTGGACGGTGTCCGTGGTGTATTTCAGCCAGTCGTTCCCCTCCGTCAGGATCCGGGCGCGGAGGGCCTCCCCCATGTCGATCTGGGGAATCCCATACAGATGGGACACGGCGGCGTGGGCATTCTTCGCGGGACGGACGTCCCCCTCCGCCGCCTGATCCGACAGGGATTTTGTCACGGTGTAGACGGTCACGATGTCCGTCGCGGGATCGGCCGTCCGGATCCGCCGGAAGCAGGCCTCGGCGTTTTTCAGAGCCGTCAGGAAGTCCATGCCGCTGTCGTTGACGGCAAACTCGAAGAACACGAGGTCCGGGTGATGAGCCAGCAGGTCCCGGTCGAGGCGGCAGACGCCCAGGGTGGAATCCGTCCCGCCGATGGCGGCCTGTACATGCCGGACGGGGCAGTCGGGACAGGCGGCGCGGAGATGTGCGGTGGTTTTCGCGGCCCAGCAGGCTTCATAGGAGGACGCGCCGGCCCCCTCGGTGATGGATCCGCCGAAATAGGCGACGGTGAGGCCGAGGCTGTTTTTCAGTCTGTACGCTGTATTGGCGAGCATGATGTTCTCCTTCCCGTTCAGGCCATGACGGCCTCCGCCGCCGCGGCCATGCGCATCTCTTCCGGGTCATACGCGTCCCGTCCGTAGGCGTCCAGAAAGCGGTCGGCCCAGGCGTCGGTTTTCAGATTGAAGGCCAGGGACCACACCGTCCAGAAGAGATCGGAATGGCGGTTCCCGAATCCGGCGGCGCCGCAGTCGATGAAGCCGGAGAAGCGGTCCTCCCGGAGCATGACGTTGGGCAGGCAGGCGTCCCCGTGGATGAGGCAGGAGGGGCGGAAGGCTCCCCTTGCGTTCTCGAGGACGGAGGCGGCGTCGGCGGGCGTCGTGATGCCGTACCGGTCTGTGTGGAGATAGTCCTGAAATACGCCGGCGGCAAGACCTTTTTCCGCGCCTGAAAGGGTCCCGGCACACCTGTCCGGCAGGGGAAGTCCCTCCGCCATGGCGAGACCCCGGTCGTGGAGCTCAAGAGCCGGTCGGTCCAGATAATGGGTGCCGTCCTCGCCGGGGATCCGCCGGGTCAGCATCCAGTCCCACTCGTTCTGCCGATAACAGAGCACCTCCGGACCAAGCCCAAGGCGGGCGAAAACGGCGGTCATGGCCTGCTCTTCCCGGAGATTTTCCAGCGGGGCGCGCTTGAGGAAAAAGCCCTCGTTCCGGTCGATGAAATACACGCGGGCGGCATCCGAGCAGCTGCTGTCGTAAACCGGGGCGTCCCCGAACAGCTCCGCGATCTCCGCGGGACAGTCCGGCGGGAGGGCGTCCAGTCTGGTTTTCTTCATCTCGCGCTCCTTTTTCAGTCGTGATCCAGCAGGACCTCCCGGTTGGTGCCGTAGAAGATGTCGT
>CACWLT010000124.1 GCA_902761695.1 uncultured Ruminococcus sp.
TTATGCTCCTCGGCCAAGGGGGACCCACACGAGGGGCACCGATTTGCTTGCAAATCAATCGGCCATGAGATGGTGTCCCTCGTGCCGCCCGCCCCGCGCAGGGGCATCATTCCGGAAACCCGAAGGGTTTCCTACCTTAATTGTCGTAAATATTGTTCAGCTCCCACTCCGTCACCACGTAGATCACATAGTCCGGGTCCGCCTGCTTGATCTGCGCCAGATTGAACGTGTAGGAGAACATCGTGTTGAATACCGCCTTGTTGCTCCGCTCGATCAGAAGATCCCAGACAGCCGCCCCGTAGGAGTTGCGGTAAACGTAGATGTCCGGCAGCTCCGCGTTCCCCGTCTTGTAGGTGCCGGAAGCCGAGATCTCGTCAATATAGGCCGGATAGGAAACGGAGTTCTTCAGCTTGTACCGGTTCGTCTTGTCCTTCAGACAGTCCGGCAGCTCAAAGTTCATGCTCCGCTTGAAGGTGTATTCATAAACCAGCCCGCCCTGATCCACGTCGAAATACCAGGGCATGTCGCCGCGGGTGTAGTAGTCCCAGTCCCAGGTGAATTCGCTGAACTTCCGGGGAGCCGCCGCTGGATACCGGTCGGAAATGTAGTCGTAGAGCTGTACGTAGGCGATGTACGCCCCGTATTCCGTCCAGTGGCTGTCGTAGTCGTAATAGAGCGGCAGGGCGTCGTTCTTGTGGGCCTTGAAGGTGTCCCGCAGATCGATGACCGTGCCTCCCGCCGCCGTCAGGATCTCCTTGACCTGATCGTACCGGCTCTCCCCTTCCGCGTGGTTCACCGTGTCCGGCACCAGCTCGGGATAGATGGTCATGGACGCCGGCGCCAGCAGGTAAATCAGCTCGCAGCCGTCCCCGATCTCGGCGAGTTTTTCCACTCTCCCCCGGACCTTCTCCGTGATCTTCTCCTTCTCCTTGTCGGAGAGCAGATTCGTGTGCTCAAAGTCCGGGATCATCTTGTAGTAGAAGCCCTGGTTTCCGCCGCCGATCAGCACGCTCCAGTTCAGGTCCTCCTCGTAGGACGAAGTGATCACCCGCCCGTCCCAGACGTGGATGTCCCCGATCTGCTGACCGTCGTAGGATTCCGTCAGATAGAGCCGCGTGTTGATCCGGGGAGCCCAGACCCGCAGCGCGAAGCAGCCGCCCTCGGACTGGACCGTGTAGGCCGTGTCGCCGTCGGAAACCGTCGCGCTCACCATCGCCCCCACCTTGCATTCGCCGTAGACCACCGCCCAGAAATCGTCGGAGTACGCCGCGCCCAGCACCTTGAATTCCCGCGTGTCCGCCGGATCGTAAACCTCCGGAACGAAGGGTCCCGCCGAATAGAGCTCCGGATTGGCCAGAGGAACCGCCTCCACGGGATTGGAGATCTTCAGCCCGGATTTGTCGACCTGGGGCTCCTCCGCCTTGGGAGGCTGCGCGGCGGGCGGATTGTTCTTGTTGTTCAGTGCATCCTTCGCCGCCTGACGCTGGGCTTCCTTTTCCGCCAGCTCCGCCGCCTTCTTGTCCGCCGCAGCCTGCGCCGCCGCTTCCGCCTCCGCCTCGATCTCCTCGATGGAAATAGCCCCGCTCTGATCCAGCTGATTCATGAGGGAGCTGGCCTCGCTGACGGAGATGCCGCCCTTGTTGCAGCCTGCCGAAGCGGGAAGGATCGCCGCAGCCGCCATTAGAGCCGCCGCCGCTTTCAGGATTTCGTTGATCATGTCGCTGTACCTCTTATTGCTCCGCCAACAAACAAACGGTTGACTGAATTGATATGCCTTCTCAGCAAGGCAGCGCCGTACTCGGTTCCGGCGGCTGAAACCCGGCAGCATAACTCTTAGTTTGCTGCCGCATGAAGAAATTTACCGGAGACTGGCCGGATTGGTGTTGGTGATGAGATTTTCCCAGTTGTATACGATGAGCGCGCGCTCCGTCCCGAACTCCTCCGCGTAACGGGAGGCGTCCGTGATCCCCCCCGCCAGGTTGAGAATCACCAGATCAAAGTGCTGCGCCAGAAACGGAACCAGCGTGTTGGCGAAGGAGTCCTTCAGAATGAGCAGCCGCTCCCTCTCCCCGGACGTTCCTTCCGTGTCCCGGAATACCGTCTGTATGTTGTGCGTCCCGTCCAGGAAGGCCCCGTATTTGTCCTTCCCCTCCAGATAGTCCCGCACGAGCCACCCGGAGAAGCTCCTGTAGGCAGAAAGCGCCTTCACCGGCTTGCCGTCCTCCCCCTTCTCCATCTTCTCGGAGAGACAGGTTGTCGTAAACCGCTCCTCGTCCCCCGCCGTCCAGATTTCCAGCACATCCGGCCCCACGAACTTGTATCCCGCTCTTGACCAGGTGGTGCCGTAGAAATCCGGAACCTCTTCTGTCGAAAACGCTTCCGGGGGCAGGATCTCGTCCTCCATGCCGAAAGCCTTCATGATCTCCCGGTAGGCGTAATACGCGCCGAGGGTGGTCCAGTGGTGGTCCGTCCGGAGGAAGACGTATTCCCCGGCGTCGTATTTCTCCCGGAACAGGGGCAGAAGGTCGATGAACCCCGCCTCGTCCGTGAATCCCTCAGCCAGCGTCCCGTGCATGGCCCGCGTGATCTCATCCGGATAGGAGAACGCCGACGACGCGATGTCCACGGTCCGGGGCGGCAGAACGGTGACAGTCTCCATGCCGTTCTCTGCGGCCCAGGCGTTGATCCCTTCCACGTTCAGCCGCAGGGTGTCCTCGTAGTAGTAATCCATGTCGTCCGTCTGCTCGAGACGGCTTTTGTAGACCTTGAACCGGCGCACCGCCAGCTGCCCGTCCCGCCCCAGCAGAACGCCGTTGTTCTCGCCGCGGAGCATGAGGGTCTCGGTGACGCCCTTGACGCCCACCAGCAGATCCCGGGCCGGGAACTGGTCGGCAAAGTATTCGTTGATCTCCGCAGAGAAGGACCCGTCCGCCAGCCGCTCCCAGGTGAATTCCGGGAACTGGGCCAGCACCCGGTTCTCCTCGTCGGAAAAGGCGTTGTCCGGCAGCAGCGCGAAGGCCGCCGAGAAACAGAGGATGACCACCGAAAAGAGCACGGCCGTGGCCAGATTGCAGATTTTCTTCATGCCGT
The DNA here is from genome assembly GCA_902761695.1 of uncultured Ruminococcus sp. Lineage (GTDB taxonomy): Bacteria > Bacillota > Clostridia > Oscillospirales > CAG-272 > UMGS1696. The sequence goes on from CACWLT010000124.1 coordinate 3,091, forward strand.
CCTCCTAAAAGATAAAGTACAGAAACGGCGAGAAGGTGGAGTCCACCAGATAGGCCGTCACACAGAGCAGGATCCCGGCGCACAGAACCGTCGTCAGAACGCCGAAGATCTTTCCCCGGAGTCCCAGCGGCGCGTCGGATACGGGGATCTCCCGCCCCTTCTCGTCCACGGCTCCCTCCGCCGTCCAGTCGCAGCCGCAGAGCCCGTCCCAGATCCTCTTCGGCAGAGGCGTCGCGCCAATCGCGGCAACCGCCAGCAGCGGCAGCGCCCGGAGGAATTCATACCCCACCACCGGCGTGGAGAAGGCCTCGACCCCGCCCCCGAAAAGGGAGAGGAAGCAGGCCCACCCCGCCCTGAGATCCGTGAAGGAAAAGAGGATCCACCCGAACCCGATGAAGAGCAGGGCGTAAAGATGGCGGAATACCCGGGGCAGCTTCTCCAGAACCTTGAGCAGGAAAGTCTTCTCCAGCATCAGCAGCACTCCGAAGTAAACGCCCCACAGGACGAAATTCCAGCTGGCCCCGTGCCAGAAGCCCGTCAGAAACCAGACTATGGCGATGTTCCGGTACTGCTTGAGCCGCCCCGCCCGGTTGCCGCCCAGCGGGATGTAGACATATTCCTTGAACCAGGTGCCCAGGGACATGTGCCACCGCCGCCAGAACTCCGTGATGCTGGAGGAAATGTAGGGATAGTTGAAGTTCTCGAGGAACCGGAACCCGAACATCCGTCCCAGCCCTATGGCCATATCGGAGTAGCCCGAGAAGTCGTAGTAAATGTGGAGCGTGTAGAAGATCACCACCATCCAGGCCGCCGCCGCCGTGGGATGGAACTGCGCCGTCCCCCTGGCGTATTCGTAGACCCGGGAGCAGGCGTCCCCGATCAGGACCTTCTTCCCCAGCCCGATGATGAACCGCCGCACGCCGCTGGAGAACAGGGGCAAAGTCTCCCTCCGCTCCGTCAGCTGATCGTCCACGTCCCGGTACCGCACGATGGGACCCGCGATAAGCTGGGGGAACAGGGTCACGTAAGCACCGAAGGCCACGTAGTTCCGCTGCACGTCCGTCTCCCCCCGGTACAGATCGATGGTGTAGGACATGATCTGAAAGGTGTAGAACGAGATCCCGATGGGCAGCGTCAGCCCCTCGATGGGCGAGAGCCGCTCCGTGAGAAACGGAAGCAGCCGCAGGTTCCCGATGAAAAAGTTGGCGTACTTGAAAAACAGCAGCGCCGTCAGATTGCAACACAGGGACAGGGCCATCCAGACCCGCGCCCGCTTTCTGTCGGATTCCCGGTACTTCGCGATGGGAAAACCGAACGCCCAGGCCGACGTGATGGACGCCAGCATGACCAGGATGTAGACGGGCTCGCCCCATCCGTAGAAAATCAGGCTCAGAACAAAGAGCACCCAATTCCGCGCCTTCCGGTTGGGAATGACGTAGTACAAAACCAGCGTCACCGGCAGAAACGCGAAGAGGAAAATAAGAGACGAAAAAACCATATCCGCTCAGAAAACCAGAAAACCCTTCCGCAGAAACCCGCCTTATTTCAGCGCGGCCTCGATGTCGCTCACGATCTCCGCCGTGGAGTAGGAGACCACATAGTAGACGTACTGTCCGTTCTTCGTCTTCGCCACCACGGACTTTTTCAGCGTCGCCACGTCGATGTTGGTGTACCGCGCCCCGTTCTCGATCTTCACGTCGATCCGGGCCTGCAGGTACTGCATCAGCGTGTCCGCGTAGGACGGATCCGCCATGTGGAAAACGCCTACGTCGATGATAATGTCCGGATCGCTCTCGTCCACGTAGAGGCAGTAGTCCGCCACCTTCGAGAAGTCCGGCGCGTCCGTGGCGTCCCCGTAGTAGGACTGGATCAGATCCTCGTCCAGATATTCTCCCAGCTCCGTGGAGGCGGAGGTGAAGATGAACCCGTCCGTCAGCGCGTATTTTTCGCAGATCCCCCGCACCAGCGCGTCGGAATCAACGGTATTTCCGCTCGCCTCGTCCCCTGAGGAGCCGCCGTTATCGGCCTGCGCCGGAGCGGAACCAGCCCCGTCACCGGAACCGTTTGCCGCCGCCTCCTTCCCGCAGGACGCCGCCGTGATGAGAAGCGATAAGAGAAGCAGAACCGCCGCAATTTTTTTCATAGTCAAGAAACCTTTCTGTCACCGGGAGAGCCGCTCAGAGAACCGTCCGATGCGCCGCCCGTCCCGTTTGTATCCCAGCCCGGATCGCCCGGGGCTTTATCCTTCGTTTTCCGTGATCACGCCGTTCCGGCCGATCTTCTCCGGCGCGCCGACCCGTTCCCCGGGCTCGCACATCCGCACCGCGATGGCCGCCACCTCGGACCGCCTGATCTCCGCCCAGGGACGGAAGGTGCCGTAAGCGTCGCTGCCGTTGAGGATCCCGGCCCGGTACAGGGCGTAGACCGCGTTCTGCCGCTCGGGGGAAACGTTGACCTCCCCGCCGTCCGGATAGAGATCCGGGATGGAGCCCTCCGGAATGTCGTTCACCACCGCCAGAGCCTCCTTCGGCAGAGCACGGGAGAAAATCCAGGCAAACTCCGACCGGGTGACGGGTTCGTTGGCCCGCGCGTATACCTCCCCGGCGGAGATCATGCCCCAGGCCTCCCCGTCCGTCAGAATCCCCATGGCGTCCGCGTAGTCCACATACGTCGCGTACCAGGGATCCCCGTTCTTCAGCGTGACGGAACCCGTCTCGTAAAGCTCCCGGATCACCGCCGCCAGCTTCACCGCCTCCGCAAATGTGACCGTTCCGTCCGGCTCGTAGAGACCGCCGCCGCGCCCGTTCATGAGCCCCAGCTCCACGGCCCGCTCCACACTGGGATAGTACCAGGCGGTCTTCGCCGTGTCATAGAAGAGCGGAGGCGCGTCCGGATCCTGGACCGACAGCCGGGCGTGCCGCGTGCTGACCGTCTCGCCGTCCGGCCCGATGAAGACGCAGGCGAAACGCACGCCGTTCATCTCCCTGGCAGCGCCCGCCAGCGTGAGAACGCCGGTCTCCGTCCCGTACAGGGTGGACCCGTACCCGAAAGCCCCGTCAGACAGGGGAATGATCTCCTCCCCGTTCACCGCGATCCACCGGCAGGTCCAGCCCTCCTCGTTCGTTTTCAGCGCGGCCCGGAACACCACCGTGTATCCCACCGCCGCCGTCAGATCGGAAGGCTCTTCGGCAAATAAGCTGTCCTCCCCGGCGGGCGGATTGTCCGTCGGCGGATTTTCCGCAGGAGGATTTTCCGCTGGCGGATTCTCAGCGGGAGGTTCGGGGACCGCGTTGGCCTCCCGCTCCGCCGCTTCCTCCTCCGTCACCGCCGTCAGGATGAAATCGCCGATCAGCACCACCACGCCGTCTCCCCCCATCTGAATGAAGGAGCGGGCTGGTGTGACCTCCTCCCCGTCCATCAGGGTCAGGCGCACCCTCGCGTCGGGAGCCCAGCTCTTCCCCTCCGGCGGCAGAAGGAACAGCGATACGCAGTAGTCCTTTCCCGCGATGAAGGTCTCCCCGGGCTCCATGGCCGCGTTGTCGGTGACGTTGTACCAGCCCGCGTCCCGCACCGTGCAGGGCGAGGCGTCGAAGCCGGTGATCTGCATTTTCTGCCCTTCGACGGGAATCCGCGCCCCCTTCACCATGACGGAGGACACCGTGTTCCCTTCCACGGGCTTTTCCTCTTCCTCTTTTCCCGGATCTCCGGGCTGCTCAGGACCGGCGGGCTCCCCGGGCTGCTCAGGCTCCGAGGGCGTTCCCGGATTCTCCCCGTCCCCGGGCTTTTCCTCGCCTTCCGCGCCGGCCACCGTAAAGGTAAAGACCGCCAGCAGCGTCACGGACCCGTCGGGATTCTGGTTGAAAATAACGGAGAGCGCGTCGTACGTCCGATCCCCCGCCCGGCAGGTGACCTTCACGGAGGGCCGTCCGTCGGGGGTGGAAGCCCACACGGCGCCGTCAGGAGCCAGAATGTAGGCAGAAAAGGAGCAGACGTGCCCCTCCTTGAAGGGATCGGCCGCCGTGAGCTCCCGCTTCTCCGCCATGTCGATCCACCTTACGCTCTCGAGTCGTCCCGCCGTCACGGTGCATCCAGCGGGATCGGGCGTTTCTCCGGCGCGGGGATACGCGGGCAGCGCGACCTCTGCCGCAGTGAGCTGAATATCCTCCGCCGCATAAACCGCGGACGCTTCCCGGATCCCCTCCGGAACGCAGGCCGCGGCGGGCGCGAAGGCGGTCAGCAGGGCCAGCGCAAGGGAGACGGTTCTGTTCTTCATGGGAAGTTCTCCTCACACAATACGCGTTTTTATCATTATACCATTCTTCAAGGGAAAGAGCAAGAAAAAATCATGAATTGGCCCTGAATAATTGTCCGTTGTGCTGAAAAAACTTGATTTTCCCCGGGATCCGTGTTATACTGCGGATAGTATAAATATAAGGGAGGTTCCCGCC
>CACWLT010000125.1 GCA_902761695.1 uncultured Ruminococcus sp.
GCGGAGGAGACAACCGCTCTGGCTGCCTCCATGGATACCGCCGCCCTGCCGGGAGAACGTGTCATGATGGAGCTGGAAAAGGCGCTGCGCAAAGCGGGGAAGCCCTCCGTCTTCTTTGAGGAGCTTCGGAAGATGGATCAGCTGTCCGTGTGGTTCCCGGAGGTGCGGGATCTGATCGGCGTCCCCCAGAACAGCCGCTTTCACCCCGAGGGAGACGTCTGGGTTCACACCATGCAGGTGCTGGACGAGGCGGCCGGGCTGCGGGAAGGGGCGTCCGAGCCGCTTGCCTTCATGCTCTCCGCCCTCTGTCACGACTTCGGCAAGGCGGTCTCCACGGATATGGAGGGAACGGATCACCACGCCTACGGCCACGAGCGGGACGGACTTCCCCTGGTGCAGCGCTTCCTCCGCCGGATCACCCAGGAGGTCAGGCTGACGAAGTACGTGCTGAACATGACTGAGCTGCACATGACGCCGAATCAGCTGGTCATGAACGACTCTCACGACAAGGCCTATATGAAGCTGTTCGATCAGTCCGTGTGCCCGGAGGACCTGCTCCTTCTGGCGCGGGCCGATCACATGGGCCGGGTCGGGGCGGATACGGACAGGGATGCTCTGGCCGTCGGATACGCGGAGATCGGGGACAAGCTCTCCGAAATGCTCCGGATCTTCCGGGAGAGAATGGCCGAGCCCTGCGTCATGGGGCGGGATCTGGTGGAGGCGGGCCTCGAGCCGGGACCTCTCTTCAGCGAGGCTCTGGCCTATGCCCACAAGCTCCGCCTGGCCGGGATCCCGAAGGAGGAGCAGCTGAAGCAGACCCTGGGATGGCTCCGGATGGCGGAGAAAAAGCGGCAGAATTGAGAGTCGGTTTCTCCTCGATTGGGACAAAACAATAATCCGCGTCAGTCAGGGCAAACCCCGCAGGCTGACGCGGATTTTTTCGGTTAAATGCAGAACGGCACAGGAATAACGGGATCAGAATCCGGCGATGGTCTCCCGATCCAGCCGACGGAGGATCTCCGCCGCCAGACGCACGCCGTTACGGAAATCCTCGAGAGAGGCCATGCCGTAGTGGGTGTGGGCGTATCGCACCGGGAAGCCGATCACGATGCAGGGGATGCCCTCCTCCGCCAGATGAATGGGCGCGCCGTTGGTGGAGCCTCCCGTCCGCACGGCCTCCTGTACGGGGATCCCCAGCGTATCGGCCAGATCCAGGGACCACCGCTGGAAACGAGGGTTGGTGATCATCCTGGCGTCGATGTGGCGCAGCATAGGCCCCCTGTGAACGGCGGTCTGGATCATCCAGGACTCGGTTCCCCGGTCGTCGGCGGGGGATCCCTCGAATACGATGGCCAGCTGCGGCTTCACCCGGCGGGAGGTGACGGATGCGCCCCTCGTGCCGACCTCCTCCTGGGCAGCAATAGCGCCGACGGGGTTGACGCGGAGCTTCTCACCGGAGAGCATCCCCAGGGTGGAGAGGACTGCCGCGCAGCCCAGCCGATTGTCAAAGGCCTTGCCGATCATGAGATCATGAGCCGCGTCGTATTCAAACCGCACGTCCGGAGCCACCGGCGCGCCCGGCCTGATCCCGAACACGTCCCTTGCCTCGGCCATATCGGATGCTCCCGCGTCGATCCACATGGCTCCCACGTCGGGGGCTTTGTTTTTTTCGGCCTCTGTGAGGAAATGGGGCGGCTTCGATCCGGTGATGCCCGTGATAAGCCGTCCATCCCGCGCCCGGACCTTCACCCTGTGGGCCTGGATGTTGGCCGCCGTCCAGCCGCCCAGGGGGATGAACTTCAGGGTCCCGTCCGGACGGATGGCCTGCACCATGAAGCCCACCTCGTCCGAATGGGCGTCCAGCATGACAACGGGCAGATTCTCCTCCGCCGGACGGCTGATATAGAGATTCCGCAGACTGTCCTCCTCAGTGGAATAACCCTCCGGCACGAACGAGCGCGCGGCGGCCACCGCATCGTCCTCAAAGCCGGACGGTCCGAAGGCGTCGGACAGCGCGGCGATCATGTCCAGTTCGCGCATGATTTGCCTCCTGTTTCAGATATCGTATATCGCAATTCCCATTCTCCGGGGATCCAGCCTCAGTGCCGCGGGCAGAGCCAGACGTCACAGCGCAGGTCCTCCGCACTGACACTTTTGTCGCAGAGCAGCAGGCGGATTTTTACTGTTTTTCCGGAGCACTTCTCCGTCAGCGGCAGATAGTAGGTATAATTGCGGTCCGCGTGGGTGACGACGTACTCCCACATGTTGGCGCGGTAGGCCGGAGCCCGGTCGGGGAATCCCACGGGAACGCCGTCGATCTCCGCCGTGCAGTATACGCCCTCCTCGCCGTGGACGCCGTTGACCGCCACCGCCAGATAATCCCCATCCCGCACCCCGGGCAGCGCGGCCTCCGTCTCAAGGAAGCCCACCGGACGGCGCGCGTCATAGGGAGCCTGCAGGTTGTTGGCCCGGGGAGCCTTCAGCGCGATCTCCCGCCCGTCCTTCAGCAGCCGGATGGCGTGGATGCGGTCCATGGGGCAGGGCAGGCGGAAATAGCGGACTCCGGTCCCCACCGGGAGCTTATACGAGACCTCCAGCATGCGGCCTGGGATCGTGTCAACCCGGTAAACGCCGTCCAGCAGAACGCCGTCACTGCATTCCCGCTGCACGGACACATCGGCCGCCCCCGTCTCCCGCCACTGCTTCAGATCGGCGGAAACGGAGCCTTTTTCGGGCAGAAGCTGCTTCGGTACTTCCCGGATGGGCTCGTCCGCGTCGAAGCACAGAATCCGGATCTCGTCAGCTTCAAATGCTTCTCCGAAATCCACCCGCAGGCATCCCCCGCCGATCCGCTGTCCGCCGAAATAGAATCTGGACCAGCCGTCGAAGAAGGTGTCGGGATCTCCGTCAAAGGCCGCTCCGCTGTCGCATCCCCGGAAACGGTAGGCCGCCTGGGAGAAGAAAGCCTCCCGCGCGGCCCGCACCTCGGGAACGGCGGATTCACCGGCTCTCTTTTGCTCCCGTCTCTCCAGCGCGTCGTTGTCAACGGTAAACTGCGCCGCCTCGTAGAGCTCCTCCGCACGGTCCGAAAGTCCGGGATCCGCAGAAGGAGACAGCGCGCCGAGGTACCGGGGGGCGAAATCCCGCTCGTCCCGGGCTGAGAAATCGCCGAAGACGGAGCGGACGCCGTGGTCGAGCAGCGTGACCGTGCCGCCGCCGCAGAAGAGCATTTTCACCTCGATCGGGCGGCCGTCCTTGTCCTCCCGGATCATTTCGTATTCGCAGTTCTCCAGAACGGGGTACGCCTCGGTGAGGGGGGCGATCTCAAAGAGGTGCGCCCGGTGGGGCATCAGGGTGACCTCGACGGTGTCACCGTAGTCATAAAGCCCGATAAGCGTCTCTGTGGGGTGGCGCTGGATCAGGGCGATCTTTTCCCCCTGTTTTTCCAGACCGATCTCTTCATCGAGCCGGATGCGGACGGACACGGGCGTCCAGCCGAGGTGCCCGGTGGCGAGGAAACGGTGATCCGGCGTGCCCCGGGAGACGGCGTTGTCCCCGTAGGATTCCGGCAGGACCATGCCCTCCACCAGGATCGGCGCGGCGGCCCTGTGCAGGTTGTAGATCCTCGCCAGCTTCGGAAATTCGTCGTCCCGCATGAGCCAGGGATTGGCGTAGATCTCCGGCGCCATGATCATGGACCGCCCGAAGGCCTGATAGATCAGATCGTCCTCGAAATACGCCACGGAGGAGGAAATGCAGACCCCGTGATCTTCCGCCAGCCGGTCCAGTCCGTCGGGAAGTCCCCGCTTGAAAATGAAGCCCCGGTGGTGCATGCAGGTCTCGCGGTTGGCGCTGTGGACGTCCACGTAGGTCTCCACGCCCTGCCAGAGGTAGGTGGTGACGTACTTTTCCGCGTCGTACAGCGCGAGCCGGTGACTCAGCACCACCAGATCCGGGCAGTACTTCCGGCATTCCCGGAGCAGGGCGCCGTAGACGGGAGCCTTTTCCGGCCGCAGTCCCCCGCAGGCGCTGTCGATCTTGAAAAGGGCGAAGTGATACCGGCGGCAGAGCTCCAGCAGGAAGTCAAAGCGCTTTTTCTCCTCCTCCGGGGTGTCGCCGAAGCCGTCCGGTCCGCACCAGAGCCCCATGCGGATCCCCAGCTCGGCGGCGCGCTCCACCAGGGGACCGAAGCCGTTCGGATACTGGGCCCTGAATTTCTCACTGTCCGGATCCCCGTAGCCGCTGCTGGGGCCGTCGAAGTTGCCGGCGTCCCAGAGATAGATCTTCAGTTCCATGCCGTAGGTCCTCTTCAGCCAGGCGAAGAAATCCAGGTTGATGAGGGTCTGCTTTTCGGTGGAGCCCTCCCAGGTGTTGTTGATCCAGGAGAAATACTGCGGGATGGAAGGGGTATGCGGATCGGCGCCTCTTTCGGCGGAAACTGCGCGGGTGAGGGCGGGATTTTGTTCAGCCATGATCTTACCTCATTCTGAATGCCGGAGGCGTGTCGTCCCCCGGAGGGTTGTCCCCGGACGGCCGGGACAGCGTTATGCGGGATCTCCGTCAATCAGCGGCCATGCAATCGTGAATGTATACCGCCGCCATGGACGCGAATCCGTGGTTCAGGCTGGAGGACAGGCGGGAATGCTCCCAGAGGGTGTCGGTCAGCTCCGCCATGCCGAGGAAGAAGTCGCGGCATTCGTCCAGCACCCGGTCCCGGTGGCCCCAGCGGATGAGCAGCTCCAGACGGAGGTAGTTGCCCACGATGGCGTTGGAGGGATAGACCGTCGGGTATTCCGTCTCCGGATTCCGCTTCGGCCCGAATTTCGTCACCAGGGTTTCGTAAAGGGCGGGATAGTCCTCCTTTGAAGCGGTGCCGAAATAGAAGGCGTAGTACTGGCAGGTTTCCGTGGTGTGGCCGGTCCGGACAAGTTGTCCCGCATCGTCACGGACGCTGTTGTCCTCGAAGAACTCCCCGTTCCAGCTGAACCGGCGGATGGTCTCCTTCATGGACGCTGCCTTTTCCCTGAGAGCGGGATCGCCGTACAGGTCGTCCACAGCCTCCAGCGCCGCCGCCCAGAGCATGTTGGAGGGATAGTTCACGCCCCGGATGTAGTCCCGGTCGTTGCACTTGCTCCACTCGATGAAGACCCAGCTCTCGAGGTTCTCCAGCAGGCCGTCCTCGTTGCAGTACCGCGCAAAGAACTTCACCAGGCCGTATACCTTTTCCCGGGACATCTCTGCCATGGCCGTATCCCCCGTACGCCGGACGTAGTTGCAGAGCTCCAGGATATACCACATGGACCAGTTGGGAATGTAGACCCCGTCGTTGTGGTCGGCGGGATAGCACATGGGGATCATCCCCTCGGGCAGCCAGGGAGACGGCGGGCAGAGCGCGTAGTTCTCGAGAAAGCTCTTTTCCGCCAGATTCTTCCCTGTGAAGAGCGCTTCGGCCCGGGAGGAGAAATAGCTGTCGCAGAGCCATCCGGCCCTCTCGCGGGAGGGGCAGTCGGTGAGGATGTCCACGGCGTTCTGGGCGAAGGTGTTGACCGCAGCCTCCGTGATACGGTTCAGGGCGGGATCATGGTAGTCGTACCGGAAGTCCGCCGCGTCGGGATTTTCGTAGAGCACCATGCCGAAATCCCGGATCCGTGCGGAGGCGTTCCGGATCACCACGGCGGCATACCGCGCGGCGTTGGCCTCAAAGGTTACGATCCGGTGCTCTCCGGCCCTCTCGAAGGTGTACTGGATGACGTTGCAGCAGCTGTTTCGGAGGGGGGATACTTCAAGATGGTCTCCGCGCTCTGTGGCAATCTCGTCGAATACAAGGGTCAGCTCGCATCCCGCCTCCGCCTCGACGCTGAAGCGGAAGAACCCAGTGCAGGTGCGGCCGAAATCGTATACCTGATAGGTCATGGGGGCAAGCGTCTCCGTGCCTCCCTCCGCCGTGCGCCGATAGACGAGCTGCTCCGCCAGCGCCGTGGGATCCGCCTCAAGCTCCTCCGGCCTGAAGCCCTTGAACTTTACGGGATCAATGTTGGTAAAGGAGCGGTCCTTCTGCAGCGCGGCCTCTTCGTTGACCGACACCGTTCCGTATTCCACCGGGGAGGAGGGGACGGCGTTCAGCTTCGGCAGATGGGTGTACCGGGGCAGGAGCCTGTTCATCGGGACCTCTTCCGTAGGCGCGGAGCGGAGATTGTCCGCTTCACCGGCATAGAAGGCGGCGGGATCCCCTGTCAGTCGGTAGACCTCGGTATAGGCCCGCTGAAAGCTGAACCGGCGCACCTTCTGTATCCGCTCGGTCATGGGGTAAGCGGTGAAATCTTTTGCCGAGGCGATTATCTCTCCCCCCTCCCGGATCTCTGCCGCGAAGAAGGGATGCTCGTCCACGATATAGAAGGTGTTGGTATTGGCGGAATAGACCTCCACCGCCAGCACCGTTTCCTCCCCGGCAAAGGCCGAGAGGGGATAGACGTCCGTCCGGGAGTATCCGTGGGCAGCCCGCGCGGGACCGTATCCCTTCAGCTCGCCGTTGATGAACAGGCGGTACAGATTGGACGCGGCCAGGGTCAGCACGGCGTCCGAGGACGGATTCAGCCGGTACAGGAACGTCACGGCCACGTTTTTCTCTTCATACAGATCCGGGATCCAGACAGCTTTCATAGACTTCCACCTCGCAGAAATGATGTGTTGCGGTGCTTCCATTATACCCCACCGGGCCGGGATTGTCAAGAACGGCGGTTTCTCCGGCAAGAAGCCCGGCTTCGCCCCGCAGGTGGTTTCCGGCTTTTCGATATCCTGCGTTTTCTCCCCGTGCCTGGTTTCCGGGGCAGGGAAGAACGAATCTCTTGACGCTCCGCCGCCGTCATGCTATAATCAGCAATGAGAAGTCTTTGCAAAAAGCGCGTGACGTCCGCCTGAAGGGAAATCCCGGGACGCGCGGACGGCGGGGAGGAGGATGCGGTCATGAAAATCATGGAATTGACGGTCAGGGAAGCGGAGGCGGTCCGGGCGCGGGCGGATGAACTGCGGCGGGAGATTGACGCGGCGGAGGATCCCGTTCGCTCCGGTCCGGCGGTTTATCTCAGCGCGGACGGGGACGACGGATGCGACGGACGAACGCCGGATACCGCCTGGAAAACCTTCGACAGGCTGAAAAAGGCGTCCATCGCTCCCGGGACGTCCGTCCTGTTCCGACGGGGAGATATCTGGCGGGGAAGCGTCGAAGCGCAGGCTGGCGTGACTTACGGCGCTTACGGATCCGGGGAGAAGCCGCAGCTGTACGGTTCCCCCTTCGACGGGGCGAAAACGGGGTCCTGGACGGAGGTCTGCCCGCACGTCTGGCGGTACAGCGAGAAAATGGAGGATGATTGCGGCGGAATCGTCTTTGACGGCGGACCGCTTCACGGGCGCAAGGTCACGGTATCCACCGACGGCCCCGCTCCTGTCGATACCGTGACGCGTGAGCCCTTCCGGGGGTATTTCGATCTGACGGGGGATCTCTCCTT
>CACWLT010000126.1 GCA_902761695.1 uncultured Ruminococcus sp.
CACGAAATCCCCGTAGGCAAATTTTCTGTAATCGGCGGAGGAAATCAGAGGGGTATAGCAGTTGGAGCGGCCCAGCTTTTCCGTGCGGATGAAGCCCTTCGTCTGCAGTCTGGTGATGAGGGTCAGCACGGTGGTGAGCTTCAGGCGGGTCAGCGCAGGAAATCTCTTCATGACGAGGGACGCGGCGATGAACTTCTCCCCTTCTTCGTCCAGGGTCCAGATGGCCTGCATGATTTCAAGCTCGCTGGCAGGCAGCTTGATCATCCGGTCTTCCATATCGGTAGTCTCCTTGATGATTTGGATTTACGCGGCGGGCATGGATGTGCGGTTCCACACCCGGAGCGCATTTTCTCAGCATGGAGTATTATACCCCTCATTACTACAGAAGTCAAGACTTTTTCGATAAAAATTTGCAGAAAGGTTGATTTTTCATGTTTTCGACAAGGGGTGTTCTTCATGAATGACCCAAATCTGTCATTTTACCATTCCCCCTGCAGAACATTTCCGCTTGACAGTCCGGCCGAAGGATGATAAAATATACGGGAGTATGAATTGCGCCCCGATGGACGGAAGACCTCCGGAACCGGGTTCCGGCGTCTGCCGTCTCATTTTATGATCCCCATTGACACTGTGAAAGGATGATCCCCATGCCCCCTCTGAGCCTCTCCGTTCCCCTGGGAGGATGCGCCTTCCTTGAAACCGAAGCGTCGGGAGGCGTCGTCACGGAACGCGGCGTTACCAACTGGCACGATGCGGCAGCCGTATTCGGCATTTACGTTTCGCTCAAGGCCCCGGCCCGCTTCCGCGCCCTTTTGAAAATCCGCCCCCAGACAAAGCCCGCCCGCCTGCGCCTTGAAGCCGGAGAATGCGTCCGGGAAGCGGAGGTGCGGGAGGGAGACACGGTCGTCCCCTTCGGTGAATTCGAGGCGGCCGGCCCCGGGTATCTGCGCTTTGCTCTCTCCGGCGTCAGAAGGAGCGGCAATCTCTTCGCCTCCCCCACGGAGCTCATTCTGGAGGGGATCGGTCCCGAAGACGCCGCGGGCTATGTTCCGGCGGGCGAGCGGGAGAACTACTACTGGACGCGCCGGGGCCCCTCCGTTCACGCCACGTATTTTACGGCGGAGGGCGGAGACGCGGAATGGTTCTACCACGAAGTCACCGTTCCTGCGGGCTTCGATCCCGTCGGCACCTACGCCATGGCCATCGGCTTCCGGGGCGGCTATTTCGGGATCCAGACCAATGCGGAAAAGGAGCGGCGCATCCTCTTCTCCGTCTGGAGCCCCCATCAGACGGACGACCCCGGATCCGTGCCGGAAAGCCGGCGGGTGATCTGCTTATCGAAGAACAGCCGCACCCATGTGGGCGAGTTCGGCGGCGAGGGCTCCGGGGGACAGAGCTACGTGATCTACCCCTGGGAGAGCGGCGTCCGCCATCTTCCCGGATACGGGCCGGTTTGAAGAGATTGCCGCCTTCCTGCGCCCCGAGACCGATTCCTGGCTTGAGTCCCCCCACTGTTTCCTGGAGAATTTCCACGACACAGGCGGATACCTCCCCCGGATGGCCGTCTTCGCCGATCCCTGGGCCAGGACCCCCGACGGCCGCTGGTTCTCTCCTGCCTCTCTCCGCTTCACCGGTGACGAAACAGCCCGCCGGGAATGGAGGACGGACCGCGACGGCTTCTTCGATGAGAGCGGCGCCTTCGTGCTGAAAAACGGCGGCTTCTTCAACGGAAAGACAGCCCTGAACACCGTCTTTGAGCGGCATCCCTCCCCCGCCCCGCCCCCGGATCTCGAACCCTTCGTCCTCTCCGAAACACAAAAATAAAGCGGATCCACCGCATGAAAGGATATACGCCATGTTCCGCGTACCCACCGGCTACAAGCCCAGACTGGCCGTCTACGAAACCCAGACCGCCATCGACTACATCAAGCGCACCTTCCAGATGAACCTGGCCATCGAACTGAACCTGCGCCGGGTGTCCGCCCCCCTGTTCGTGCGGGGAGACTCCGGCCTCAACGACAACCTGAACGGCGTGGAGCGGCCCGTGGAGTTCGACATCCCCGCCGTGGGCAGGACGGCGCAGGTGGTGCATTCCCTGGCCAAGTGGAAGAGACTGGCCCTGAAGCGCTACGACTTCTACGTGGGCAAGGGCCTTTACACGGACATGAACGCCATCCGCCGGGACGAGGAGCTGGACAACCTCCACTCCGTCTACGTGGACCAGTGGGACTGGGAAAAGGTCATCGACCGGAGCATGCGGAACGAGGACTACCTCCGCCAGACGGTGAAAAAGATCGTCTCCGCCGTGGTGTCCACCAACAACGCCCTGCGGTACGAATTCCCCCAGCTGGAGTGCCATATCGCCCCCGAGGTCTCCTTCGTCACGGCCCAGGAGCTGGAGGACCGCTATCCCTCCCTCACCCCCAAGGAGCGGGAGCACGCCTGGGTGAAGGAGCATCCCACCACCTTCCTCATGGGCATCGGCGGGAAGCTGAAGAGCGGAAAGCCCCATGACGGACGGGCCCCCGACTACGACGACTGGACCCTGAACGGCGACATCCTGCTCTGGAACGAGGTGCTGGGCGAGTCCTTCGAGATCTCCTCCATGGGAATCCGGGTGGACGCCGACGCCCTCCGCCGCCAGCTGAAGGAAGCCGGGTGCGAGGAGAGGGCGGACCTTCCCTTCCACCGGATGCTGCTGAACGACGAGCTGCCCCTGACCATCGGCGGCGGCATCGGCCAGTCCCGTCTCTGCATGCTCATGATGCAGACTGCCCATATCGGCGAAGTGCAGGCCTCCGTCTGGGACGAGGAAACCCTCCGCCTGGCCGGAGAAGCCGGAATCATGCTGCTGTAAAGCGTAATACTACTCTCATTCTAAAAGGGAAACGCGGCTTCTTGAAATGGAAGCCCAGAGCAGCAAGCTGCTCGGCAAGAACTTTAAAAACCACTGGTGCAGCTTCCTTCTCAAAGTGCAGCACGGGGTAACGGACAGCGCATTGTTTCAGGTTCTGCTTTTTCATGCGCCTTAATCGAATTTCCTTTTAGGCTAAGATAAGAATAGTATAAATCTCCGGATAACAGAAAGAGAACCCCGTCCAACCCGGCACAGGGTTCTTTTTCTGCTTGTTCTTCCAACCCGGGAGCGGATCCCGGAGGCAATCGGAACGGCTTTTGCTGAATTTAAATCAGACATTTTTCGTTCTCAATTTAATCTGCGTTTGCCGTACTGCATTTGCCGTTATTTAAAAATCCGAATAGTCAGATATAGACAGGAAGCCGCGCCAGGTCGTGTATTCCTGTCTTTTTTCATTACCCTCGCGACTGCCCTGCCGGACGCTCACCGCCCCTTTCCGCTGCTCTCGATCAGCTCCGACACGGTGACGAAGTCGAATCCCCGCTTCTTCAGCTCCGGAATCAGGATCCGCAGGGCCGCCGGGGTGGGCGAATCCCCGGAGATATAGTCGTGAAACAGGAGAATGTCCCCGCCCTCCGCGTTGTCCAGCACGTTTTTCACGATGACGTCCGTGGGCGTGTGGGCCCAGTCCCGGGTATCCACGGACCAGCAGACCAGGGTGTAGTCCCGCTCCTTCGCCGCCCGGATCACGTCGTCGCTGAGACATCCCCCCGGAGGACGAAGCAGACGGGTGCGGTACTCGAAGTTCTCCCAGACCGCCCGTTCTCCCTCGTCGATCTCCCGGCAGATCGCGGGGTAGTCCGCCTCCCGGAGATTGGCGTGGGTCCGTGTGTGGTTCCCCAGCTCAAAGCCCGCTTCCGCCTCCTCCCGCACGATCTCCGGGAACCACTCCGCGTTCTCCCCCACCAGGAAGAAGGTGGCCGTGACGCCGTTTTCCTCCAGGATCCCCATGATCTCCCGGGTCAGGGTGGGATGCGGCCCGTCGTCGAAGGTCAAGGCGATTCGCCGATCCACCGCCGCGCAGGAATAGATGATGTCCTCCTCCCCGGGAGCCTCCGCGCTGACGCCGACCGCAGCCCAGACAACCAGCAGGACGGCCGGAAACAGAGCGGCAGCCCCTTTACGCGCCAAGTCCTCCGCCTCCCGTCAGCTCGTCCAGCGTTCCGAAGCGATAGCCCCGGTCCTTCAGCGCGCGGATCAGGGCGGGCAGGATCTGCGCGTTGGTCGCCGAGGTGGGATGGAGGAGGAGCACCATGCCGTTGTGCGCGCCGGACAGGATCTTCTCCAGAGCCGCGCCCGGATCCGGCTGCTTGTCGTTGTCCCAGTCCGCGTAGGCGAAGCTCCAGAGGACTGTGCTGTAGCCCATGTCCCGGGCCCAGTCCAGATTATCGACGGTGAACTTCCCCTCCGGCGGGCGGTAGTACCGGGCCAGCTCCCGGCCGGTCAGATTCCGGTAGGCCGTCTCCATGCGCCCCAGCTCCTCCTTGAAGTCCGCCTCCGTGAAGGTGGTCATATCCCGGTGGCGCGCCGTGTGGTTGCAGACGAGATGGCCCTCCTCCGTCATCCGCTTCACCAGCTCCGGATTCCGGTTCACCAGGTTCTCCAGAATGAAGAAGGCCCCGGGCACCTCCTCCGCCTTCAGTCCGTCCAGGATTCTCTCCACGTTGCCGTTCTCGTATCCCGCGTCAAAGGTCAGATACACCACCGGCTCGTCCGCCCCCAGAAAAAAGCCGCCGTGTTCTGCAATGGACGGTATCTCCGCGGGCGAGGGAGGGCGCACCCCGTTCTTCTGATGCGCCGCGTACCAGCTGTATGCTTCCCCGCCTCCCGCAGCACAGGGAATGGACAAAAGGGACTCCATACCGCCGGTATCCGCTGTCTTTTCCGCCGCCGGTCCGGGACGTCTTTTCCTCCGCTCCGGTGCAAAGCGGCCTCTCTTCGGGGTGAAGTCCTCCTCCTCCGGCTTCTCCTCAGCCCCGTTCTCCCCGGCCCGCGTGCCGAAGAGGTCCGAGAGCAGCCCGATCCGCTCCAGAACGACCGGCTGGGCCAGCAGCTGAACGGCGAGAACGGCTGCCAGGATATTGCGCAGTTTCGTCATGACAGATAATCTCCTTTCGCGTGTTCGTCCGATAGTCTGCCCGCTGTTTTCCGCTCAATCCCCGGCAATTTCTGTTTTCACGCCGCGTCCCGTTCCGTTGTTTAGTATGTGAAGCATTTTGCCCATAAACCTGCCGGATGCGTCCATGGATTTGTATAGGATAGCCATTGCAAAGCGTCCGGATTTGCCGTATAATTATTCCATCCAACCTGATATTTATAAACGGAGCGACATCATGGCAAAAGAAATCAAAAAAATCGTGCTGGCTTATTCCGGCGGTCTGGACACCTCCATCATCATCCCCTGGCTGAAGGACAATTATCCGGGCTGCGAGGTCATCGCCGTTTCCGGAAACGTCGGTCAGGGCACCGAGCTGGACGGCCTTGAGGAAAAGGCTCTGAAGACCGGCGCGTCCAAGCTGTACATCGAGGATCTGCGGAAGGAATACGTGGAGGAGTACATCTGGCCCTGCCTGAAGGCCGACGCCAAGTATGAGGAATACCTTCTGGGCACCTCCCACGCCCGTCCCTGCATCGCCAAGCGCCTGGTGGAGATCGCCCTGAAGGAAGGCGCGGACGCCATCTGCCACGGCTGCACCGGCAAGGGCAACGACCAGGTCCGCTTCGAGCTGGCCATCAAGGCTTTCGCTCCCGACATGACGGTCATCGCTCCCTGGCGCATCTGGGATATCAAGTCCCGCGACGAGGAAATCGACTATGCCGAGGCCAAGGGTATTCCGCTCCGCATCAGCCGCGAGACCAACTACTCCAAGGACAAGAACCTGTGGCACCTGAGCCATGAGGGACTGGATCTGGAAAACCCCGCCAACGAGCCGGATTATCAGAAGCCCGGATTCCTGGAGCTGGGCGTCTCCCCCGAGCAGGCCCCCGACGAACCCACCTACATCACCCTCCACTTTGAGAAGGGTGTTCCCACCGCGCTGGACGGCGAGGAGGTTGACTGCGTCACCCTGATCGAAAAGCTCAACGCCATCGGCGGCAAGAATGGCATCGGCATTCTGGACATCGTGGAGAACCGTCTGGTGGGCATGAAGAGCCGCGGCGTCTACGAAACTCCCGCCGGCACCATCCTCTACAGGGCGCATGATTATCTCGAGACCATCACCCTGGACAAGGAGACCGCCCATTTCAAGCGCATCGTCTCCGACAAGCTGGCTGAGCTGGTCTACAACGGCCAGTGGTTCACTCCCCTGCGGGAAGCCATCTCCGCCTTCGTGGACGAGACCCAGAAGACCGTCACCGGCGACGTGAAGCTGAAGCTCTACAAGGGCAACCTCATCGGCGCGGGCGTCACCTCTCCCTACTCCCTCTACAACGAGCAGACCGCTTCCTTCGGCGAGGACGATGACTACAACCAGGCCGATGCCGCCGGGTTCATCAACCTCTTCGGCCTCCCCGTCAAGGTCCGCGCCCAGGCGAAGAAGAACTGGGATCTGTAATTACCGGATATTGCTATCTGTCATCCGTCATTAACAGCGGGAGAAGCCGCGTTCTGCGCTTCCCCCGCGCGTTCTTTTCATCACCCATTCTGAGAGGAGTCCGTTATGGCTAAAATGTGGGACGCGCGTTTCTCCAAGGAAGAAAACAGCCGCGTCAACGACTTCAATTCCTCCATCCGCTTTGATTCCCGCATGTTCCGGGAGGACATCGCCGGCTCCGTCGCCCACGCTACCATGCTGGGCCGCTGCGGCATCATCGAGCAGTCCGAGGCCGACCGGATCGTGGAAGGGCTGAAGGAGATCCTCCGTGATCTGGAATCCGGAGCACTCGCCATCGATCCCGAAGCAGAGGACATCCACATGTTCGTGGAGGAGGTGCTGACGAACCGCATCGGCGACACGGGAAAACGCCTCCACACCGCCCGCAGCCGGAACGATCAGGTAGCCCTGGACGTGCGGCTCTATCTGCGCCGGGAAATCGGGGAGATCCGGGCCCTTCTCCGCGAGCTTCTGAACACCATCGCTGACCTTGCGGAGCGGACCACGGGCGCCGTCATGCCGGGATACACCCATCTCCAGCGGGCCCAGCCGGTCACCTTCGCCCACTACGTTCTGGCCTATGCCCGGATGTTCCTGCGGGACGACGGACGGCTGGCGGAGATTTATAAGCACACCAACATCTCCCCCCTGGGCTCCGGCGCGCTGGCTTCCACCACCTATCCCATCGACCGGATGCTGACGGCGGAACTGCTCGGCATGGACGGCGTAACGGAGAACTCCATGGACGGCGTCTCCGACCGGGACTTTCTGGCGGAGCTGATTTTCGCCCTGTCCCTCGTCATGACCCACCTTTCCCGGTTCTCCGAGGAGATCATCCTCTGGTGCTCCGGCGAGTTCGGCTTTGTGGAGCTGGACGACGCCTTCTCCACCGGCTCCTCCATCATGCCCCAGAAGAAGAATCCGGACATCGCCGAGCTGGTGCGCGGGAAGACCGGACGGGTCTACGGCGACCTGACCGCCATTCTCACCGTGCTGAAGGGCATCCCCCTGGCCTACAACAAGGACATGCAGGAGGACAAGGAGGCCGTCTTTGACGCTATTGACACCGCCAAGCTCTGCATCGAGCTCTTCGCCTCCATGATCGGCACCATGACGGTGCGGGAGGACAGGCTCCGGCAGGCGGCGTCCGGCGGATTCATCAACGCCACGGACTGCGCCGACTATCTGGTGAAGAAGGGACTGCCCTTCCGGGACGCCTACCGGGTCAGCGGACGGCTGGTGGCATACTGCATCGAAAACGGCAAAACGCTGGAGACCCTCCCCCTGGACGTCTACCGGCAGTATTCCCCCCTCTTCGGCGAGGACGTGTACGACGCGGTGGATCTGGACAACTGCGTCAACCGCAGAACGGTTTACGGCGGCCCCTCCCTGGAATCCGTGCGCCGGCAGATCGCGCTGGTGCGGAAGGCTGCGGCGGAGAACGAATGACTTCCATTTTCCGAAAGCCTTTTCGCCCAAATCCGGCAATTCCTTCCGGTACGCCTTGACAAACCGGGATTTTATGGTAAAATAATATGTTGACGGAACCGCTTCCGCCGCATATCCTGATGATCCGGAGACTTTGCCGCTATGTTCAGACCGATTGTTCCCGTCAGACACCTGAAGACGCTGGTTCTTCTGCTGTTGGCGGGAGCTTTGTCGTTCTCCTCCTGCAATGTCCTGGAGCTGCGGGAAGCGGATGCCGACGTTTATGCCGTCCCGGAGGAAACCGCTCCCCGGCCGGACCAGGTCCCGGAGACCGAAGCGCCCCTCCCCGCAGACCTCCCCGCCGCAGAAGAGACGATCCCTGCCGCCGAGGAAACGGAGCCGCCCGAAACGGAGATCTTCCACCCCGTGATCCCCACCGAGGACCGGGAGGTATCCTCCGACGCCGCACAGTGGATCGAGCGGTACGACGCCGTTTTCGGAGCGGGCAAGGCGGACGAGGTCATCCTCTCCACGGAGGAAATCGAAAGCTATAACCGCCGCATGACGGAGAACTGTCCGACGCTTGTGGACATTGCCGCCATTCCGGACACGGTGGACGGGGAGAGCCTGAAAAACCGCATCGCCGCCTACGCCTTCCCCCAGGGCGACAAATATGACCGGGGCGGATCCCGCATCGACGACGAAATGCGCGCCGCTGTCCTGCTGAACCGGAATCTGGACGCTCTGGGCGAGACGGCGGAGGTCACCCCCGGCATCGTCACCGCCCGCTGCGACATGCGCTCCTTCCCCACCTCCCTGGGCTTCTATGAGAGCGGGGACACCTTCTACAGCCGGATCCAGCAGACGGAGCTCATCGTGGGCATGCCGGTCTGGATCCTCCACCGGAGCGCGGACGGCAGCTTTCTTTACG
>CACWLT010000127.1 GCA_902761695.1 uncultured Ruminococcus sp.
CGGGGAGCACTCTATCGCGTTATAGACCGTCCAAACGGCCTCCATGAGCGTAGCGGCGAACAACGCCGCGATGAGATACGCACGCCATCTCTGGTGGCGAAATCCTTTCCTCGTCTCCTTTCGGGCGACAACGCCCTCTGCGCTTCGCCATTCCGCGACTGTCTCTGCTGAATATCCGGCACCGACCGCCATTTTCTCCAGCGTGCTGTATTCTGCTACAGTCTCATCAAAAGACGTTTCATTCGCTTTCTGCGCGAGAAAGCGCTCGATGTCTTTCCGCGCATCTTCGATTTCCCTGTTGTATGGCAGATCCTCGAAAAACAGCGAAACAAAGCTGCGGATCCTATCGTTCATGTTGCCTCTCCTTTCGTGGACAACAGAGATTGGATTCTGGTAAAGCAGGCAGCAAGCTCCTCTTGCTCATGGTCAGAGAGATGCGCAACAGTCGACAGGACATGGTCAAGCATGCGTGCCTCCTGTGCGGTGACTACCGCCCTTCCCACGTCCGTCAAATGGTAAAAGTGCGATCTGCCGTCCGCTTCGTAGAAGGCGAAGGCTTCGTTGTTCCGGTAGATGTTCACACCGGTCCCGAGTTCTGTCACCGTGAAGCCGATGGCGTAGATGGAGTTCGTAGCCTGATCCTCTACCTGCAGGATGCCGCTGCCCAGTCTGGAGGGAGCAGCCACGATGCAGCCGCGGCTTTCATCAAAGTAGATGATGCCGAGCAGCGGTTCCCATCCGTCCGTCCCCGCGTCGATCTCTCTTGCCGTGATCTTCGGAGAAGCGGTGGTGGAGGTAAAGGCCACAGGCAGGTACAGCGTGTTGCCCAGCGCCATGCTGATGTTGGCCGGCGCGGAGAACAGCGTTCTGTGGGGGACGACCTTTCTGTATTCGTTGTTGGACGTGCTGTACTCCTCCGAGCTGCTGCTGAGCTCAGCGAAGAAGGACAGACCGGAGATCTTTTCGGTTTCAAGGAACGCGTCCTTCTTTACCTGGAAAGTGCGAACAAAGGTGTTGCTCGTCTGCTTGATGACGCTGCCCAGATTGACCGTTTCCAGTACCGTCCGCGCGCCGTTCTCATCTTCGTATCCGATGTCGAGCGCCGCGCCCTGTGCGTCCCGAGTGCCCTTGTTGGTAAGGGTATACTGCAGAGTCAGCTCGACCGCCTTGCTTTCGATCTCCTTTATCCCGACGCTGCATCCGTCGAGGGAGAGCTCCGGCTTCGGAACAACCTCGAAGAGGGTGAGCGTCCCGGTGTAGGGTTTCTGAACGTATTCGCTTTTGTCGTTCTCCGATACGGTCAGGATGAATTTGGTATTGTCGGGCAGGCTGTCGGTAAGCTCCGATGCGAAGTCCAGCTCGACCGTTCTGCCGCTCGGGATGTTCTCCGTCACCTTCCATTCGGCGATCGGAATCCCGGCGGTCAGCGTAACGGTTACCGGATCGCTTTCGCTTCCGCGGATGCCGACCGTGCCGACGTTGGTGAACGACACGGCGCCCTTGAGCATCGAACCCGCGCTGAAGTCGTAGTCCACGAGGTCAAACCGTCCGCTGCCGATGCCCTGCTTGCCCGCGCCGAAGGATATCGCGTAGAAGCCTACATCCGCCGCGCTGCCGTTGACAACGGTGTTCAGGGACTTGCCGCCCGCCTCAAAGGTGGTTTCCTTCAGGGTCATGGCCGTCCCGCGGGAAAGGAGGACCAGCGTCGCGTCCTTTCCGGTCCCGTTCAGGGTCATCTGCAGATCGGAGAAGGTGAAGCGGTCCATCGCGCCCTGGGCGTGCGTCAGCTTATCGCTGCTCAGGTCCGCGATGTAGGCGTCATAATCCGGATCCCCGGTCGCTTTGCCATAGAAGGCCAGTTCGGTCTGCTCCGGAGTAAGGTTGTACTTTTCGGCATCCTCCTTAACCTGCAGATGGTTCATGGCGAGGATGTTCCCGACGCCCCATTTCTGGAACCCCGTATCCCACCAGGCGACGTACAGCGCGTTGTTCACCGTGCCGCTCACCGGGGCGGAATAGACGACAGCCAGGTTGCCATCATTGTCGGAACCGATGGTAGCTTCCGTGCCTTCCTCCTCGGTGAAGAGCGGCGTGACGGAAATGCCGCCTCCGGCAACGGCGCCGGTCAGATCGGCCTGCCTCACCAGATAGGTATTGCCGTTCATCTCAAAGAGGAAGCATTCCTCGGCGGCTCCGCTGATTTTGGCTTTCAGGAACTGGAGGTTGGCGAAATAGGGATCCGCGCGCTCCTCCTCGAGGCTTCCGAAGGTGTATATGCCGTCCTTGTTGGGACCGGCGGAGGAAGAAGTGTGTTCGTCAAAATCCATCACGGTGCGGAGCAGCTTCGGTCTGCTCCAGGCGGATCCGTCAAACGTGCAGAGATAGAGCCGTTTGATCACGCCGCGGTCGGTTTCGGCGGTCATGGTCGATGTGCTCGCGCCGTAGGCGTCAAAGTAGGCCGCCTGCGTGGTGGTATAGGCCGCGACGGTCACGCCGCCTGCGACGCCGGCTTCCACGTTCTCGAGCGTCTGGAGCTCCTCCAGAGCCAGCTTCACCTCTGTGCCGTCCGCGGTCACGGCGACCAGACTGTTCTTCACGCCGTAGAGATCTCTTCTGACGCTTTCGGTCTGATAGCGGAAGACCGGTATCGTGTTCTCCGGATCCGGATCCGCCGCCGTCAGATCTTGGTTCGAAACGCCGAACTTGGCGTTCAGATAAGCGGCGTAGCGGTCCATCTCCGCCTTCACGCCGGAGGAATTCGTATCATCAGCCACACCATAGATCGTTACGCCGTTTGCCTGCTGAGGCAGGAACTGGTAGCGGCCGGGTTTGCTGAGCGTTTTCACCGTGAAGGCGGGATCGGCGTCACCGAAGTCGATGACCGCCCGCTTCGTCACCACCCGGCGGGAGGCTGCCTGTACCGTGGAGTTTCCGGCGGCGTGATTCTCGTAGCTTGTAAAGGATACGGTCACGACGCTCCCGTCCACGTCCACGTCAAAGTCCAGGTCCCCTGTATTGAATCCTTCCGCATCCGGGACATCCACGGGCCCCTGCTCATCACGAGCTGCGTGTAGTCAACCGGATCCGGGACAGCGCCGCCCACCGAAACCGGATAGAGGATGTAGGTCTCACCGTTCACGGAGAAGGCTTTGTAATCGTAACCCGTTCCGAGGCCGGTGAGCAGCTTGAAGGCATCGCCGCTGGCCCCGTAGCCGGAGAGCTGGAACGGAACGTTTCTGTCGTTCGCGTCAAAGGCGTTCGGAAGCACCATGCCCGCGGTGTAGCTCCGCACGAAGTGCTGCGTGTCCGACACGTCGGTGGGAGCGGACAGGCCGAACGTCCGGCTGCCGTTGCTCATGATCGCGCCGTCTGCGCTGTTCTCACCGAACTGGGACGATCCCTTGATCGGGACACTGCCGTTGACCCAGCCGAAGTGGCCGGACCAGGAGGTCTGCTTCGTCGTGGGATTCATTTCACCGTGGAGATAGTAACCGATGATATCCATGGAGAAGTTGAAGAATGCGGCCGTGATGTTGAAGCCCACGGCAGCGGACAGATCAAAGCTGTCCATGTTGGCGGGCTCATATTCGTCCTTCTCGATGCTGTACGCGCCGAAGGTGAGATCCAGACCGAGCGTCACCTTGATGTAGAGCTCAAACTTCAAGAGCTCCACGCCGATCCCGCCGCCTGCCTCGATAGAGATCTCGGGGGAGAGCTGGAAGCCGCCCCAGTAGACCACGCTGTCCGCTCCGATAATGGAGATGACCCGCGTGAGGACCGTATCTTCAAGCGCGGTGATCGTGACGGTGAGATCGCCGTCTTTGCTGCACTCATCCGGGAACAGCACGTCAAATTCTTCGCTCATGGCGCCCGTGGACTTGAACTGTCCGGCAAAGACCGGATCTTCCTCCTTGGGCTTCGCCGAGAGGTATACCTTGCCCATCAGGCCCAGCTTGAAGCCGCGGAAATTGTCCCCGATCCTGATCGTGAACGAGATCTTCTCGCCCTTCAGAAGCGTGGTGTTGTGCTGCGCGTCGATCACCCCCGCGTCCAGCGAGGAGATGGTCACCGGCGCGCCTTCCTTGACGACCCTGGTCACATTGATGGAGGTGCCGAGTTCTACGTTGAAGCCGAATACCACATACAGATAGAGGATCGGGCAGGGAGCAAGGCGTGCTTCAAGCCGGATCTTTCCCTCAAGTCCTGCGGCGATGCCCGCGGACTGGAAGTAGAACCCGTCATCCACCTTGTTGTATTCGAACATCATGGCGACCTGTACGAAGAAGCCAAGCTCGAATTTAGAGGTCTTCAGCGCTTTTCTGTCGTTGGGAAGCGCGCCGGTCTGCCTCTTGAGTGAATCCCATGAATCCTTCAGGGACTGCTTCGGCCCCTTCAGGAAGTCCAGGATCTTCCCGATGTTATCGTTGGAATCTGCAAAGTCCTTATTCTGCGCGGCAGCGCTGTTTTCTTTTTCCCTTCCGACAATCGGAAGGCCGATGGTGAAGCCCACCTTGGTGCCGTCCATCGTGATCGTGACGTAATCGAACAGCTGTCCCTCAAGGCTCGGCAGCTCGAGGCCGATGTCCATCTCGAACTCGGGATACGCGCCTTTGCCTTCGGGATCTGATTTTGTCTCCTTCTGTTTCTTGCCGTTCACGTTGCCGAGATAGTCAGAGTTGACCTGGCTCTCAATGCGGCCGCGGTTGACGGTCTCGGGGTTGATGTCCGCGCGGCTGGAAAGATCGTTCTTCTCGTTGACGCAAAGCGCGAAAGTGCTTCCGCCGTAGAAGGCGCCGAGATAGTTGTTCAGTCTTGCGTCGCCGCCGTTTTTATAGGTGTAAACGTTTTCCCCGTCGACCATGCTCTGTTCGGGAAAATCAAGAGCAATGCCGAGAATCCGCCCGGTTATGTTCTTGTTGTGCAGGATCGGCTCGGGGCCTTCGTAGTCGAAGAGCAGATTTCCGTAATAATTCGGAAACCATGCCCAGACACCTATCGCGGACTTCTTCGCGGGGCTGAGGTCGCCGCCGAGCGGGATATCCACCATGCGGGTCTTGTTGGCAGCATCCTGATACATGAGCTGACCGGCGGAGGTGTCGGCATATGATTTCTCCGAAGTATCGTAGCGGCCTTCGCCTGCCTGGATATAGCGGTATGTATCCTGTTCCCGTGTCAGCTTGCTCTTTCCGGCCTTGCTTGTAGTCGTGCTGACAAAGGCCGGCAGAACGCGCACGGTGTCGTTCTCATTCGCGCCCGTAGGCACCGTCAGGCAGCGGGGCGTCATCTGATAGAAGACCTTCAGGAAGTACTGCCGGACATTGTCTCCTTCTTTTTCGACTGTGAAGAAGTTCTCGTCAAACACCCCGTCGTTCACGTAGGCGACGATCGAGTCTTTTGAATCCTTGTCAATAATGAACCGGACCCCGTCGTAATAGCCGTCGATCCGTCCGTTGCCGTCGCCGTCATAGCAGATCGCCGTGGAGACGATGGAGGTCACCATCTTCGTGGGCAGTCCGGTGTATGCGCTGTCGTAGAACTTGAAGGAGATCCTGCCAAGCATCAGGTCCTCCTCGGTCAGCGGGATCACCGCGTCGCCGGGGTAGGACTTGCCCGCGTGCAGGATCACGTCGTTCGGATCCTGATGGAAGCAGACTGTCTGCACGTTTGTGAGGCCGCTCCAGACCATCGTCGTCGCGGTGTTGATCGGTGCGGAGAGATTGGAGGAAATGAGCTTCTTGTCAAATCCGGGCGTCATTTCTCCAAAACCGCCCAGGAATCCATCGACCATGTAATCATCCACCGTACCGGTATATGGGCTCGTCTGCACCGTCACGGGGGAGGTGAAGTGGCTCCACGCCGAGGCAATGTCCTCCAGTTTCGTGCTGGGGTTGCCGTCCTTGTCCCGCGGTATGGAAGGCGTGACGTCCAGCTCGATCTCCTGCGTCCGGTTGTACACGACGTACAGCTTATAGTTCCGGCTTAAGTCCGCTTCTGTGATGCCGTCCCACAGCATCGTGAGTGTATAGAAGGAGTCGTCTTTGTTTTTAATCGCGTCAGTATAGTGCTTGATTACATAGGCGTACTGTTCGAGTATTCCTTCTGACGTTTTCTTCGCCGTTTCCTCGACGAGGCAGATCTTCATGCAGGAAAATCCGGCGGGCAGCTCGTCGGGAAGCTCGACGATCAGCTGGGTGCCGACGTAGAGCTGATTGTTCTCGTTCACGCCGCCGTTCTTCTGGTTGATGTACACAATCGGCTGCAGATCCGGATAGGTCTCAACATCCAGCCTCGTGATCTGGCCGTAATTGCTGTTCGCCATGTCCGCGTCGTTGGCTGTGCAGACAACCAGCGGCAGGCTCGTTTGGGTGAACACGCGGCGGCGGTAGGCCAGCCCCTTTACGTCCATGTCTCCGGTGTACCCTTTGTCGTTGCTTTTGGAGTCCAGCGCATAGTTCTCCTGGTCCTCGTCATCTTTCCGATTCCAGGTCAGATGGAGCTCCTGCGTGTACCGCGCGGAGACGTCGCCGCCGAAATACAGAGCCACCGATCCGGGAGTCTGATTCCCCTTTTTGTCTCCTTTGTCGCGGATGCGGCTCGTCCCCCCGTCGGAGTTGCTGAACCACCATTCGTCGAATTCCTTGTCGTCTTCTTTAGTGCCCTTCTCCGTTACATTGCCGTCCCATTCAATGGATTTGCCTTTTCCGAGACCGAGCTTCACCCAAGGCGCGCCCCAGCGGTTTCTCCATACGCCGCCGGGATCCGCGAAGCCGAGCCTGTAGATATGGTAGCGGAAGGCGGCGCGGTCGAACAGGATGCCGCCGTTCTTGATCGAAAAGTCCACGCCGAAATTGTGGCCGCCGATCATCTCGACGATACTCTCTTTTTTGTTGAGCTCGTACTCTTCGCCCTTCCCGTCCTTGGTCCTGCGCGTAATGCTTGAATCGGCGATACCGTGGAATTCGTTCCAGTACTTCATCGTAGCCGAAACGTCGTCTCCTACCGCCTTCTTGATCCATTCATCTTCACCGGTGACCTTCTCCCAGTCGTGCCAGCCATTGTAGTCGGGGATACGGAAGAAGGTGTAGCCTGCAAGTCCCGTGTACCGGTTCGGCTCGATCGTACCCGCCGCGTTCAGGGCATATTCCGTCGGCTGGACCGCGGTGTGATAGACGCCGGGCAGAAAGCTGAGCTCTTGCTCCTCCTGTTCCGCCGCGATCACGGTCTTTTCCCCGATCAGAGGTTCGTTCTCCTGGAAATACACCGTATCCGCGCCTGCCTCACCCGACGCGAGAACGCTGGCAAGATTCAGGCCGTCCGACAGAGCTGCCGTATAATCGCCCTCGTCCGTCGGGATAAGGGACATGGTCTCAATGCCGCCGGTGCTTGTCAGCGTCACCGTAGCCTCCGCCGTGCCGAAGGACGCCAGATGGTTCTCGCCGCCCTTCAGATCGCTGAGCACAACGGAGAAAGCCAAATCCTCCGCGCGCGCTTCCTCCGCGATGAGCGGGACCTTGATTTCCAGCGTGTCCATGTCGCCGATGAAGGTCAGTTCGCCGTTCACGGGGGCATACTGCTCGCCCGCCTTCGCCGTACCGTCTACCGTTTCGTAGTGGGCCGTCAGCAGATAGTTCAAGCCGCCGGTCCGCTTCACGGTGAGAACGGCGGTGCTCTCGTCCTGATCGACCCGCACTTCCGCCGCCTCAAAACCGATTTCGGCGGCCGCTTTCTCTTCGTTGTCCGCTATGGAAACGGTCAGGGTGCTGTACTGACTGTCGATCTCCGCGCCTCTGTGGGAAACCAGGGTCAAAAGGCCCATCTCCTGCAGCTCGGGAAGCTCGTCGTCCACCACGGTCGCCCGGATGTACTTGACGAGCTCGCCCGCGGCAAAGGTCAGCGTGACCTCGGCTTCGCCCCATTCCCCCTCCGGCGTCAAGGGAGAGAAGGAGGTCTCGTATTCCATGAGGCTTTCGTCCTCCGGATATGCGGGCAGTTCCTCCGTGAAGGGGACATACGCCTCGCCCCACACGGAGTCCGTGCCGAACCAGCCCTCCGCGGTCTTGTAGACGCAGCGGAAGTCGTAGTATGTCAGATCCTCGGCGGACAGCAGTAGGGTCTCCCCCTTCTGCGCCTCCATGGACATCCATTCGCCGTCCGTGAATATTTCCCACTGCCAGCTCTCCGCATCGACGCCGGGAACGGACAGAGCGACGGGATATTCCTCATCCCCGCTCTCCTCGTGCGCAGGCATGATATAAGCCGGCGTCACCCGCGGCACGGCCAGAGGCTGGTACGCGGCGGCGGGGTTTGCGTCCTCCGCGTCGAGAAGCAGATCTTCTCCCAAAAAGGCCGCGTAGTCGTGCGTCAGAAGGTCGTCGCTGATCTGGCTGACAGCGGGCGTATAGCGCACGGTCACTTCCGCACGCCCGTCCGTTCCGCCCAGACGGTAAACCGGGATCATCACGGTCTCCAGTCCGTCCGAATCGCCCTCGGTCAGGTTCGCCTGGAAATCTCCGAAAGCGAACGCGCCGAATTCATATACCTCTTCCCATGTCTTGTCTGTCGGATCGGGATTCTCCCGCGCGCCTGTTTCGGGCCGGATCACATTCCCCTCCCGATCCAGGACGAAGTCCCCGGAACCGCCCGCGGCAAAAACGCTCATGGGCAGCATTTCAAACAGCATGGCCGCCGTCAGAAGAACGGCAAGCAGTCGTCTGGTTTTCATAAAATCCTCCTGTAATAGTCTTACGCATCGTGTTGCTTTATGAGACATCGCTGTGTTCCCGGCATCCCGGGTGAAGCGGCTTCATTCCCGCCGCCGTTCTCTTTCTTTCTGTTTTCTCCGCCACTGACGGATACCGGCCGTTACGGCTACCCCCGCCATGAACGCCAGCACCGCCGTCAGGATGTATCCTCCGTTCTCCGAGGAGAGGAGGAAAGCGCCCGAGTACAGTCCGGCACCTCCGGCATGCATGAGGACGCCGGACGGAGATACCAGAAACAGTATCGCCGCGAAAAGCGCGACGGAAGCGGAGCCTGAGAGGATCATTCTCCTCCGTTCCGTTCTTCTCCGCAGCTCGCCTGCCCGTTTATACATGGCTTCGATTCTCTGTTTGTACGTCAAGTTGCCCCCTGTCCATTCCTGCCGGAGGAATGTTTTCCGTGTAGTTTTCACCTATAAGATACCGAAAACGGGAAAAATCCCCCCGCTGCGGCAAAAAATCAGTGCACAATTTTTTCGATCGATTTTTGTGCAGTCCGCCCATGCGCAAGAAAAAAACCGTCCGACGAATCGAACGGTGTGGAAATAACGAAATAATCAAACGGAGTCGATCCTTACGAGCTTTTTTCCTGCAAAAGCCAGCAGCAGGCCGGCCGTCAGGATCGGAAGCGCGTACCCGAACACGGAGACCGGAGCGGCTTGGGAAACCAGGATGTTGTATACCGCGTGGAACGTGACAGAGAGCGAGAGAAGCCCGAGCGTCCCGACGGCGCGCATGTACAGCCGGTTCCAGAGACTCACGAGCCCGATGCTCGAAATCGTACCGGCGGTGATGTGCATCGCCCCCGTGCAGAGCCCCCGGATCAGCAGATGGGGAAGATCGGACGCGCCGTTGGCCAGAAGCCAGCAGACGTTTTCAAAGGTGGCGAACCCGGCGGCGATCATCAGCATGCTTCCCGCCGCATAATCGTTCTCCGGTTCAAAGACCAGAAGATAGAACAGGAACGGAAACAGCTTCATGGATTCCTCCACGATGGGGGAAATCTCCAGGGAAGCGAGAAAGGAATCCATTCCGGAGGAGATCGCCAGAAACGCGCTGATATAGGAGGACAGAAGGCAGGCCGACATCCCGCAGAGGAAGAACAGCAGCATCCTTCGCCGCGCGCCCCGCAGGCACAGGACCGCCAGAAGCAGGGGCGACGCCAGACAGACAAAAATGTTTTCCGCCGCGTTCATATGCCCACCTCCCTCCGGACCGCGGGAATAAAGAGAAGATACGTAAGCGTCTGCAAAAGATCGATCCAGAAATACGGATTATTGAGCGCGTCTCCGAGCCAGAAGAGGGACGTGACCCAGAGCGCGTATTGGATAAGAACATACAGGATCGTTATGAGCGCCGTACCGTTCAGTTTTCCTCTGCCCGCCTCCTCCGCCGTGCGGAACGGAAGCATGCCTATGGCGGCCCACAGAAGCAGGCCCATGAGGACCGCGCAGATCACATTGTAGACGTATTCCCCCCAGTGCATGAAGAAGAGACACATCCCGCCCGTGAAGAGCGGACCGAGCACGCGCAGCGGATTGCGCTTCTTCCCCTCCCCCGGCAGAGCCGCACCCATCTCCAGCAGGAGAAGGAGCAGAAAGAGGTCCCCCGCCGTCCAGCTGAGCTCCGAGATATAAAACTGCGGTGTGCCCCCGAAAAACAGTATGTACAGCTGCCAGTAG
>CACWLT010000128.1 GCA_902761695.1 uncultured Ruminococcus sp.
TACCCTTTACATCGCCGCCATCGGGATCTGGGGGGAGAAGGTCGCGAAGCTCTCCGTAAACGGGAAGACCCAGGGGGAATTCACCGTGAAGAGCGGGAGCACCCCCGCCGAGGTTGAATTCCAGGTGTGGCTGAACGAGGGGGAGAATACCGTTGCGGTTCTGGCCGCCTGGACGTGGTTCGCCCTGGATTACATCCGGCTGGATCAGCCCGCAGAGAACCGGCTGGACGCCGCGCTGGAATTTGACCGGACGCTGTCCAATCCCGACGCCGGGGAGTCCGCGCAAAAGCTCTGGTCCTTCCTGACGGAGAACTACGGATCCCATGTGATTGTCGGGCAGGTGTCGGACAGGCTGAGCGATCCCGAAATGCCCGCCGTCAAAAAGGTTACGGGAACTTATCCCGCCATCATGGGCTTTGACTTCATGGACTACTCCCCCTCGCGCCGCGCCCACGGGACGAAGCCGGACGCTGTGGACAGCGCGCTGGAATGGGTGGAGCGGGAAAAAGGCATCGTCACCTTTCACTGGCACTGGAACGTCCCGGAGCCCTATCTGATCGATCAGGGACAGGGAAAGCTGGAATCCGGACAGGACTGGTGGAGCGGCTTCTATCAGTCGGCGGTGGATGCCTCCAAATTCAACCTCGGAAAGATCATGAACGGCGAGGATCCGGAGGGCTACGACCTGCTGATGCGGGACATCGACGCCATTGCCGAACAGCTTCTGCGGCTGAAGGAGGCTGGGATACCCGTTCTCTGGCGTCCCCTGCACGAGGCGTCCGGCGGATGGTTCTGGTGGGGCGCGTACGGACCGGAGGCTTATAAGCAGCTTTATATCACGATCTACGACCGCCTGACCGGGGAATACGGGCTGGACAATCTGATCTGGGTCTGGAACTGCGACGGCACGGACTGGTTCCCCGGGGAGGAGTACGTGGACATCATCAGCTGCGATATCTACTCGCCCTCACCGAGACGGACGGGATGCCCGACATCGACAGCATCGCCCGGGAGCAGGCCTGGTGGAGCTATATCGTCATCTGGCGCGGCATGGACATGGTGTCGAAAACCTCCGACGAACAGCTCAAAAAGATGTACGCCGACGAGCGGGTGCTGACCGCGGAAGACGTGCAGGGACTCTACTGAGCGGTCCCGCCGATCGCCTGACGGACAGAGCGGCCACGAAGGAGGAGTCCGCGCCCGAATAAATACAGGCAGAAAACGAGGACTGCCGCACGGCTCCTATCTTATCGCGGAGCTCAGGCGGCAGTCCGTTATTATGGAATAACTTCTCAGCGGACCTGCCTCCGCCGGTACGAATGATATCCCGGATCGGATCATTCCCAGGCACCTCTCCGGCCAGCGCAAAAACGTCCGTTCCTCGAAAAAAATATTGCACAACCACCACGGATGTGTTATAATATTTTTGAATTTATCGCTTTCGGAACCGCTGATGAACGGGAAACGGCTGATCGGCTGGCGGGGAGATGCGGAGCGGTTCTCTGTCCGGCCTTCTCCCGTTCCGCCGCGCCGGAGCAGTGTTCCCATACAAGGAGGCTTGAGAATGGAAGAGGGAGAAACCGTATTCCGGAAGAAGACGCTGGACCGCATTTCCTCCCCGGAGCAGCTGACGGACTATCTGCGCGTCACGAATCCGGGCATCTGGACGGTGCTGGCGGCGGTGCTGCTGCTCCTTGCCGGTCTGTTTGCCTGGGCCGCCGTGGGAACGCTGGAAACCTCCGCGCCGGCGAAGATCGTCGTGGAGAGCCACACGGCGCAGATTGTCCCCACCGGAGCCGAAACGGTCGCGGAGGGAATGCCGGTCCGGATCGCCGGGCAGGAGTTCACCGTGGCCTCCGTGGGTACGGACGAATACGGCAGATCCTTCGGCATCGCGGAGATCGCCCTGCCGGACGGCATTTACGACGGGGTTGTCGTCACAGAACAGACGCGGCCCATTGATTTTCTGCTGGAAAGCAGGTGAGTGAGACCGTGGCTGGAAAAAAAATCAGACCGACGCTCACGAAAGGCGTGGCGAAGGTCCCGGTCGTCATGCAGCTGGAGGCTCTGGAATGCGGCGCGGCGGCCCTCTGCATGGTGATGGCCTATTACGGCAAATGGGTGCCGCTGGAGCAGGCGCGTCTGGACTGCGGGGTCTCCCGGGACGGCTCCAAGGCGAAGAACATCTATCTCGCGGCGGAGCGGTACGGCTTTGACGTCAAGGCCTTCCGCATGAGTCCGGAGTCGCTCCGGGCGGAAGGGCAGTTTCCCTGCATCATCCACTGGAACATGAACCACTTCGTCGTGCTGAACGGGTTCCGGGGAAAGCATGTCTTTATCAACGACCCCGCCCGGGGCACAGTGAAGGTGAGCTGGGAGGAGTTCGACCGGTCCTTCACCGGCGTCGTCATTGTCCCGACCCCCTCCGAGCGCTTTCAGCCCGGCGGCGAGCGGCACAGCACCCTGGCATTCGCCCGGAAGCGGCTGGCCGGCGCGGGGGCTGCGGTGGCGTTCGTGATGCTGACCACGGCCATTTCCTATCTCTTCGGCATCACGGATTCCGTCACTTCCCGGATCTTCATGGACCGGCTGCTGACCGGGATCAACGCGGACTGGCTCTGGCCCTTTGCGGGCGTATTGATCCTGCTGGCGGCGGTCCAGCTGATCGTACTGTGGGCCCAGACGATTTACTCCCTGAAAATCAGCGGCAAGATGGCGGTCATGGGCAGCACGTCCTATATGTGGAAGGTGCTCCGGCTGCCGATGTCCTTCTTCTCCCAGCGTCTGGCCGGGGATATCCAGTCCCGGGCCGGAATGAACGCCTCCATCGCGGGGACGCTGGTGAACACCTTCGCGCCCATTCTGCTGAATACGGCCATGATGGTGTTCTATCTGGTGCTGATGCTGCGGCAGAGTCCCCTTCTGACCCTGATCGGACTGGTGACGCTCTTTCTGAATATCGTCATGTCCCGCGTGATCTCCGCCCGGCGCGTCAACATCACCCGGGTGCAGATGCGGGACTCCGGCAAGCTGGAGGCGGCCACCGTCACCGGCATCGAAATGATCGAGACCATCAAGTCCAGCGGCGCGGAGAACGGCTTTTTCGGCAGATGGGCCGGTTATCAGGCGTCCGTGAACGCGCAGAATGTAAAAACGGCCCGCACAAACCTCTACTTCGGCATGATCCCGGCCTTTTTCTCGACTCTGGCCAATTACGCCGTGCTGGTGGCGGGCGTGTACATGACCATGGAGGGCCGGTTCAGCCTGGGCGCGGTGCTGATGTTCCAGGGCTTCCTCAGTGCCTTCATGTCCCCGGCCATGTCGCTGGTGGGCGCGGGTCAGACCATCCAGGAGATGCGGACCCAGATGGAGCGGATCGAGGACGTGATGGAATACCCCGAGGACGAGAATACGGTGAACCGGGATCCGGAGGTCACGGAGCTCTCCAAGCTGCGGGGAAATGTGGAGCTGAAAAACGTCACCTTCGGCTATTCCCGCCTGGAGGAGCCCCTGATCCGGGATTTCTCCCTGACCCTCAAAACCGGGCAGCGGGTGGCGCTGGTGGGCTCCTCCGGCTGCGGCAAGTCCACGGTTTCCAAGCTGGTGTCCGGCCTGTATCAGCCCTGGAGCGGGGAGATCCTCTTTGACGGACGCCCCCGGAGCGCCTACCCCCGGGAGATCATGACCGGCTCCCTGTCGGTGGTGGATCAGGACATCATTCTCTTCGAGGACACCGTCGCCAACAACATCAAGATGTGGGACAACTCCATCGAGGACTTTGAAATGATCCTGGCGGCCCGGGACGCGCAGCTCCACGACGACATCGTCCAGCTCCCCGGCGGATACCGGCACAGGCTGACGAACGGCGGGAAGAATCTCTCCGGCGGTCAGCGGCAGCGGATGGAGATCGCCCGGGTGCTGGCCCAGGATCCCACGATCATCATTCTGGACGAGGCCACCTCCGCCCTGGACGCGAGGACCGAATACGAGGTCGTGAACGCCATCCGGGAGCGGGGCATCACCTGCATCGTCATTGCCCACCGGCTGTCCACCGTCCGGGACTGCGACGAGATCATCGTCCTGGACCACGGGCGTGTGGCGGAACGGGGGACCCACGACGAGCTGATGAAGCGCGGGGGGATGTACGCGGAGCTGGTGGCGAACGAGTGAGGAGGCGGCCGAATGGGCTGGTTTGAAAATCAGATTGAAGAAAGATGGGCTGCCGACGATCAGCTCCTGGAGGATTCCTTTTTCAAAGTCGCCGGGGTGGTGCTGGGACGGAGCACGGCTGAGAAAATCAGCGACGAGCGGATCGTTACCAAAAACGCCATCGACGAGATCTTAAAATTTTACCACTACAAGCCTGCGGAGCTGCCGGAGGGCATCCGGGACGCGGAGGAACAGCTGGACTACTGCCTGCGGCCCCACGGGATCATGTACCGGCGGGTAGAATTG
Source organism: uncultured Ruminococcus sp. (assembly GCA_902761695.1). Lineage (GTDB taxonomy): Bacteria > Bacillota > Clostridia > Oscillospirales > CAG-272 > UMGS1696. Next base: position 4,456 of record CACWLT010000128.1, read on the forward strand.
ACGGAGGGCTGGTATAAGGATTCCTTCGGCCCGATCCTGGCGTTCCGGAAGGAGGGGGGACAGGCCGCGGCTCTTCTTCCCGGCTCCTTCACCGGGTATTTCTTCCGGGATCCTGCGGGAATGCGGATCAAGCTGAACAGAAAGACCGCCGCGCTCTTTGAAACGGAAGCCATATGCTTTTACCGCCCCCTGCCGCAGAAGCAGCTGGGAATTCCCGACCTTCTGCTCTACATGAACCGGTGCCTGTCCGTGGGCGACATAGGCCTTCTGGCTGCGGCAACGATGGCGGTCACGGTGGTCGGGATGGTCATGCCGCAGATCACGAAGCTCCTGACGGGACCGATCCTGACCGGCGGCAGAGCGGAGGCCCTCGTCGGCATCGCGGTGGCCATGATCTGCGTGTCCCTGTCCGCACAGCTGTTCAGCAGCGTGAGGGGGATGCTGCAGGCCAGGCTGAACGCGAAGCTGTCCCTGGGTGTGCAGGCGTCCATGATGATCCGGCTCCTGACCCTTCCGGCGGGCTTCTTCCGGAAATACTCCCCCGGCGAGCTGAAAAGCCGGTCCATGTCGGTGAATCAGCTCTGCTCCCTGCTGCTGGACGTGATCCTCGGCACGGGGCTGACCTCCCTGACCTCCCTGCTGTATGTGGGGCAGATCTTCCGTTTCGCTCCCGCGCTGGTGGTGCCGTCCCTCGTCATCGTTCTGGTGACCGTGGGCTTTTCCGTCGTCACCACCCTGGCGCAGGTCCGCGTCAACAAGCTGCACATGGAGCACAGCGCGAAGGAAGCCGGCATGAGCTACAGCCTCATCACCGGCGTACAGAAGATCCGGCTGGCCGGGGCGGAGAAGCGCGTTTTCGCCAAGTGGCTTGACGTGTACGCGAAGGGAGCGGAACTGACCTACAACCCTCCGGTGTTCCTCAAGCTCAACGTCGTGCTCTCCACGGCCATCAGCCTGGTCTCCAACATCGTCATGATCGTGCTGGCGGTGAAGAGCGGCATCGGACAGGCAGACTACTATGCCTTCACGACAGCCTACGGCATGCTGATGGGGGCCTTCATGGCTGTCTCGGGCGTGGCACTTTCCGCGGCGCGGATCCGGCCTATTCTCGAGATGGCGGAGCCCTTTCTGAAAACCGAACCGGAGACGGCGTCGGACAGGGCGATCGTGACGCGTCTCTCCGGCGGCGTGGAGCTGGACCATGTGTCCTTCCGGTACGCCGAGGACAGTCCTTATATCCTGAACGACCTCTCCCTCAGGATCCGGCCCGGCGAGTACGTGGCCGTCGTCGGCAGGACCGGATGCGGCAAATCCACGCTGGTCCGGGTGCTGCTGGGCTTTGAGAAGCCGGAGAAGGGCGCGGTCCTCTACGACGGGCGGAACATCGACACCCTGGATCTGCCCTCCCTGCGCCGGAAGATCGGAACGGTCATGCAGGACGCGGGATTATTCCAGGGAGACATTTATTCCAACATCGTGATCACGGCTCCGGAGCTGACCATGGACGACGCCTGGGAGGCCGCAGAGAAAGCAGGGATCGCCGAGGACATCCGTGCCATGCCGATGGGAATGGGCACGTTCGTTTCCGAAGGACAGGGCGGCATCTCCGGCGGACAGCGGCAGCGCATCATGATCGCCCGCGCCATTGCCCCGAAGCCGAAATTCCTGATCTTCGACGAGGCCACTTCCGCCCTGGACAACCGGACCCAGAAGCAGGTGTCGGAGGCGCTGGACAACATGGGCTGCACGCGTCTGGTCATCGCCCACCGGCTTTCCACCATCCGCCGCTGTGACCGCATCCTGGTGCTGGACGGCGGGAGGATCATCGAGGACGGCACCTACGACGAGCTGATCGCCCGAAACGGCTTCTTCGCCGATCTGGTGGAGCGGCAGCGGCTGAACACGGCGGACTGAATCGAAAACAAAACGGCGAATCATCCTCCCGAAACCGGGATCAAAACGCTTCTGCCCTTGCAGACACGCGCTCTCACGGCAGAATAAGCATAACGCGGGACGCGGGCCGGATGTACGGATGTGCGCGGGAGACCGGCACGCGTGAACTGAGGTGACTTTTATTGAAGAAATTCAGAAATCTGGTTATCGGCGGGATCGAGAGCAAGATCCTTGTGCTGATCCTCTTGTCCATGCTCATCGTGGCCGGGGTTTTCCTGGCGTCCATGCTGACACAGACGGGAATGCTGTCCGATCTGACGGCGGAGACCAACGAAAGGCAGCTTTCCTCCATGACCGGAACCACCGCCGCCGTGATCGATCAGGTCGTGGTGGAGAACATGAACCGCCTGACCCTCATGGAGGCCGAGGCCACGGACGAGATGTTCCGGGAGCTTGCTATCCGTGTGCGGATGACGGGGGATTACGCCGCCAATCTGCTTCGCAGCGCGGACACGGTGCCCCCCGCGTCCTGGAACAGACCGGACGCCGCCCATAACGGGGAGCTCTTCGTGAAGGTCCTCTTTGCCGAAGGGGTCTCGGAGGAGGACGCGGCGGAGAAGCTGGGCGTGATCGCCAATATGAAGGGCATGATGCTCTCCCTGTGCGCGGCCTACGGGGCGGACAACATCTTCTTCACCCTTCCGGAGGGCGTGACCCTGATGGCCGACAAGGTCCCCGGCAACTGGATCGGTGAGGACGGCTCCTACATCCCCTACAACGCCACGGACCGCTACTGGTACCGTCAGGCGGCGGAGACCGGGGAGCTGGTCTTCTCCGACGTGGAATACGACCACCGCACCGGGGCCCTCTGCGTCACCTGCTCCATGCCGGTCTACGATGATAGCGGAGAGCTCTTGGGCGTGGCGGGGGCGGACCTCTATCTGGACGAAATGCAGCGGACCCTCGTGGACTCCACCTCCGGCGGCGGCTTCCTGCTGGTGGTCAATCAGGACGGCCATGTGATCGAGTCCCCCGTCAATCAGGGGATCTTCCGGGTCATGAACTCCGCCATGGCCTCCGACCTCAGGGAATCGGAGAACAAGGAGCTGGCCGCTCTGGTCCGGGACGCCATGAAGGGGAAGACCGACGTGCGTCTGGTGCCCCTTCAGTACGGCAACTATTACATGATCGGCGTTCCCATGGAGACCGTGGGCTGGACCCTCATCGCCGCCTACAGCGAGCGGGACGCGGAGGAGCCCGTCCGTCGTCTCCAGGCGGATTATCAGGCGATCCAGAAGGAAGCGGTGTCCGCCTATCGCGAAAGGAGCGCGCAGGGAAAGGCGCGCATGTGGACCCTGCTCTGCGCGCTGCTTATCGCCCTGCTGGGAGGCGCGGTGGTCCTGGGCAAGCGGATTGTAAAGCCGCTGAACACCATCACGAAGCGGATCGCGGAGCTCAGCGAGACCAATCTCGAATTCAAAATGGAGGATACCTTCCGCACCGGGGACGAGGTGGAGGAGCTGGCCCGGTCCTTCGCCGCCATCTCCCACAAGACGGTGAGCTATCTGGACACGGTCCGGCGCGTCACCGCCGAGAAGGAGCGCATCGGGGCGGAGCTGTCCCTGGCCACGCAGATTCAAGGCGCCATGCTTCCTCACATCGTCCCGGCGTTCCCGGACCGAAAGGACTTCGACGTCATCGGCAGCATGGATCCCGCCAAGGAGGTGGGCGGCGACTTCTACGACTACTTCCTGATCGACGACGACCATCTCGGGCTGGTCATCGCGGACGTGTCCGGAAAGGGCGTGCCCGCTGCCCTGTTCATGATGGCCTCGAAGATCATCCTGCAGAGCGTGGCCATGCTGGGCGGATCCCCCGGGGAGATCCTGACGAAGACCAACGAGGCCATCTGCTCCAACAACGTAGCCCAGATTTTCGTGACC
>CACWLT010000129.1 GCA_902761695.1 uncultured Ruminococcus sp.
CGCACTCCTCTGCCTACGCTTAAGCCCCACCTCGCGGCTTCGGCTCCAAGGCTGAGTACCGGCTGCCTGCCGGGCTTTACCGGGCCGGGAGTTCCACCCGACTATACTGTGTACACCGAACCGGCGCACGTTTGGTTATATTATAGCAGGACGCGGACGTATTCGCAAGGGGTTTTGTGCATTTTTGGCAGAATCGGGTGCGAAAAAACCTGTTTATCCTTCCATCCCCGGCAGGACGGCGTCCCGCAGCTGCGCGCCATTCTCGATGAGGGTCCCGCATCCGTCGAAGCCGAAGAGATTCTCCACTCTCAGCCCGGAGATGCATCCCGCCAGCCGGAGGGCGCACCCGGCCCGGGAGAAGACGTTCCGCACGACGATATGCGAGGTTTCCTCAAAGGTAGAATGGCGGGAGCCGTAGAGATGGTTGTCGCCGATGCGGACCCCGCAGATCCCCCGGTCCATGTGGGGGCTGTCCTTCGAGCTGTCCGTCATGCCGTCGATGAGGATGTTGTACAGCTTCACGCCCCCCTGGTTCAGGAGGCGGATGTTGGCGCAGAAGGCTTCGCAGCAGACATCCCGGACGGTGACGTTGTAAATGTCATCGGACACCTCCCCGCTGTTTCCCGGATGGGGACGGAAAAGGGATTCGAGGCGTCCGGGCAGGCCGGTCAGGGCAATGGTGTCGTCCTGGGTGAAGCCGGTCACATGGTCGATCAGGATGTCGTGGCAGCCGCAGCGCAGATCGATCCCGTCGGCGTTGTGGATATGGCAGGCGGCGTATCCGTTCTCCCGGTGGGACAGATAGGGCGCGAGGGTCCCGTCCAGCTCCACGTGCCTGTCGTCGGCGCAGAAGTCCATGTCCCGGAGCAGTCCCCGGCGGCACCAGAGCAGGTTGACGGCCCACCACCGCTGATTCCGCAGGCTCAGTCCTTCCATGGCGAATCCGTCCACGTTGGCCAGAAGGATCAGGTTGTTCACGGAAATGTGGGGCATCCCGTCCTTCTCGGAATTGCGCTCGGAGAGGCCGTTGTATTCCCCGCCGTCAAGGATCGCGCGTCCCCGCCCGAGGATGCGGATGTTCCGGTCCGGTTTGTCCGCGGAGGAGCATCCCGCGCCGCTGTTCCGCATGAGATTGCAGAAGGTCCCCGGAGCCATGCGGAGATGGCAGTCGGCGAGGATCAGGGTGAAGTCCGGGGGCAGAAGAACGGTCTCCTCGATCTCATAATTCCCGGTGACGGTCAGGGTGCGGGGCCTTCCGGGATCGGCGAGGACGGTCCGGATTTGTTCGTTCAGAAGGGATCCGCCGTTTTTGATGAAGTCCATCCGCTCACTCTCCCCTGGCAAAGGCCACGAATTTCTGCAGGTTCTTGTCGGCGACCTTTTTGATCCGCGCATAGGCGGAGACGTAATTCTCCTGCTCGCCCAGGACGCAGGCCCGCAACAGGATGGAGGAGCCGCCGAAATCCAGGATGGTGTTCAGATCGAAGGCGGTATGTTCATAGATAAGATCCAGCATAGCCGCGCTCGCCTCGTCCCGGGATACCTTGCCCTGCAGAGTGACCTCATACACCGCAGGAGTCAGCAGCTCCTGTGACACGGCCGCCATGGTCTCCATCACAAGCCCGGTCCGGTCGGGATCGGAGCAGTTCATAGGGACGCCAACGCCGGAGGGGAGCCAGGTGTTGCAGGCTGTGTAGTAGTACGGAATATCCTCCGTATATTTCGGAGGCGGAAGGATTCCGAAATCGTCCTCCATATCCCGTAGGGTAATGACCCACGCCACGGTGCAGTCCAGGAACAGGGCGCGTCCCTCCTGGAAGATCTGAATGTTGATGGGATCCCCGTTCAGGGAATCGAAGAACAGGGTCCTGTCGCCGAACAGCTTTGCGCACTTGTCCACCAGATTCACGGCCTCCTCGGAATCCAGCGTCAGGCGGTATTCCCCGTCCGCTTCCTCGATAGTGTTCAATCCGCCCGCCATAAACAGCGAGTTGCCGAAGGTACCCTCCATGGAAAGGCCCCAGAGGTCGTCGGAATCCATGTCGCCATCCCCGTCCGTGTCCGAGGAAACTGCCGCCGCGATCTCAGCCAGACGGTCGACGGTCCATTTGCCCTCGAGAACGATGTCGTTGAGCCCTATGGCCCCAAAGTCCTCCGCCAGCCTCTTGTTGTAAACCATGACCGTGGGCGTGACAAAGTATTGCAGGGAGATGGGACCGGTGGTGAAATACTGCTTCCCGTAAAACCGCATATTCTTCGCCATGGATTCGTTCCAGTGGGTGGACTCCAGCTGCAGATACGGGAACTCGGTCAGGTCAGCCAGGAATCCCCCCGTAGTCAAGGTATTAATCCCATCGGACAAAGCGTTGAAAATCAGGTTGTAGGTCTCATCTCCAGCCCGAATAACATTCTGTACGTCCCGAGCTACCTGAGCTCTATCATCCAGCCCTATGCACTCCAGAGAAAGATTGAGACGCTCCTCCGTATACAGATCCCGCGCCCGGACCCCGTCGTTCATCACGTCCCCGTCCTTTTCCTCCATGTAAAAGTTCTGGCGAGCAGCGGTGTTCTGGGCGATGATCGTGAAGGTCCCGCCGCCGAAGTCCTTCACCTCCAGGGAGTCGAGATAGGAGGGCTCGGGCGCGGGTTCGGTCTCGGCAGGCTGCGTTTCCGGCGTGTCGACGGCAGAGGGAGCGGATGCCTCCGTCTCTTTTCCGCCCGCGCCGGATTCCGAGCACCCGGCCGCCAGTATGCTCATAACGAGGATCAGGACTGTCGCTTTGGATAAACGCTTCATATACTGCCTCCTTTATGACGCAGATTTTCAGACATACCGCAAAGCCGTACGAATCATTCCTCACGGGAGATATGAAGCCGCCGGAAGCCGCCCCGGTCCAGCCGCACTTCCCCGCCCACGGGCTTGCGGATGCTCTCCCCCTCGGCCACAGCGCCGCCTGTCAGCGCCAGGGACTCCGGATGCTCCGCGCCTTCCAGGGTCAGACGGCAGCGTCCCGTGTTCCGCATAAGGAAGGCCGGGCAATCGCTCTCCGTGGTCAGGTTCTCGAAGGTCAGGCGGTCGGCGTCGGTCTCCAGGCAGAGGAGCGGGTTCTTGTTGGTCTCGTCGGACCGGCTGATATGGAGATCGGAGAGGATGACGTCGCGCACATGGCCCACGCCCTCCCTGTATTCCGGGGAGTCCGGGGAGACCAGGGGCACCCGGCAGTAGCGGAGCGCGTCCATGTTGACGCCCCAGGCCTCGAACCGGCCCCGCAGATTCCTGATCCGGATATCCGACACCTCGGACCAGATGGACGCGATCCGGACAAAGGTATGGCAGCGCTCCACCGCCACGTCCTCCACCGTCAGATCCCGGATGGGGCCGTTGACGGTCTCCTGATTGCCGATGCGTGTGTGGCAGTCGTCGGCGTTTATGGCGATGATGTCGTCGTTGGGGGAGCCGTTTTTGCCGACAAGACGCCGGATGACCCCGTGCTCGCAGAAGCCCGCCATGTGGATGCCGTCCTGATTGGGGCGCAGGTGGGGGCTGTCGAAGACGATGTCCTCGATGAGGAAGTCCGATGTCTCGCAGAGGCAGATATAGAAGGTCTCGGGGTCCCGCCACATCATGCGCTGCAGGGTCAGGCCCTTCGCGTCCCGGAAGCTGAACATGCAGCCCTGAAAGGCATCCGGGGCGAACATATCCGGGTCACGGGGATTGCCCGGCGCGTTCCCGTCCCATGTGCCGCCCTCGATCGTCACGTCATGCACGCCGTTTCCGGAGAGCAGGTAGTCCCCCCGTCCCCGGAGCGCGCCGTCGCCCAGCCGGATCACCGCACCGTCATCCGCCCTGATATGGGTGCCGGACTTCACGCGCAGGGGGGAGCCGATCCGGTAGTGCCCTGCCGGGATGAACCACGCGCCGCCCCGGTCGAGCGCCGACTGAAAGGCCCCCGCGTCGTCCGCCCGTCCGTCTCCCACGGCACCCATGGTTCTGATATCCTGAAATTCCGCCATTTGTCTGCCTCCTTTACGGTTCTCTCTTCCGGATCAGGAACCGGAATTTCGCATCATCGGAATACCAGAGGGGGAAGTTGGTGTTCCAGACGTTGTTGTAGAGGTTGAAACAGAGGTCCTGTTCCCCGAGCGGCTCGTTCCACGTCAGAAGCCGTCTTCCGTACGGGGCGGCGAGCGGCGCGTCGAGGGATTCGATCTCGTATTCCGGTCCGCGGACGGCCCACATCGCGTGAAGCGTCTTCATGTACACCGATTTTTCCGGATCGATCCAGTCCCCGAGCTTCAAGAGCTCCACGCCATCTTTGACCTCGGGCAGACGGAGCCAGAACGCCTCGGGAAGCCGGTTTATCCGCTTTCCGAACCAGCGGAGCTCCACATAATCCGCCCGCTCCAGAAGCCACAGCTCCGGCAGGCCGCAGAAATCGCGGATCTCATCATCGAACGCGAGGCGGAACACCGACGTCCCCCCTTCCTTCCACGCGCCCGCGACACGAGGCTCGTATATCCCGCCCGGCACATCCGGCATCCCGACCTTGAGGAAGGAGCCGACATTGTTGTCCCGCACATAGGCGTGATAATACCGCTCGTAGTCCGCCCATGTGAAGAGCTGATAGGACACCTCCGCCCGCGGTTTTCCATCAAAGGGCGTCATGGAGGAGGTGTCGGGCTTCTCCACGGTCACGGCGTCCGTCAGATCCACGCCGAGCTGATCCGCCGCGCGGACAACATACTCACGCTGTTCCTCCCACGACCGCTCGATCGTCCCCCGCGTCAGGCAGGCTTCGAGCTCGTCCGGTTTCCAGTCCGACTTATTCTCCTGATCGAAAAAAATGTGGCTCATGCCCCATGTGTGCTCGGGGACAAGCAGGAGCGAATCGTTCAGATCCTTCCCCGCAAAGGACGGGACCGAGCGGAGGATATGGCGGAACGCGCTCGTCTTCTTCGGATCCGCCGCCGCGCCGTAGATCCAGCTGTCGCCGATCTCGCCCTCCACGACAGGAAGGTCCGCCCCGCGCAGCGCCTTTGCCATGTCGTCGAGCGTCGCCGCACGGACCGCCGCGCCGGGATACCGCTGACGGAGGTTCTGATACACAGCCCGGAGCTGTTCCCCGCCCTGCGGACCGCAGTTGTCCCCGGTGAAGCCGAACGCCAGCGCAGTCTCCCCGTATTCGCAGACCCCGCCGTATTCGCCGCTGTAAATCACGGTGATCTGTGCGCCGTCATGCCGCCAGCGGAAGATCTCCGGGACCTTCGGAACGGGCGTGCCGGGGTTGACGCCGATGTGCAGAAGCTCCACGCCCCGGGCCGCGAGCAGGGGAACGATCCCCGCGGTGTGTCCGGGCACGTCCGTCATCTTCGCGGCAATTGTTTTTCGCCCGTACCGCTCGTCCAGCCGGGCAGAGACGTCGAGGCAGGCTTCGAGGAGCGCGCGGTTCATGTACTCCGTGTGGACGGTGAACGGCATGGCATGCCATGTGACAAGTCCGTCCCGGATGGCGGCGTCGAGGGTGCCGTCGTCCCGCTTCAGCGCTTCCTCGATCAACCACGCGCCTGTCGTCCAGACAAACGGGCAGTCACTTCCTTCGCTTTCCCGCGCGACGCGGACGGCGTTCGGCAGGTATTCCGTCAGATATTTCTCCTTGATTGCGGCGGCATAGTCGGTATAACCGATGTCGAGATGGGTTTTGAATACCAGCAATATGTCCTTGATCATATGCTCCCTTTCTGCCCGGCTTTTGCCCGGCGGCAGGGTAATCCGCTTTCTGCGCACTCCCCGGCCGTGATTTCATTGTATCAATTCCGTCACGGATTGTCAAGAGGGGCGGGGGAGAATCCGCGCGGCGCGGGACACACGGAGAGCGGCAGTATCTGCGGGACGCGGGAAAAGAAAAAAGCACACCGTCCGCGATGCGCTCTTTTCTCTTTTATCCGCCCACAGGCCGAATACGGGAGGGCGGGGGTGTCAATGCCGATTTTCCGGCCGCTTTACGGCACCTCGGGCAGGATGATGTCGCCGCCTTCGCCGGGATCCGCGGGTTCGGGGTCCGTGGGCTCAAGGTCCGTGGGTTCCGGGTTTGTCGGTACGGGGATTTCCGGATAGGGATCCACATCGATATCAGGCAGCAGAGAAGCATTTTGGCGAACTGGTCGCCGGTCAGGGTTCCGTCCGGAAGAAAGCTGCCATCCGGGAATCCGTTCAGAATCCCCTTATCCGCCATACTGTCCACCGCGGTCCTGTACGGGGTCCCGATTCCGGCGGCGTCGGTGAATTCCACGGCGAACGCGGCGGCGCTCAGGCCGAGGGTCAGGATCAGGAGGCAGAGGAGGGCCGCAGCCAGACGGAAGGATTTTCCGAAAGCTGTTTTCATTGGTAAGAATGCTCCTTTCCCGTCCGTCAGCGGGCGTCTCTTGCCGGACCGGGGCGGACGGATACGTGTATCTGAAAAAAGTATACACAATCCTGCCAGCGTTTTTACCATGGAAATGTAAATTTTCGCGGCTTACTCTCCGGGCGGCGAAAAAAGCATGAAATGATGCGGGGCGGGAGGTTGTATTATTACAAAAAATATGATACAATATACAAAACGGACAGCCGCAGTCCGCCGGAGACCGGGAACGGGGCCGGGGGCACAGTACACAGGAGGGGTCACCATGAGCACAAAATACAAAACGGACGTCGCGCTCCTTACCGTAACCACCACGGAGTTTCAGGCGGTTCTGCATTTCCACGACTGGCACGCAAAAACCTTCCCCGGGGACGATCAGATCTACGACACGGCGGTCTTTGAGCGGGACGGCCGGCAATGCTCGCTGGTTCACGCCAAGATCGGGGAAATGGGCATGACGGCGGCGGCGGCCACGACAATGAAGGTCATTTTCACCTTCCGTCCCCGCTACATCATCATGGTGGGCATCGCGGCGGGCGTGGTCAAGGAGGAGCTGGAGGATCAGCGGTACGGCGACGTGGTGGTGGCCGACGTGGTCTGGAACTACTCCATGGGCAAGTTCGTCTCCCCGGACAAGGCCGAAATCCGCTACGGCAATCTCGGCTTCCTGCCCCGCTCCACGTCGGCGGCCATTCCGGAGGGCATCGTCCCCTATCTCCGCAAGGCGGCGGCTTCTCCCGAGAATCCCTGCCACGTCTACATCGGGCCCATGGCCTGCGGCAGTACCGTCGTAGCCAACCGCGAGCTGCTGGACAAGCAGATCTACTCCCAGTATCAGCAGACGGCGGGGCTGGACATGGAATCCTACGCCGTAGTCTACGCGGCCAACCACGCCAGCGATCCGAAGCCGACGCCCATCATCGCCAAGAGCGTATGCGACTTCGCGGACGCCGGTAAGTCCGACGATTACCAGCGCTTC
>CACWLT010000130.1 GCA_902761695.1 uncultured Ruminococcus sp.
CCGCACGAGGGGCACCTTCGGCCTGAGATGGTGTCCCTCGTGCCGCCCGTCCCGCGTAGGGACATTATTCCTGAAACGCGCAGCGTTTCTTTCCTCATATAGTGTGAAAACACTATAAGGAAATTTCTCACGCCAGCGCCTGATCGATATCGGCGATGAGATCCTCCGCGTCCTCCAGTCCCACGGAGAGGCGGACCAGATCGGGGGAAACGCCCGCGGCGGCCAGTTCTTCGTCGTTCATCTGCCGGTGGGTGGTGGTGGCGGGATGGAGGCAGCAGGACCGGGCGTCGGCCACATGGGTCTCGATGGCCACCAGGCGCAGGTTCTCCATGAAGCGTCCCGCGGCTTCCCGGCCGCCCTTCACGCCGAAGCTCACCACGCCGCAGGTGCCGTCCGGCATGTACTTCTTCGCCTTTTCATACTGGGGGGAGGACGGCAGGGAGGCATAGTTCACCCAGGCCACCCGGGGATCGGACTCAAGGAACTTCGCCACGGCCAGCGCGGATTCGCAGTGGCGCTTCATGCGGACGTGGAGGCTCTCCAGCCCCAGATTCAGCAGGTAGGCGGAGAAGGGGGAGGGCGTCACGCCGAGGTCCCGCATGAGCTGAGCCGTGGCCTTGGTGATGAAGGCGCCGCCCTGACCGAACTTCTCAGCGTAGGTGATGCCGTGATAGCTCTCGTCCGGGGTGCAGAGGCCGGGATACTTGTCCGCGTGGGCCATCCAGTCGAATTTGCCGGAATCCACGATGGCGCCGCCCACCGCCGAGCCGTGACCGTCCATGTACTTGGTGGTGGAGTGGGTGACGATGTCCGCGCCCCACTCGATGGGACGGCAGTTGACGGGCGTCGGGAAGGTGTTGTCCACGATGAGGGGAACGCCGTGAGCATGGGCCGCCTCCGCGAACCGGGCGATGTCCAGCACCACCAGGGCGGGATTGGCGATGGTTTCCCCGAAGACCAGCTTGGTCTCGGGACGGAACGCCGCCTCCAGCTCCTCGTCCGTGCAGTCCGGGGAGACGAAGGTGGTCTCGATGCCCATGCGCTTCATGGTGACGGCCAGCAGGTTGTAGGTGCCGCCGTAGATGGCCGAGGACGCCACGACATGATCCCCGGCGGAGCAGAGGTTGAAGACCGCCAGGAAGGAGGCCGACTGTCCCGCGGAGGTCAGCATGCCCGCCGAGCCGCCCTCCAGCGCCGTGATCTTGGCGGCCACCATATCGCAGGTGGGATTCTGGAGCCGGGAATAGAAATACCCCGGGGCCTCCAGATCGAACAGGGCGCCCATGGCGTCTCCGGTGTCGTATTTGAAGGTTGTGCTCTCGATGATGGGGATCTGTCTGGGCTCGCCGTTCTTCGGCGTATAGCCCGCCTGTACGCATTTTGTACCGATGCCGGACATTGTATATTCCTCCCGGATGTCATGGTTAATTTATCAGAGTTTATATGCTGATATCTGATTATAACACAATCCGCCCAGCGCTTCAAGAACCGGACGGATGAAAAGTCCTCTTTTTTGGGGGATAAAAGGGGAAACGGCTCTCGTTCTCCGGATTCGGCGGATTCACCTGAAGCAGCCGATCAGAAAATCCGTCAGGGCGTCCCGGACCTCCGGCGTGAACTCGCCGTGGCGGGCGTCGGGAAGGCGGCGGTAATCGGCGTTGAGGCCCCGCTCCCGCATCCGGGCCACGAAGGAATCCGTGGTGGCGATGGGGAAGCACTCGTCGTCAGCGTCCCCCACGATGAAATAGGGGATTTTTTTCATCTCGTCCAGCCGGTACTGGGGGGAGATGGATTTCAGTCCCTCCTCGATGGGCGCGTCATAGGAGGCCACGGCGTCGAAGAGGGTGCGCTGATGGGGCTGATCCGAGAAATAGTGGTTCAAAAGATCGATCCCCGGACAGGCGGCGGCGCATCCCGTCACGTTGAAGCGGGTGGACATGGACCAGATCAGGGCGGCCGTCCCCCCCATGCTGCCTCCGCTGGCGGCAAAGGGGAAGGAGGCGGTGAGGCTGAATTTCTCCGTGAGGGCCGCGCAGACAGCCTCCGTCAGCCGGATCGCGCCCCGGTTCATCCAGCTCCAGGGGCCGGCCGCCACATATACCGCCAGGATTCCAGCATCCGCCAGCCGCCGGGTGTAATCCGTCTCGTAAACGGCGTTGTCCATATGCCCGCCCAGGCAGGAGCCGCCGCCCAGCCCGGGAAATTCGAGGACCGCGCCGACGGGCTTTCCCCCGCCCAGCAGGCCCTCGTTGGTGTTGACGAAGCGGGACAGATTCCCCGCCATGACAAAAGCAGAATCCTTCATAAACGCCTCCCGCGCCCGTTTTCGGGCTGCACAGTGTGGTTTTCGGCGAAACGTCGGTTCTGAAAATCCGGATCGGTCCGGAGGTGCCGTTTACAGCATCTTCGCCCTCAGCTCCTCGGGGGACAGGGGCGAGAGGTCGGCGGGGGCGATGTCGAATACCGTGCGGCATCCGGTCTCTCCCCGGCGGAACTTGCGGTCCAGCGCTCTCGCGAAGGCCACCAGCACCGAGGCGGTGAACTCCGGATTGGAATCCAGCTTCAGGGAGTACTCGATGACGTGCTTGTTTTCGCCGTTCCAGCCGGTGGAGCCGGTGCGGATGACCTCACCGCCGTGGGGGATGCCCCGGTGATCCCGGTCCAGCTCCTCCTGGGTGATGAAGGTGACGGTGGTGTCGTATTCGTCGAAGTAGTGGGGCATTTCCTTGATCTCCCGCTCGATGCGGGCGAGGTCGGCTCCCTCTTCGGCCACCACGTAGCATTCCCGGGTGTGCTTTTCCCGGACGGTGAGGGTGGGATTCTCACCCCGGCGCACCCGCTCCAGCGCTTCGGGAACCGGCACCGTGTACTGTCTGGCGTCCTTCACCCCGTCGATGCGGCGGATGGCGTCGGAGTGGCCCTGGCTGACCCCGCGTCCCCAGAAGGTGTAGTCCTGCCCGTCGGGAAGAACGGCGGAGGCGTAGAGGCGGTTCAGGGAGAACATGCCCGGGTCCCAGCCGGCGGAGATGAGGGCGATATGTCCGCTCTCCTTCGCCGCCGCGTCCACCTTTTCAAAGTGTTCCGGGATGGAGGCGTGGGTGTCGAAGCTGTCCAGCACGTTGAAGTCCTTCGCCAGAGCGGGAGTCATAGCGGGCAGGTCCGTGGCCGATCCGCCGCAGATGATGAGCACGTCGATCTTATCTTTGAAGGAGCCGATCGTCTCCGCCGGATAAACGGGAACGCCGGAATGGGTCTTCACGGACGTGGGATCCCGCCGGGTGAACACGCCCACCAGCTCCGCGTCCTGCGCTTTGGCGGCGGCGCACTCCACGCCCCTGCCCAGATTGCCGTAACCGTAGATTGCGAGTTTCATATAATGAAGGTATCCTTTCTTCTCACACCAGGTCTTCCATGGTGTACAGACCCGCGGGCCTGCCGATGATATACGCGGCTGCGGCCAGGGCTCCCTCGGCGAAAAGGGCGCGGCTGTGGGCCTCGTGCTTCAGGGTGATGGTCTGATTCTGCGTGCCGATGATGATCTCGTGTTCGCCGACAATGTTGCCCATGCGGATGGCGTGAATGCCGATCTCGTCCGCCGTCCGCTTGCTGTGTCCGCTGCGCCCCAGAACGGGATAAGCGGCGGGTCTAACCTCCCGGATGGCCTCCGCCAGCATGAGCGCGGTGCCGCTGGGAGCGTCCAGCTTCCGGTCGTGATGCTTTTCCACGATCTCGATCTCCGCGTCGGGCATGGCGGCGGCCGCCTGTCTGGCCAGCTCGGCAAGAAGCGCGATGCCCAGGGACATGTTGGCGGAGAAGAACACCGGAATGCTCTCCGCGGCATCCCGGATCATGGCCTTTTCTTCCTCGGTGTGGCCGGTGGTGGCGATGACGGCGGGCAGACCGCAGGCCTTCGCGAACCGGAGCAGGGGCCCGATGCTGTCGTGGCGGCTGAAATCCACGATGCAGTCCGCCTCCCGGTACAGGCTGTTCACGGTGGGATCGGCGGCGGCCTCCTCAAAGGACCGGACGCAGGGCACGGAGCAGGTTCCCGCGTACATGGGATCCACGCCTCCTGTCACCACAGCCCCCCGGACGCCGTTCTCCGCCAGGTTCAGCACCTCCCGGCCCATGTGACCGAGAATCCCGGATACGATAATTTTCATGTCTTGCTCCCCGCTTTTCTCAGACCCGGATGCCGGCCTTGCGCATTTCGGCGACCAGAACGGCTTCGTGGGCTCCGAAGCCCATCCTGGCCATAGCCGCCTTGACGGGGATCGGGTTGACCTCGCTGAACAGGGCGCTGATCAGGGGGAGGTAGCTGAGCTGCATCTCCCGCGCCCCCTTCACGTCACCCTCGAGGAACATATGGCACATGCGGGAGGTCTCCCGGGGCAGGAGATTGGACAGCACGGAGATGACGCCCGCCCCGCCCAGGGACAGAATGGGCACGATCTGATCGTCGTTTCCTGAATAAATATCCAGCCTGTCCCCGCAGAGCGCGGCTTCCTCGGCGATCTGGGAGATGTTCCCGGAGGCCTCCTTGACGCCCACGATCCGGTCGTGATCGGCCAGCTCGGACAGGGCGGGAGTCAGCAGGTTGCAGCCGGTGCGTCCCGGGATGTTGTAGAGGATGCAGGGCTTCGTGGACGCGTCGGCAATGGCCCGGAAGGAGGCCACCAGTCCCCGCTGGGTCGCCTTGTTATAGTAGGGCGTCACCAGCAGCATGGCGTCGCATCCGGCCTCGCAGGCGTACTTTGTCAGATCGATGGCGTAGGCCGTGTCGTTGGAGCCCGTTCCGGCGATGACGGGAACCCGCCCCCGGACCTGCTCCGCCGCGAACTTCAGGACCTGCCGGTGCTCCTCGTCCGTCAGGGTGGAGCCCTCGCCGGTGGTTCCCGCGATCACCAGGGCGTCGATGCCCTCGGCGATCTGCCATTCGATCAGGTCGGCGAACGCGCGATAGTCCACGCCCTCCTCCGTCAGAGGGGTGACGAGAGCGGTGGCGGCTCCGGTAAAGACCGTGTTTTTCATGGATGATACCTCACTTATGAAAAGAAGAACGGGAGGCCGTGCCATCCGTTCTCCGACATCGTTTCCCGGGCGAAAGAACTCCCCCGCCGGGCGCGTATTCCGGGACGTCGATAGCGCTCCGCATTGCTGCGACAGCCGGAGGGATCTTCTCCCGACGGCCAGCGGACATCCCTGCCAAAGTCAGTCCGCTTCGGCGCCCGTCCCTTTCCCGCGCGGCCCGGATCCTCCCCAGGGATTCACCTCCGGCCGGCCATTCTGCGCGGTACTCTTGACAGGGCGCGCCTCTATCTCCTTGTATATGCATTCATATTTTATCATAAACCCGCCCCTCTGTCAAGAATATGCCGCCCGCTTTAGGCAGTTTCCTTCCAAATCGGTGAAATAGACAAAAACTGCGCCTCCGCCGCCCGTCCTTTTGACCCACAGTCCGGTTTTCCCGCCGGAGCTGCGCTTCCCGTACGGCAAGAAAAAAGGACGCAGGCGTGCAGACCCGCGTCCGGAATCCTATTGATCGAAGCCTGTTGCTTTCTCAGCCCTCCATGGCCTCCACCAGCACCCGGTCGATGATCCGGTGGCCCTCCACATTGGGATGGATGCCGTCCGGGGAGATCAGGTCCTGATAGCGCCCGCCCGCCATGAAGGCCTCCCGCACCGGGATCAGGGGCGTGGACGTCAGGGCGGCGATCCGCTCGGCGATGGAGCTGTAGAAGGCCTGCCAGCGGTACAGCCGTCCCACGTCCCCCAGCCAGCGGAGGATGTTCTCGCGGCTCCGGTCCCGGGAGATCCAGGTCATGTACCGGTCGGGATCCAGGGGCACCAGATTGCAGAGATACGCCTTCGCCCCCGTGGAGCGGACGTAGTCGATGCAGGCCCGGTACCGGCTCACAAAGGCGTCCTCCGGGGTGTTCGGAAGGAAGTCCCCCTCCGGATCCTCGGAGATCTCCTGCCAGCGGTAGTCGCAGTCGTTGCCGCCGTATTCCAGGATCACCGCCGTATCGCTCCGGTCACCGTCCGCCGGGAGAGCGTCGGCCAGCTTCCGGTGGAGCAGTTCCTCCCCGGTGACCACGGTGGCCCCCATGACGGAGCAGTTTTTGACCTCCAGCCCGGCCCGGGACAGCTCGCCGGAACGCTCCCGATAGAGACGGTGCCGCCGCTCCTCCTCCGAATAATACACGCCCTTGAGGATCGAATCGCCGAAAATTAATATCCGCTTCATATTCCCTTCACCGAATTTTCTTTGCACTTCGTGATGATTTGTGATACAATCATATCAGACAGCCGCGGACTGCGCCACCCCCCATCGGGAGAAGGCGGTCTACGACGCGGAAATCCACCCCGGGGAGGCCTACTGCCGGTAGAATCCACGGCGGATAGAGCCGAAAATACAGATTCTACTCCCGGTAGACCAGGATTTCCGATAACAGGGCAATCGTTTTTTACTATATCGAGCAGAGGAGGGGACGGCATGGCGGCGGAGAATCTGCAGTCGGTTATCGCGGGAAACATCGCGGCGCTGCGCCGTGCCCGGGGCTTCACCCAGGCGGAGCTGGCGGAGAAGCTGGGCTATTCCGACAAGAGCGTGTCCAAATGGGAACGGGGCGACGGTCTCCCGGACGTGCTCTGCCTCAAGGCCATGGCGGATCTCTTCGGCGTGACCGTGGACTACATGCTGACGGCGGAGCATCCCGACCCGGCGGAGGTCCCGGAGAACGTCCCCGCCGGAGAAGAATCCCGGGAGGAAATCTATCAGGTGAACCGCCGGACCATCGCGGCCCTCTCCGTGGCCGGCGTGTGGCTGCTGGCCGCCATGGTGTTCGTGGTGGGCCTCATCGCCGGAAAGACGCTGGTCACGCCCTTCTTCCTCGCCCTGCCCGTGTCCGCCATTCTGCTGATCGTCTTCTCCTCCCTCTGGGGGACGCGGACCCACCTCTTTTTCTCCGTCACCGCACTGGTCTGGGGTGTGCTGCTCACCGTCTGCTGGGTCCTGCGGGGGAAGGATCCCTGGCTGCTTCTGATCCTCGGCCTCCCCGCCACCGTGGTGGTCTGGCTCTCCTGCCGGGTCACGACGAAAATACCCCCGGATCCCCCCGTCTCAGCAGAATGAGGCACTCTTTCACAATCCCCTTGACAAATCCCGCCGCCTGTGCTATACTATGGGCCGAACAAACGCAGGGGTGCTGATTGCTGAGACGCTCCTCCTCCCGAACCGCATCGATTCCGGGAGGGAGGGCGAACCCTTAACCTGATCCGGGTAATGCCGGCGTAGGGAGCACAACATACCGACGGCCGGGGATGTTTTCCATCCGAAATGAAGGAGGAAAATTGTCCGGCGCCTGTCGGACCCGCGGTGTTTCATCGCGGTTTTTCTTTTTGCAGACCGGGCGGGCGTTCGCAATTTCTTTTTCTCAAGGAGGGATTTATCCTCATGGCAGACAAAACAAACAAATCCGCGACCTCGAACAGCATCCGCGCTCTGGTGGAATGCGCGCTGATGGTGGCGCTGGCCATCGTCCTCGACCTGATCCCCATGCCGAAATGGCCCAACGGCGGTTCCCTCTCCATTGCGGCGGTGCCGATCATCTATATTTCTTACCGTCACGGGCTTCTCTGGGGCCTGGGCTCCGGTCTGGTCTATTCCGTCGTGCAGATGATCACCGGGTTCTATCCCCCGCCGGCCGGGACGTTCCTCGGCTACGTCGGCGTAATTCTTCTGGACTATGTGCTGGCGTTCACCGCCTTCGGTCTGGCCGATCTCTTCGCAAAGCCCTTCGGCAAATACAAGCTCGCAGGCTACGGTGTCGGCGCGGCGGCGGTCAACATCATCCGCTTCATCTGCAGCTTCCTTTCCGGATGGATCATCTGGGGCGTCTACGCGCCGGAGGGACAGGCTCCCTGGCTGTATTCCCTTCTCTACAACGGCGGGTACATGCTCCCCAACGCCATCCTCTGCGCCATTGTGACCGTGCTGCTCTGCACGTTCGTGAATCCGAAAACGCTCAGACCCATGCACAAATAATCCTTCACCGGGACTGTCCGCCGAAAAGCGACGGGCGGTCCTTTTTTTCGTCCTCCCTTGCAAATCCCGTGCGGCAGGCGTATAATGACGGCAGAAGCCACATCATCCGGACAACAGGAGACAAATCATGAAAACAGGCATTTCGACCAGCTTCGCCCTCTCCCCCGACGCGGCTGCGAAAACCCTCTCCCATCTGCGCCTCCTCGGCTACGACTGCGCGGACCTGCAGGCCTTTGTGAACACCGAAAACGAGTGGTTCACCCTCCCCGCCCCGGAGCGGCTGCGGAAATGGGAGGAAATCGGACGGGTGGCCCGGGACTGCGGCATCGCCTTCTCTCAGACCCACGGCCCCTGGCGCTATCCCCCGCAGGACTACACCGAGGAGGACAGGGCCGAACGCTTTGAGAAGATGTCCATAGCCCTCGAGGGGACGGCGGCAGTGGGCGCGCCCTGCATGGCCATTCACAACATCATGCCCTGGGGCGGCGGTGAGCTCCCCGATCCGGAGCGCTTCATGGACATGAACCGGGAATTCTTCTCCCGCCTCATCGAAAAGGCGAAGGCGGCCGGGGTGGTCATCGCCCTGGAGAACATGCCCTTCACGAAACTGATCCTCTCCACGCCGGAGCAGGTGCTGAGCTTCGTGAAGGAGTTCGATTCGCCGTTTTTCCGGATCTGTCTGGACACGGGCCACGCGGCGGTCTTCGGCCTCTCTCCGGCGGACGCGGTGCGGCAGATCGGGAAGGAGTGGCTGGCCTGCCTCCACGTTCACGACAACGACGGGCGGGGCGATTTTCACTGGCTGCCCTTCCGCGGCGTCATCGACTGGGCGGATTTTTCAAGAGCTCTCCACGAAATCGGCTTCGAGGGCTCCCTCTCCCTGGAGACGAACGTCAGCGGCAAGCTCCCCGCCGCAGTCCGTGCGGAGTGGGAAAAGGCGCTGGCGACGACGGCAAGGTATCTGACGCTGGGCTGACAGAACTCCGCGCCATAAACAGAACCGCATGACTTCCCTTTTCCGGGGATCGGTCATGCGGTTTTTTCAGTTCGGGGACAAGAGCAGGAAACCGGGCCCTTATCTATAGATCGGGAACTTTTCGCACAGCCCGGCGACGCCGGCGGCGATGGCGTCACGTTTTCCGTCGAAGTCCTCGATGGCGTCGGCGATCCATCCGGCGATCTGCTTCATCTCCTCCGTGCCGAAGCCGCGGGTGGTGACGGCGGGAGTGCCGATGCGGAGGCCGCTGGTGACGAAGGGGCTCAGGGGTTCGCCGGGGATGGTGTTCTTATTGGCGGTGATGTGCACCTCGTCCAGCCGCTTCTCCAGCTCCTTGCCGGTGACGCCGGTGTCCGTCAGCTTCACCAGCATCAGGTGGTTGTCCGTGCCGCCGGAGACCAGCTTCACGCCCCTTGCCGTCAGCCCCTCGCTGAGCACCTTCGCGTTGACGACGATCCGATGGGCGTAGTTTTTGAAGTCGTCGGTCAGCGCCTCGCCCAGCGCAACGGCCTTGGCGGCGATGATGTGCATGAGGGGGCCGCCCTGGGTTCCGGGGAAGACCGCCTTGTCGATCTGCTTCGCGTATTCCTCCCGGCAGAGGATCATGCCGCCCCGGGGACCGCGCAGGGTCTTGTGGGTGGTGGTGGTGACCACGTCAGCGTAGGGGACCGGGGAGGGATGCTCGCCCGCCGCCACCAGCCCCGCGATGTGGGCCATGTCCACCATCAGGTACGCGCCAACCTCGTCCGCGATCTCCCGGCACCGGGCAAAATCGATGACGCGGGAATAAGCGCTGGCCCCGACGACGATCAGCTTCGGCTTCGCTTCCCTTGCGATCTCGGCCATTTTGTCGTAGTCGATGCGCTCCGTCACGGGATCCACGCCGTAGGGAACGACGTTGAAGTACTTGCCGGAGATATTCACCGGGGAGCCGTGGGACAGGTGGCCGCCCTCCGCGAGATTCATGCCGAGCACCGTGTCTCCCGGATTGAGCAGGGCAAAGAAGACGGCCAGATTGGCGTTGGCGCCGCTGTGGGGCTGCACGTTGGCGTGCTCCGCGCCGAAGAGCTTTTTGGCCCGCTCTCTGGCGATGTCCTCCACCACGTCCACGTACTGACAGCCGCCATAGTACCGCTTGCCCGGATAGCCCTCGGCGTATTTGTTGGTCAGGACGCCGCCCGCCGCCAGAAGCACCGCCTTCGACACGATGTTCTCCGACGCGATGAGCTCGATGTTGTGCCGCTGCCGCTCCAGCTCGTCCTCGCAGGCCGCGAATACCTCCGGATCAAAGACCTTCAGCTCGTCAAAAAAGTTCCCCATGGCCGTTCACGCTCCGTATTTTATACAGTTTTGATGGAAAAATTATACCATCCGGCGGGAATCCTGTCAAGTGCCATTGTGTTCAAATTGGGCTATCATCGGTTATAGGTTTCTGTAAATATTGCGCGGTAAAAATCCGGACCGCGGAAATACGGCCCGGAGCGGAAAAGGTTCACTCCACGTTGATGTAGGTCTTGTCCAAAAACTTCTCCAGCGCCTTCACCATGGCCTTTTCGTTCTTGCCGGTCTTGGAGGCGATGTTGTTGCTCTTCGAGCCCACGAGGTCGCGCCAGATGTGTCCGGGGCTGCCGATGTGGGGGGAGTTCACCACGCCGAAATTGTAGGTGGCGCTCTGCCGGATCAGGGAGATCATCTCCGCGCTGTCCTCGTCGCGGGCGTACTTGGAGAGCAGGGCCTTGTCGTAGAAGGCCGGCAGCACGTACTGGAAGGACCGGGCCGCCATGTTCTCGGTCACGATGCCCACGAAGTCCAGCTCGGCGGTGCGGGGAATGCAGAAGAGGTTGTAGGCGTCCCAGGCCGTGGTGTGATAGTCGGTCTGGGCCTCGTCGTACTTCGGATAGGGGATAATGCCGAAGTCGAAGTCCACGTCGCGCATGGCGGCGGAGTTGCCGAGGATGTCCGCCACGAAGAGGGCTCTTCCCTCGGAGAACACCCGGGCGGATTCCCGGTCGTCCCCCACGTAGCTGCCCTCGTCGGTGGAGAGGAACACGGAGGGATCCTCGCACAGGAAGGCCTGGATGGCGAGGAACTTGTCGATGAAGCTCTCCTCGGAGATGGCCAGGGTGGGCAGGCCGTTCTCGTCCCGCACGGTCACGTCCGCGTCGAAGGCCGCCATATAGCCGGACACCATGTTGGTGGCGTCGGTGGAGTAGCCGTAGATATCGTCGATGGTCATCTGGCCGTCGCCGTCCGCGTCGATGGACAGGTTGGCGGAGTAGGTCTTCAGAGCCTCCAGGGTCCATCTGCCCTCCCGCACCAGGGTGTAGGGGGATTCCAGCCCGATGTCCTCCATCAGGACCTTGTTGAAGAAGATGGAGAACAGGTACTCCACGGAGGTCATGGTCAAATCTCCCGTCACGTAGAACAGGTGGTCCGCCACGTTCATTTCCTGCACGATGTCGCCGTTCCACCAGGGCTTTTCGAAGTTCACGCCCTTCACCTGATTCCAGTTGGC
>CACWLT010000131.1 GCA_902761695.1 uncultured Ruminococcus sp.
ATACAACATCGGAGTCATCGATGTTCCGGGGCATGAGAAGTTCATAAAGCACATGCTCGCAGGCATAGGAGGCATCGACTTCGTACTCTTTGTAGTTGCTGCCGATGAAGGAATAATGCCTCAGACAAGGGAGCACTTCGAAATACTGAATTCCTTGGGCATCGACGACGGCATAATCGCCGTCACCAAAACAGACATGGTTGAAGAGGAGTGGCTGGAGATGCTCCTCGAAGAAGTCAATGACTATTTCAGAGGTTCGTTCCTCGAAGGAAAGCCGGTCATCCCGGTAAGCGCTGCTACGGGCGAAGGAATAGATGAACTCAAGGCAGAGATCATCGCAAAATGCGACAGGGAGAACAAGCGCCGTGAGGAGAAAGAGCTGTTCAGGCTTCCGGTCGACAGAGTGTTTACTATGCAGGGCTTCGGTACGGTCGTGACAGGCACCCTGATGGACGGCAATGTCAGGGTCGGTGATGATATCATCATCTATCCGGAGGGGACAAAAGCCAAGGTAAGGGGCATACAGACATACGGAAAGGATACCGACATGGCCCTTGCAGGCCAGAGAACCGCTATAAACCTTTCCGGTGTTTCTAAAGAAGACATCGACAGGGGCGATATAATAGCGTATCCTGATGCGGTGACGGTCACAAACATGATAGATACTGAGCTGAGCATCTTCAGCTCGACCGACAGGGTCGTACTGAACAACAGCAGAGTGCATCTGTACTGCGGGTCAGATGAAGTGCTATGCAAGGTCATTCTTCTGGACAGAGATGCTCTCTCCGCCGGTGAAACTGCTTATGCGCAGCTAAGGCTGGAGGAGCCGGCTGCCGTAAGACGCGGAGACAGGTTCATAATAAGGTTCTATTCACCGATCATTACAGTCGGAGGCGGCCGTATCATCGACGCTCTGATCCAGTGCGGAAGCCTCAATCCGGTCATGCTGCTGGACGAGGTAGACAAGATGTGCCAGGACGTGCACGGCGACCCGGCCTCCGCCCTTCTCGAGGTGCTGGACGGCGAGCAGAACCACGCCTTCCGGGATCACTTCATCGAACTGCCGGTGGACCTCTCCGACGTGATGTTCATCTGCACCGCCAACACGCTGGATACCGTTCCCCGTCCGCTGCTGGACCGGATGGAGGTCATCGAGCTGAATACCTACACCCCCGCCGAGAAGCTGGCCATCGCGCGGAACCACCTGCTCCCGAAGCAGCTCAAGCGCCACGGCCTCAACCGCCGGATGCTGAAAATCACCGACGCGGCCATCGAGGATCTGATCGAGGGCTTCACCCGGGAATCCGGCGTCCGCAATCTGGAGCGGGAGATCGGCGCGCTCTGCCGCAAGGGAGCCAAGGTGCTGGTGGAGGAGGGCCGCAAGAACCTCACCATCGACAAGGGCGACCTTGAAAAATACCTGGGTCCCCGGAAGTTCATCGACGACGCGGTGTCCCATGAGGATCTCATCGGTGTCACCAACGGCCTGGCCTGGACGGAGGTGGGCGGCGATCTGCTCAAGGTGGAGGTTCTCCCCGTGGACGGCTCCGGCAAGATCGAGCTGACCGGACAGCTGGGCGACGTCATGAAGGAATCCGCCCACATCGCGGTCACCTGGCTCCGGGCTCACTGCTCCGAATACGGCGTTCCCACGGACTTCTACAAGACGAAGGATATCCACATCCACGTTCCCGAGGGCGCGGTTCCCAAGGACGGCCCCTCAGCCGGCGTCACCATGACCACCTCCCTGGTCTCCGCCCTCTCCGGCATTCCCGTGCGGCACGATGTGGCCATGACGGGCGAGATCACGCTGACGGGCCGGGTGCTGGCCATCGGCGGTCTCCGCGAAAAGGCCACCGCCGCCTGGACCCGGGGCATCCGGACCCTCCTTATCCCGAAGGAAAACATGCGGGACATCGCGGAGATGGACGCCGTCATCCGGGAAGAGGTCACCTTCATTCCCTGCACCACCCTCACCGACGTGCTGGAGAACGCCCTGGTCACCCCTGCTGCAGCTGAGGCCGAGCCCCTTCCCCTCATCGTAGAGGAGCGCCCGGAGAACGCCGTATCCGACGCCGCCATCGTTCCGCCCGGACCCGCCCATCAGCCGCGGACCCGGCTCTGATCTGACAAGGCCATGAAACTGAATCTCAACAACGTATCGCTGAAAATCACGGCGGGGCTTCCGAAGCAGTTTCCCGCGGACCGGGTGCCGCAGATCGCCTTCTCCGGCCGCTCCAACGTGGGGAAAAGCTCCCTTATCAACTGCCTCCTGAACCGCAAAAGCCTGGCGCGGGTCAGCGGGGAGCCCGGAAAGACCATCACCGTCAATTTCTACGACGTGGACCGGAAGCTCTATCTGGTGGACCTGCCCGGATACGGCTACGCCAAGCGGTCCCCGGAGGAAAAGAAGCGCTGGTCCGCCCTGACCGACGGATTTTTCACCGACAACCGCAACATAGACTGTCTGAAGCTGGTGGTTCAGCTCATCGACAGCAGGACCGGCCCTACGAAGGACGACCTCGACATGCTCTATTATCTCGCCGAGACCGGTCTGCCCCACATCATCGCCGCCACCAAGGCCGACAAGCTGAACGCCACGGAGACCCGGGAATTCCTCGCAGCCATGGAGGAGGGAGAGTTCACCCGGGATCTGCCCCTGATCCTCTGCTCCGCCAAATCCGGGCGGGGGCGGGACGAGCTGTGGCGTGCCCTCACCGACGCGGCGGACGTCAAATAATCCGGAATAATCTTTCACGACCGAGGTCGACTATGATCCTGCATCCCACTTACGACATCAACGAAGCCGGACACCTGACCGTCGCCGGACTGGACGCGGTGGAGCTGGCAAGAGAGTTCGGCACCCCCGTATATCTGCTGGACACGGACGCCGTCCGGGCGCAGTGCAGACTGTACCGGGAGGCCTTCCGGGAGTATTTCGGGGAGTCTTCTCTGCCCGCCTTTGCCGGGAAAGCGCTCTGCTACAAGGGGCTTTATTCCCTGGTGGCGGAGGAAGGGCTTCTGGCGGACTGCGTGTCCCCCGGGGAGATCTTCACCGCAAAGTCCGCCGGCTTCCCCATGGAGCGGATCTTCTTCCACGGCAACAACAAGACGGACGACGATCTGCGCTTCGCCCTGGAATCCGGGGTGGGGCACATCGTCGTTGACGGAGAGGACGAGCTCTTCGCCCTGGACCGGATCGCCGGAGAAATGGGAAAGAATCCCCGGATCCTGCTCCGCATCACCCCCGGCATCGATCCCCACACCCACCGGAAAATCTCCACCGGCAACGTGGATTCCAAATTCGGCATGGCCATCGCCACGGGGCAGGCTCACGCCTTCGTGAAGGAGGCCCTGGGATGCGCCAGTTTGACGCTGGACGGCTTCCACTGCCACGTGGGATCCCAGATCTTTGACACGGAGCCCTTCGAGGACGCCTGCGACATCATGCTGTCCTTCATGGCGCAGATCAGGGCGGACACCGGGTACGAGGCGGAAATCCTCAACCTGGGCGGCGGCTTCGGCGTGCGCTACACGGAGGAGGATCCCGCGGTGGATTACCGGGACAACATCCGCCGTCTGGGGAGCGAGATCGACCGGATGTGCGCCATGCACGGCGTGAGGAAGCCCACCGTGATCATGGAGCCGGGCCGGTCCATCGTGGCGGCGGCGGGCTGTACTCTCTACACCTGCGGCACCGTAAAGTCCATTCCGGGTTTCCGGAGCTATGTCTCCATCGACGGCGGCATGCCCGACAACCCGCGCTACACCCTCTACCAGTCCCGGTACACCGTGCTCAACGCCTCCCATGCCGCCGATCCCGCCGATTTCGTCTGCACCGTGGCGGGCCGCTGCTGTGAGAGCGGGGACCTGATCGCGGAGGGGATCTCTCTGGCGAAGCCGAGCCGGGGGGATGTCATCGCGGTGCTGGTGACCGGCGCGTACAACTATTCCATGGCCTCCCACTACAACCGCATCCCGAAGCCTCCCGTGGTAGAACTCTCGGGCGGCAAAGCGCGGGTGGCCGTGCGCCGGGAGACATACGCCGATCTCTGCGCTATGGATCAGTGAGCCGTCCGCCTTATCCCGTTCTCCGGACAGAAAGGAGACACCGTTGAGAATCTTCCAATTACTGAGCTCCCCGAAGGGGTTCGTCTCCTTCCTTCTGAGCCTGCCCTGCATTCTCATCGCCCTGAGCGGCCACGAGCTGGCCCACGGGTGGATGGCCTGGAAGCTGGGCGACCCGACGGCGCGGAACATGGGACGGCTGACCCTCAATCCCCTGAAGCATCTGGATCCCATGGGCACGCTGGCCATGGTGCTCTTCGGCTTCGGCTGGGCGCGGCCGGTCCCCATCAATCCCCGCTATTTCAAGAACAACCGCCGGGATTTTGCCCTGACCGCACTGGCCGGACCTCTGTCCAACTTCATCATGGGCTTCATCGGTCTGCTGCTGGCGCACATCATCGTGCTGCTGATCGGCGTCTTCGCACCCAAGACCAGCTTCGGCACGAGCGTGTGGCAGGCGGTATTCGACATGGCCCTGACCTTCTGCACCATCAACCTCTCCCTGGGGGTCTTCAATCTGATCCCGGTGCCGCCGCTGGACGGGTCCCGGATCTTTCTGGTGTGGCTCCCTCCGAAGTACTACTTCGGCGTCATGAAATACGAGCGGTACATTCAGCTCGGCCTGATGGTGCTTCTGTGGTTCGGCTTTGTGTCCGTCCCGCTGGGCTACGCGGTAAAGGGCATCTACGCGGCCATGGACTGGCTCATCACACGCATCCCGTTTTTCCGGTAAAGACAGCATGGAAGAGATTCAATTCAAGACAGAGAGCTTCGAGGGGCCGCTGGACGTTCTGCTGTCCCTCGTGGAAAAGCATAAAATGGACATCGCGGACGTGCCCATCGACCTGCTCTGCGACCAGTATATGGCCTGGATGAAGGACGCCGAGGCCCACGACGTGGAGCTGGCCTGCGAGTTCCTCTACATGGCTTCGGAGCTGATGCTCATCAAGAGCCGCATGCTCCTGCCCCGGGACCCTGCGAAAGACGAGGATCCCCGCCAGCCCCTCATGGACGCCCTGGCGGAATATCAGAGAGCCAAGCTGGCGGCTGCGGAGCTCTCCGACATGTTCACCCTCTACGGCGGGCGCATGGCCAAGGAGCAGGACGACGTCTCCCCGGACCGCACCTACGTGGCCGACCACGACGCTGATCTGCTCCGGGCCGCCCTTCACCGGGTGCTGACCGAGACCCGCATGACGGAGAGAACCGCCCAGACCGCCTTCGAGGGGATCGTCCACGCGCCACGGATCCCGGTAGAGACGGTGATGCACGATCTGATCCGCTCCCTGAAAAGGAAGACGCTCTGGCTGGACGGCTACTTCCGGGATTCCCGGGACCGCTCCGAGTGCATCGCCAAGTTCATCGGCATCCTGGAGCTTCTGAAGTCCCACATCGTGGCGCTGGAGGAAGAGGATCCCGCCGACGAAGGGGTGACGCTCATGGACGGGCACGTCGGACTTCGGCTCTGCGCCTCCGACGAGGAAATCGCCGCCGCCAATCTGGAATCCGACATCTACTGATACGACTGAACCAAACGAAATGGAACGCATCGAAATGAACTCTGACGAAAACGCCCTCTCCCCCGCCGAACGGTTCGCGGTGATCGAGGCCTGCCTGTTCGCGGCCGGGCATCCGCTGACCTACGCGCGGCTGGGGGAGGTATTGGGCGTCAGCGCGGCCGAATGCGCCGATACGGTGGAAAAGATGGCCCCGCTCTACAACAATCCGGAATTTCCCCGGGGCGTGATGCTGATCCGCTTTCCGGAATCCTGCCAGCTCTGCACCCGCGAGCAGTACGCGGAGGACATCAAGCTGGCGCTGGGGATCCGGCGGGGCGGAAAGCTCTCGGCGTCGCTGCTGGAGGTGCTGGCGGTGATCGCGTACAACCAGCCCGTCACCCGGACCTTCGTGGACACGGTGCGCGGCGTGGATTCGGCCTACGCGGTGAACGCCCTGATCGAGAAGAACCTGATCGAGCCATGCGGCAGACTGGACGCGCCGGGACGCCCCACTCTGTACCGGACCACCACGGATTTTCTCCGGGTGTTCGGTCTGGGCGCCCTGGACGAGCTTCCCGCCGTAAAGCTGAAAACCGACTCCGGGGACAGCGTGGAGATCGTTCCGGGGCAGTCCTTCCTGACCGGCTCCGCGGAGGAAACCGCACCGGAGAGCAATCCGGATCACACGGCGGAAACGGATCCCGCGCCGGACACGGAGGACGCTCTGCCTGCGGCGGATGAGACGGAGACAGTCTGAACCACCCTGAAATCCGGGGAAAGGAGGGCCTCAGAGACATGATCGTTCTGCGTATTCTTCTATACATCCTTCTGGGGATCGTTCTGCTCCTGGCCCTGATTTTTTCGCTCCGGATCAAGGTTTACATCCGGCTGGAGGACGAGCTGCGGGTGCGGGCGGGGCTGGGTCCCGTG
Organism: uncultured Ruminococcus sp.; assembly: GCA_902761695.1. Lineage (GTDB taxonomy): Bacteria > Bacillota > Clostridia > Oscillospirales > CAG-272 > UMGS1696. The sequence goes on from CACWLT010000131.1 coordinate 6,498, forward strand.
GTGCTGACGGTGGTTCCCTCAAAGCCGAAGAAGCCCCTTGATGAAAAGGACTTCACCTATAAAAAGCATCAGAAGAGACTGGAAAACGACCGGGCTGCCGCCAAAAAGAAGGCGGAGAAGCAGGCCGCGAAAAAGGCGAAAAAGGATGAGCAGGCCGCCGCAAAGAAGAAGGCAAGGAAGCTGGCGGAGGAAGCGGAAGCCGCGTCGAAGAACCCAGACGAATCCAAAGCGTCGGACAAGCTGGAGACCATCCTCTCCCTGGTGGGCTTCGGCGTGGGCGAGCTGGGGAAGCTGGCTTCCTGGCTCCACACAGACATCAAACGGCTGGATATCACCGTGGGCGGATCCGACGCCGCGTCCATCGCCCTGAACTACGGAAAAATCAGCGCGGCGGCCGCCATCCTCATCGAGCTTTTGGATCACAAGACGGCGCTGAAGAACAGACCGCGCCGGGAGGTGGCCGTCCGGGCGGATTTCCTGGCGGAGAAAACCGTTTTCAAGGTGGACATGAGCTTCAAGCTCCGGCTGGTGTCCTTCCTGCGCATCGCCCTGCACGCCCTGGTCTGGTTCATCAGGCTCAAGATCAGCCAGGCCCGCGCCTGATGTAAACCGCGCATTTATTACTGATTATTCCCAGCATACAGGAGGCTCATATGGCAGACAACAACAGAATCGGCGACATCACGAAAACCTCTCTGGATTCGATCCGCGCCATGCTGGATCCCAACACCGTGGTGGGCGATCCCATCGAGACGGCGTCCGGCACCACCATCATCCCCATCTCCAAGGTGTCCGTGGGCTACGCGTCCGGCGGCATCGACTACGCGGGGAAAAAGGATGTTTCGAATAAGCCGAACAACTT
>CACWLT010000132.1 GCA_902761695.1 uncultured Ruminococcus sp.
CTTGCCGGAAAGCATCAGCACGGCGGAAATCAGTCTCTGGCGAAGCTCGGCGTCCTCCACGATATCGTCCACTTCCCCGGCTCTCGCCGCGTGGATGACGTTCAGGTCTTCCTCCTCGAATTCCTTCGCCAGATCCTCCCGCGTCACATTGCCCTTTACCCGGTCGTTCTTCAGAAGAGCCACGGCGGCGGCGGGATTCATGCAGCCGATCCGGGCACAATCCAGCGCCAGCACCAGATCCGCGCCGATGGACTTCGAGCCCAGAACGGAGAACACGGAACCGTAGGCGGAACCGGCCACCAGGGTCACAAGGGGCGTCTTCGCGGCGGCATACGCACCGGCCAGCTTGGCGATCTCTGCGGAATAGGGATTCTTTTCCTCATCCGCGGACAGAGCGAAGCCCTCGGAATCCACCACGGTCAGCACCGGAATGCCGAAACAGTCGCAGAAGGAGAGGAACCGGGAAGCCTTCCGCGCGGCAAGAGAGGTCAGCCGTCCGCCGTCCTCAGCGTGGTTCGAGGCCACAATGCCGCAGACCGCGCCGTCCAGCGTGCAGAAACCCGTCACCATGGAAGGAGCCGTGCCCGCGCCGACGCAGAAGAGGGATCCCTCATCCGCGATTTCCTTCAGAAGCGCCGCGGCGGTCCGTTCGGAACGATAAGCGGAGAGGTCGGTCTGCCGGTCGGGATCGTCGTTCGTGTCCCGCTCCACCGTGCCTTCCTCGTTGTTGGAGGGCAGATAGCCGAGGAGCGTCCGGACCTTCGCGAAAGCCTCCGCGTCATCCTTCGCCGTCAGGGAAGCCGCGCCGGAAGCCGTAGAATCCGCCTGCTTTCCGCCGCCCACGGCAAAGGCCGGGGAGACGCTCAGGGTGGATTTTTCCGTCACCACCGTGAAATCAAACATGGACGCGCACACAGCCGCAGCGCCCTGGGCCACGCCGGGAATCACCGCGATCTGGGGAATGATGCCGGACGCCGCGCCGACGGTTTTCATGATCCGTCCGTAAGCCGCCAGGGCCCGCACGCCGGAAATCAGATCCGCGCCGGCGCTGTCGAAGCATCCCACCACGGGCGCGCCGTTGTCCACCGCCAGCCGGTAGAGCCTCTCGATCTTTTCCGCCGTGGCGTCGCGCACAGCCCCCTTCGTCCGTCCCATGTCCTGGGAAAAGGCATAGACAAGACATCCGTCCACGGAGCCGTAGCCGGTGATGACGCCCTCGGGATCCTCCACGGGAGCCGCTTCCGCATCCCGGCGGCGGACCACAAACGCCCCGAGCTCCGTGAACGTGCCTTCGTCAAAAAGCGCGTTCAGGCGTTCCCGGGCGTTCAGAACACCGTCCTTCCCGGGCTTCTCGTCCCGGGTGATGAGTTCCCGGAGCAGAGCGGCGGTTTTCGGTGTGCCGGAGCCGTTCAGTTTCTTCTCCATAGTTCCTCCAAATGATGTGATGGTATACGGATCCGCTCCGCCTGGGACACGGTCCGCAGAAATGCGTCAAAGCAGGGACAATTCCGGTAAATCACCATTCTGCCCCATTGTACTAATGATACCGCAATCCGCCCGCAGAATCAACCTTTCCGGGAAATATTCATAGTAAATTCACATTTTTGCCACCCTGTTCTCACGGCGCGGGATTATACTGACACAAAATCCGAAACATCCACGGGAGATCCCCATGCTCATCGATTTTCACACCCACGCCTTCCCGGACGGTCTGGCGGAGCGGGCCCTCGCTTCCCTGTCCCGGGATATTGCCTCCCCGCCCCTCACCGACGGCACCGTGTCCGGCCTTCTTTCCGCCATGGACGCCTGGGGGGTGGACCGCGCCGTCATCTGCAATATCGCCGCAAAGCCCGGACAGACGGAGAACGTCAACACCTTTGCCATCGAAACCGCCCGCGCGCATCCGGGCCGCCTCTCCCCCCTCGGCAGCGTCCATCCCGCGTATCCCGATCCGGAGGCCGAGCTGAAGCGCATCCGGGCGGCGGGCCTTCGCGGCATCAAGATCCATCCCGACTATATGGGCGTCACCATCGACGATCCTGCCTTCGACCGGATTTTCGACCTCTGCGCGGACCTCGGCATCTTCATCGTCACCCACGCGGGCTTCGACGTCTATTCCCCAAACAGGGTCTACGCCTCCCCGGACCGGATCCTGCGCCGTCTGGAGCGATCCCCCAAAACGCCCCTCGTCGCGGCTCACTACGGCGCCAACATGATGTGGGACGAATCCGAGGAAAAGTTAGCGGGACGGGATCTCTTCATCGACGCCTCCCTGGGCGATTTCTGCAGGCTGGATCCCCGCCAGGCCGCCCGGATCCTTGAGAAGCACGACCCGGACAGAATCCTCTTCGGCAGCGACTGCCCCTGGGCCTCCTCCGCGGATACCTTCCGCTATGTGGACGCCCTTCCCCTCTCCGATGACCGGAAGGAAAAGCTCTGTCACCTGAACGCCGAGAGACTGCTGGGCCTTGACGGCAAATCAGGGGAGGCGGGATCATGCTGAGCCTGCGCCCCTTCCGGCCGGATGACGCCTCCGTCGTTCTCTCCTGGATTCATGACGAGCGTTCCTTCCGCCTGTGGAGCGCGGACCGGTACGATGCTTACCCCATCACGCCGGAGGACATGAACGCCCATTACGCCGCCATGAGCGAAGCCGGACGCTTCTTCCCCATGACGGCGGAGGAGAACGGATCCCCCTTCGGCCACCTGATCCTGCGGTATCCCGGGAAGGACCAACGCGTCGTCCGCTTCGGCTTCATCATTGTGGACGACAAAAAGCGGGGACGCGGCCTCGGCAAATCCATGCTGATTCTGGCGGCGGATCATGCCTTCCGTAAGCTGGGCGCGGAGAAGATCACCCTCGGCGTCTTCGCGGACAACCTCCCGGCCCGCCGCTGTTATCGCTCCGCCGGATTCCGGGAGGTCCCCTCCGACAGTCCGGAAATCTTCCATATACTGAACGAGGACTGGCTCTGCCTTGAGATGGAGCTGGAACGGAAATAAAACAAGCCCGGAAGCGGTTTTTCACGACCGTCTCCGGGCATTTGTTCTTTATTCTGACCGCATTCACGAGACGCGGATCCTTATTTTTTCGGCTTCGGCAGTCCCATGGCGCCGCCCGCTGGATTCTCGATGTCGTCGGTCCAGCCGTCGGTGAAGCCCTCGTCCTCCGATACGGCTGCGGCGGGTTCCGATACCGTCTCCTCCTTGATGTAGGAGGTGATGTCAAAATCGTTCTTCCCGCTGAGGCCGTCCTTCTGCATCATGGTTTCCAGCACGCTGATGTCCGCCGTGATGTCGATGGACTCGTTGCGGAAGAGCTGGTCAACCTGCTGCTCGAAGCCGACCACCAAGAGATCCAGGATGTTCTCGATGTTCTCCTTGGACTTCTTCATGTTCTCCCCGGCCACGCCGACCTTCTCGATGCGGCTGTAGGATTCCAGCAGCTTGAGGGTGGTGGGCAGGTAGTAGTTCATGAAGGTGCGGATCTGCGGCATGACGTCGGGATGCTCCGTCACGTAGTCGAAGATGTTGCGGGTGTGGGCCTCGATCCGGTCGATCCGCTCGGAAACCTGGACGTCCTGAATCTCGTCGTTGAGACGGCGGATCTCGGCGATGATCTTCGCAAACCGGGCTTCGTCGCTGTCGTCCTCGGGCTCCGCGCTCTCCCCGGCTTTCTGCTGCTCCTCGATCTTCTTGGCGAAGAGGTCGCCGTAGACCGTCCGGTAGTCGAAGGCGTCCGGATTGTCCGGCTCCGCGTCGGGATTGCGCATGAAGTTGTTGGTGCCCAGGTCGATGTAGGCCGAGTCGCCGAATTCGCCCCGGTCGATCATCTTCTGCAGCTGCTTCCGGATCTTCTTCAGGCTCTTGCCGGACGCGGAGGCCAGCTTGGAGAGATTGTAGCTTTCCTTCTGGCCGATCATCTTGCGCAGGCGGCTCATCTCGAGATCCCGGTTCTTCACAAGATGGGCTCCCGTGAAAAACCCCGCCGCGATCAGAGCGGGAATGGACACCACCGCGAGGAAGGGCAGAATGGCATCCGCCGCAAGCCCGGCGAAGAGCAGGGAGAAGCCGGCGATCACCGCTGTAATGATGCCGCCCGCAAGAAGTCCCTTGTAGGCGTCGGACCGGACCTCCCCCGCCGCCTTGTTCTGCGCGGGCTCCGCTTTTCTGGTGCCGTTCTTCGCCGTCTGCGCCTGATAGTACGGATTGGAATAACTGTAGCTGCCCGTGCCCGTCTGACTCATTCTCTGCTGAGCCTGCTGCTGGCGCTGGCGGTTCAGTTCTTCCCGCATGGCTTCGTTTTTCTGCCGGTTGAGCTCCGCCTGCCGTTCCGCCTCAAACCGGGAGCGCATTGCGGCCGCGGAGTCCTGCGAGCCGTAGTTTCCCGCAGAGCCGGCGGATCCCACGGAAGCAACCACCCGCAGGATGGTCAGAATAACGCCCACCACCGGATTCACAAAGTAAGCGAAAATAATCAGTGGAATCGGAATATTGAAGGGTTTGTTATTGTTCGCCACGCTGTCCGCCGTTCTCCTTCCATAAAATAGTGCGCCGCGGGAACCGGAACATACCGTCCCCGGCGTTTGGGCGGATTACTCAGGCGTCCGCCTTGTCTTCGGCAAAGAGCCAGTCGATGCAGCGCTGCACCTCTTCCTTGCCGGTGGGATCCAGGCCCTCGCTCTCCACCACGATGCCCAGTCCGTTGTCGATGGCATAGCGGCGGACAGCGGCGCAGGGAGCGGTACCGGAGCCCAGGGAGCATCCATGACCGTCCGCGTCGCCGTCCTTCAGATGGACCATGCGCACCCGGCTGCCCAGACGCTTCAGGGTTTCCACGGGATCCAGCTTCGCCACGTAGGCCCAGTAGGTGTCCAGCTCGAAGAACATGTCCGCCCGCGCTTCCAGCTCACGGTGGATCTGATAGCCCTCGGGCATGTCGTAGAACTCGTGGGAGTGGTTGTGATAGCCCAGCTCGATGCCCTCGGCCCGGAGCTTCGGAGCCAGCTCGTTCACCTGCGCGATGAAGGTGTCCAGCTTCTCCTTCGTGGAGAGGTCATGGCCGGGGATGATGTAGTTATGGTTGCCGATGGTCTTGTGATACTTCACGGTGCCTTCGAAGTCGTTCAGCAGTTCGCCCAGTCCGCTGTGGGTGCCGCTGCACTTCAGATTGTATTTTTCCAGCATGCCGCGCACCTCTTCCGCGCTGTGGCCGAAGAAGCCCGCGAATTCCACGGTCTTGTACCCCATTGCCGCGACTGCGCCGAGAGCGCCGTCCAGGTCCTGTCCGGTGATATCCCGGAGGCTGTACATCTGAATGCCGTATTCCATGACTGTTACCGTCCCTTCAAAATTTGGCATACCGCCATTGGGGATATTATAGTCAATTCCCCCGTGAATTTCAAGTTCTTTTTTTAACTTTTAAGAAAAGGTTATGCGTTCTTTCAGAATCCTCAGAAATCTCCGGGATCCGCCCCGTCACGCACGCCCCCAGAGCATGGCACGCCCAGCCTTTCCCAGGGGAACGAGCACCCCGCGCCGCTCCATCACCTTCATCACCGCCCGGGCCCGCCCGTCATCGATCCGCGCCGCCTCCGAGAAGGCCTTCACCGTAAAGGCGTCCGGCAGGCAGTCCGGAATATACCGCCGGTAATCGTCGTCCGATCCCAGCTCGATGATGTCGACCAGATCCGACGGGATCCGCTCGAACCGGTGGGAGCCGCGTTTTCCGTCCCGTCCCCATCCGTCCGCCAGGCGGTATTCCTCCATCTCCAGAACGGGACCGAGCACCGTCAGCCCGGGGTCCGTCACGTACGGCAGGATCCGCACCATCTCGAACAGCAGATCGTAGGCCCCTTCCTTCTTCGGGGAGCGCCGGTGAGGAGAAACCTCCCTCGTCTCCGGATCGATCCAGGACACGTATTTCTTCCCCGCCAGCGGATGCACCAGACGGACCCGGTACGCGGGAAGATAGGCCGCCAGCTTTGGACCGAGCCCGGAGAAGCCCTTCGTCTCGATCTCCGTGATCACGCCCTCCCGCAGGATGTCCGCGATGAAGCCCTTCACCGGGATCTCGTGACAGGCGGGATCCTCCTCGAAGTAGCGCTTCAGAATAATATGCAGCCTCTTCTCCTTATAGGTCCCGATGCCCGCTCTCCGCTGCTCCTCCTCCGTCACGTCCGCAGCGATCCGGTAGAACCGTGCTCTGTTTGCCTCCATCCGGATCAGCCCTGCGCGTCCAGCCAGCGGAGCAGCGCGTCGGCGTCGGTCGGGGAAAGCCCCGCCGGGAACAGCGCTCCCATCAGGGATTCCACGGAGCCGCCGTGCACCTTCTCAAAGAACTCCCGCGTCATGGCGCCTACGTATTCCTCCCGGGAGACGAGGGGCTGCCAGACGTATTCCCTGCCCTGCTTTTCCGCGCTGAGAAAGCCTCTGTTCTTCAGCCGGTCCAGGAAGGAGATGACCGTTGAGGTTTTCCACCCCCGTTCCGGCTCCGTCAGAAGCATCACGCGGGCGGTGGTGACGGGAGGCGCACACCTCCAGACTGCCAGCATTACCGCGAGCTCGGCCTCGGGCAGCTTCCCCGCCGCTGTTTTTTCGCCGTCCATTCCCTCCGCGTCCTTTCGTTCAGATTCGATCTATTATACCGCGGTCCGGGGGAATTGTCAAGGCGTCGTCTTCCCGGGTATGTCTCCCCGCCCCGTCCTCCGGTTTATCTCTCCCGGAAAAACTTTTGCCGGGAAACTGTCGTTTTTTAAGCAATATTTATTTATCTTTCTTGACTTTTTGAAAATAATGGGGTATAATAGCGTCAGACGGAATGCTGCCGACACGCAGAACGCTCGTCATCGGACGGCCTTCCCGGAAGGAGGAGCCATGAACAACAGCGTTATTCTGAAAAGCATAAAATACGAAAGCATCAAGTCGATTTTCACCTCCATCGCCGACTCGGAGAAGATCAGCCGCGCGGAGATCTCGGCCAGGACCGACCTGAGCCTGGTGACGGTGGGCAAGATCGCGGACGCCCTTCTGGAGCTGGGCATCGTCTCCCAGATCAAGGAGGTGCGCCCCCAGGCCGGACGCCGCGCGGGTCTGCTCAGCGTCAATCAGGATAAATTCGCCGTCATCCTCAATATCACCACCTACGAGTTCCGCTGCGCCATTCTCAATCTGCAGCTGAATCTGATGGAGAGGTACGCCTTTGCCTACCGCTCCAACTGCACCTATCAGGAAAATCTGGTGGCGTTCCTCAGCGAGGCCTCCCAGTACGTTAACCGGAAATACGACATGAACGAGTGCTTCGGTGTGGGCGTCGCCGTTCCCGGTCCCTACCACGCGGAGGACCCGTCCGCCGCTGCTTCCGGGACGTTCCCCTGCTGATCGACTCCCATATCAACGCGGCGGCCCGCTCCAACATCACCCACGTGGACAATTTCGCCAAAAAGAACATTGTCTACTGGTACGTGGGCTCCCACTATATCTGCGGCGTCTGCCTGGTGAACGGCGCCCTCATTCTGGGCCGGGACGGACACGCCTGCGATTTCGGCTCCGTCATACAACTCACCGGTCTGACCCTGGAGGACAAGATCAACCTCTGCCACAACGAAAACGAGTGCGCGGAGCCCCTGGCCAACGCCATCTACAACGCCGCTAAAATCCTGTCCCCCCATGCCATGATCCTGGATTTCGACCTGCCCTACTCCTGCGACCGGCTGATCCCCCTGATGGAGGACATCCTGAAGCTGAAATACCGGATGAAGCAGGAGGATTTCCCCGAGCTGCGGCGCGCCTGGTGCAAATCCTACAACGCCCACCGCGGCCTGACCATGGGCCTGAGAGAGCTCTGGCTGGACCGCATCGTATTCGGAACCCGCGACAGCGAATAAACGGAGGTAAACGACATGAAAAAATACCCGCTTCTTCTTCGTCCCGTCTCCAAGGAGATCATCTGGGGAGGCGACCGGCTGCGCAGGGAATACGGCAAGACCGCTCCCTTCGACAAAATCGCGGAATCCTGGGAGCTGACCGTCCGCGAAAAGGAGATGTGCGTCATCGCGGGAGGCGAATACGCCGGCATGGCGCTGGGAGACTACATCAACTCCGCCCGCCGGGACATTCTGGGGCAGAACGGCATGAAGTACGACCGCTTCCCCCTGCTCATCAAGTTCATCGACGCCGCCGACCGCCTGTCCATCCAGGTCCATCCCGACGACGAATACGGCCTTGCCCACGAGGGAGAGCTGGGGAAGACCGAGATGTGGTACATCATGGCGGCGGAGGAAGGGGCGCAGCTGGTCTACGGACTGAAGCCGGGCCTG